>JBJMHU010000153.1:0-9582 GCA_045807225.1 Ornithinibacter sp. | reverse complement strand
CGCGGCCAGCGCCAGCCGCGTCTTCTCCCCGCCGGAGAGCACCGCTGCCGGCTTCTCGACGTCGTCGCCGCTGAACAGGAACGAGCCGAGCACCTTGCGCACGTCGGTCTCGCCGAGGTCGGGTGCGGCCGACTTCATGTTCTCGAGCACGGTGCGCCCGACGTCGAGGTTCTCGTGCTCCTGCGCGTAGTAGCCGATCTTCAGGCCGTGCCCGGGCTCGACCTGGCCGGTGTCGGGGCTGTCGACACCGGCCAGCATGCGCAGCAGGGTGGTCTTGCCGGCGCCGTTGAGGCCCAGCACGACGACGCGAGACCCACGGTCGATGGCGAGGTCGACGTCGGTGAAGACCTCCTGCGACCCGTAGGAGCGCGAGAGGCCGCTGGCGCGCAGCGGCGTCTTGCCGCACGGCGAGGGCTTCGGGAAGCGCAGCTTGGCGACCTTGTCGTGGGTGCGCTCGGCCTCGAGGCCGCTCAGCAGCCGCTCGGCGCGGCGGGCCATGTTCTGGGCGGCGACGGTCTTGGTGGCCTTGGCCCGCATCTTGTCGGCCTGGGCCATCAGCACCGAGGCCTTCTTCTCGGCGTTGGCCCGCTCGCGCTTGCGCCGGCGCTCGTCGGTCTCGCGCTGCAGGAGGTAGGCCTTCCAGCCCAGGTTGTACTGGTCGAGCTCCCCGCGGTTGGCGTCGAGGTGGAACACCTTGTTGACCACGGCGTCGAGCAGCTCGACGTCGTGCGAGATGACCACGAGACCCCCGCGGTAGCCCTTGAGGTGGTCGCGCAGCCAGGCGATCGAGTCGGCGTCGAGGTGGTTGGTCGGCTCGTCGAGGAGCAGGGTCTCGGCGCCGGAGAACAGGATGCGGGTCAGCTCGATGCGGCGGCGCTGGCCACCGGAGAGCGTGCCCAGCTCCTGGCCCAGCACCCGCTCGTCGAGCCCGAGGGCACCGGCGATCTGGGCGGCCTCGGACTCGGCGGCATACCCGCCGGCCGCCGTGAACTCGGCCTCGAGGCGGCCGTAGCGGCGCATCGCCTTGTCCTGCTTCTCGCCGGTCTCGCTGGCCATCGCCTGCTCGGCGGCACGCAGGTCGCGCACGATGGTGTCGAGCCCGCGGGCCGAGAGCACCCGGTCACGGGCGGTGATGTGCAGGTCGCCGGTGCGCGGGTCCTGCGGCAGGTAGCCCACCTCGCCGCTGCGGGTGATCGTGCCGGCGGCGGGCTGGCTGACCCCGGCCAGGGCCTTGGTCAGCGTGGTCTTCCCCGCGCCGTTGCGGCCGACCAGCCCCACCCGGTCGCCCGGGGCCACCCGGAACGATGCGGCGTCGAGCAGCAGGCGGGAGCCCGCGCGCAGCTCGACGGAGGCAGCGGTGATCACGGTCTGGCCTTTCGGGACGGGGCGGACGCGCACGTCAAGGGTGCGCAGGGAAGGCACGGCGACGGGCAGTCGGCCTCTAGTCTAGGTGCCCGCGCGCTCCGCGCGGTCCACGTACCTGCCCCCCGGAGGCCCGAGCATGAGCTTCAACGACAACGTCTCCCTCGACACCTCCCAGGTGTCCTCCGGCGGCGGTGGCGGTGGTGCACCCGGCGGCATGGTCGTCGGCGGCGGCCTGGGCGGCATCGTCATCCTGATCCTCACGCTGTTGTTCAACGGCGTGTTCGGTGGCAACGACGGCTCGACGGCGGGCATCGACCCGAGCCAGGTCGACACCGGCGGCAGCCAGAGCGCCAACTCGTTCGAGAAGTGCAAGTCCGGTGCCGACGCCAACAAGGACACCGAGTGCCGCGTCATCGGCACGGTGAACTCGGTGCAGGCGTTCTGGGCCTCGGAGATGCCGCGCTTCGGCAAGGAGTGGCAGCCGACGCGCACCGTGCTCTACAACGGCAGCGCCCGGTCCGCCTGCGGCACCGCGAGCAACCAGGTGGGCCCGTTCTACTGCCCGCTCGACCAGCGGGTCTACATCGACGCCAGCTTCTTCCAGGTCCTGCAGGACCAGTTCGGTTCCAGCGGTGGGCCGCTCGCGCAGGAGTACGTCGTCGCCCACGAGTACGGGCACGCGCTGCAGGACCAGCTCGGCCTGCTCGACCAGGCCCAGCAGGACCCGCAGGGAGCCGAGTCCGGCTCGGTGAAGACCGAGCTGATGGCCGACTGCCTCGGCGGGGTCTGGGCCAAGCACGCCTCGACGGTCGGCGACCAGAAGACCGGTACGCCGTTCCTCAAGCCGCTGACCGACCAGGACATCAAGGACGCGCTCTCGGCTGCCGCGTCGGTCGGCGACGACCGCATCCAGCAGGCCACCTCCGGCCGGGTCAACCCGGAGACCTGGACCCACGGCTCCGCGGAGGCACGGCAGCGCTGGTTCCTCCAGGGCTACACGACCGGCGACCTCAACCAGTGCAACACCTTCACGGGCGCGCCCGTCGAGTGAGCCGGTTCGCCTACTCCTCGATGGTGACGCGCACCGCCCGGCCGCGCTCGAGGGCCTTCTCGAGCACCTCGAGCCGCGGGTCGGGCAGGTCGTAGAGCTCGCGGCGCGGCAGGTCCCGGAGGCCGGCCAGCCGCGGGTCCTCGAGCAGGCTCGCCACGAGCGCCTTGTCGCCACCGAGCACGACACCCCCGGGGTGCATGCCGGTGAGCAGCCGCACCGCGTGCTCGACGGCGGCACCGACCAGGCCGTCGGCCTGGTTCGCCCGGCGCCGGGCGAAGCGCTGCTGGCTCCAGCCACCGGCGGCCGTGCGCGACTGCACGTAGCGGCTGCCCACCTTGTGGGAGGTGAGCCGGCCGCCCGAGCCGGTGCCCACGGCATACCCGCCCCGGCGCACGAGCACGACGGCGAGCGGGTCGTGGTCGAAACGCACGACCCCGACGACCCGCTGGGGGCCGTCGGGGTTGTTGGCAGCGAAGCGTTCCAGCCAGCCGTCGAGGCGCGCGGGGGCGACCTCGACGACTCTGCGGGTCACGAGGGGGCTGCTGGTCAGATGTTGAAGCCGAGGGCGCGCAGCTGCTCGCGGCCGTCGTCGGTGATCTTGTCGGGGCCCCACGGCGGCATCCAGACCCAGTTCACCCGGTACGAGGCGACCAGGCCCTCGAGCGACTGCTCGGTCTGGTCCTCGATGACGTCGGTGAGCGGGCAGGCCGCCGAGGTGAGCGTCATGTCGATGACGGCGTGGTTCTGGCCGTCGACGGTGATGCCGTAGACGAGGCCGAGGTCGACGACGTTGATGCCGAGCTCGGGGTCGACGACGTCCCTCAGCGCCTCCTCGACGTCGGCGACGTTGGCCCGCGAGCCGGGGCCGTTGCTGGTGGTGGTCTCGGTCATGCGTGGGCTCCTTCGGCCTGGTGCAGTGCGTCGGTGAAGGCCATCCAGGACAGGAGGGCGCACTTCACCCGGGCGGGGTACTTCGCGACCCCGGAGAGGGCGACGCCGTCGCCGATCTGCTCCTCGTCGCCGGGGTCCTGGCCCTTGCTGGTGAGCATCGAGCGCATCGCCTCGACGGTCTCGCGGGCCTGCGCCACTGACTCGCCGGTGATCTCCTCGGCGAGGATCGACGCGGAGGCGACGCTGATCGAGCAGCCCATGGCGTCGTAGGACACGTCTTCCACCACGGCGTCGTCACCGGTGCCGGTGACGTGCACCCGCAGGGTGACCTCGTCGCCACAGGTGGGGTTGACGTGGTGCACCTCGGCCTCGAAGGGGTCGCGCAGACCGGCCCGCACGGGACGCTTGTAGTGCTCGAGGATGAGCTCCTGGTAGAGGTCCATCAGACCGCCACCTCGAGCCCGAACATCGCCGGCACGCGGTCGAGCGCCTCGAGGAGGGCGTCGACCTCGCCGGGCGTGGAGTAGGCGGCGAAGCTGGCGCGGGTGCTGGCCTGCGCCTTGAGCGCCCGGTGCAGCGGCCACGCGCAGTGGTGGCCGACCCGCACGGCCACGCCGCTGTCGTCGAGCACCTGCCCGACGTCGTGGGCGTGCACGCCGTCGACGACGAAGGCCACCGCTCCCCCGCGCTCGCGCAGGTCGTCGGGGCCGAGCACCCGCACCCACGGGCGCAGCGCCAGGCCCTCGAGCAGCCGCCGGGTGAGCGCCTGCTCGTGGGCGTGCACCCGGTCGAGCCCGAGCTCGGTGAGGTAGTCGCACGCCGCGGCCAGGCCGACGGCTTGGGCGGCGACCGGCACGCCGGCCTCGAACTTCTGCGGCGCCGGGGCGTAGGTGGAGCCCTCCATCGTGACGGTCTCGATCATCGAGCCGCCGGTGAGGAACACCGGCATCTCGTCGAGCAGCTCGGGGCGGCCCCAGAGCACGCCGATGCCGAGCGGCCCGAACATCTTGTGCCCGGAGAACGCGAGGAAGTCGACACCAAGGTCGTCGACGGCGACCGGCAGGTGCGGCACCGACTGGCAGGCGTCGAGCACGACCAGCGCCCCGACCGCGTGGGCACGCTCGGTGAGCTGCTTGACGGGGTTGAGGGTGCCGAGCACGTTCGAGACGTGGGTGAACGCGAAGACCTTGGTGCGCTCGGTGAGCAGGGTGTCGAGGTCGGTGAGGTCGAGGCGGCCGTCGGGGGTGACCGGCACCCAGCGCAGCGTGGCGCCGGTGCGCCGGCAGGCCTCCTGCCACGGGATCAGGTTGGCGTGGTGCTCCATCTCGGTGACGAGCACCTCGTCGCCGGGGCGCAGGGTGAAGCGGTCGCCGTGCCCACCGCCGCCGCCGTGCGCGCCGTTGGTGAAGGCGTAGGCGACCAGGTTGATGGCCTCGGTGGCGTTGCGGGTGAAGACGACCTCGTCGGCCCGGGCGCCGATGAAGGCGCCGATGGTCGCGCGCGCCGACTCGTAGGCGTCGGTGCCCTCCTCGGAGAGCTGGTGCGCGCCGCGGTGCACCGCGGCGTTGGTGTGCTCGTAGAACCCGCGCTCGGCGTCGAGCACCTGGCGCGGCTTGTGCGAGGTGGCACCCGAGTCGAGGTAGACCAGCGGGTGCCCCCCGCGCACGGTGCGCGCCAGGATGGGGAAGTCCGCCCGGATGCGGGCGAGCTCCTCGTCGGGAAGGGGGGCGGCAGACAACTCAGGCCTCGACCGTCTCGACGGCGGCGGGGAGGAAGCGGTCGTAGCCCTCGGCCTCGAGGCGGTCGGCGAGCTCCTTGCCGCCCTCCTCGGCGATCCGGCCGTCGACGAAGACGTGCACGAAGTCGGGCTCGATGTAGCGCAGGATGCGGGTGTAGTGCGTGATGAGCAGCACGCCGGCGCCGGTGGCCTCCTTGGCCCGGTTGACGCCCTCGGAGACGACGCGCAGGGCGTCGACGTCGAGCCCGGAGTCGGTCTCGTCGAGCACCGCGAACTTGGGCCGCAGCAGCTCCATCTGCAGGATCTCGTGGCGCTTCTTCTCGCCACCGGAGAAGCCCTCGTTGACGTTGCGCTCGGCGAAGGCGGGGTCCATGCGCAGCTGTGCCATGGCGCCCTTCATGTCCTTGACCCAGGTGCGCAGCTTGGGGGCCTCGCCGTCGATGGCGGTCTTGGCGGTGCGCAGGAAGTTGGAGACGGTGACGCCGGGGACCTCGACGGGGTACTGCATTGCCAGGAACAGGCCGGCGCGGGCGCGCTCGTCGACCTTCATCGCGAGGACGTCCTCGCCGTCGAGGGTGACCGAGCCGGAGGTGACGGTGTACTTCGGGTGACCGGCCACCGAGTAGGCCAGGGTCGACTTTCCCGAGCCGTTCGGGCCCATGATCGCGTGGGTCTCGCCGGAGCGGATCGTCAGGGTGACGCCACGCAGGATCTCCTTGGCGCCCTCCTCGGTGTCGACGGAGACGTGCAGGTCCTTGATCTCAAGGGTGGACATGGGTTCAGCTCTCCTCGGACAGGGCGACGAAGACGTCGTCGCCCTCGATGCGGACGGTGTGGACGGCGATGGGGGTGATGGCGGGCGGGCCGGTGGGCTCGCCGGTGCGCAGGTCGAAGCGCGAGCCGTGCAGCCAGCACTCGAGGGTGCAGCCGTCGAGCTCTCCCTCGGACAGCGAGACGTTGGCGTGCGTGCAGGTGTCGTCGACGCAGTGCACGTCGCCGTCGTCGGTGCGCACGATGGACACCCGGCGGCCCTCGATCTCGGCCAGGGCGGCACCCACGGGCGGCAGCTCGTCGAGCCGGCAGACCCGCACGAAGCCGGTGTCGGTCAGCTGCTCGCTCACGCAGCACCTCCGGCGAGCTCGCGCTCGGCGACATCTCCGGCGAGCTCGCGCTCGATGGCGTCCATCAGGCGCTCCTGCACCTCGGGCACGCCGATGCGCCCCACGACGCTGGCGAAGAACCCCCGCACGACGAGGCGGCGCGCCTCGTCCTCGGGGATGCCGCGCGCCATCAGGTAGAACAGCTGCTGGTCGTCGAACCGCCCTGTGGCAGAAGCGTGCCCTGCACCCTTGATCTCACCGGTCTCGATCTCGAGGTTGGGCACCGAGTCGGCGCGCGCCCCCGCGGTGAGCACGAGGTTGCGGTTGAGCTCGTAGGTGTCGGTGCCCTCGGCGCTGGCGCGGATCAGCACGTCGCCGACCCACACGGTGTGCGCGGTGTCGCCCTGCAGCGCCCCCTTGTACTCGACGTTGGAGTGGCAGTGCGGCGCCGCGTGGTCGACGAAGAGGCGGTGCTCGAGGTGCTGCCCGGCATCCGCGAAGTAGACGCCCAGGCCCTCGAACGAGCCGCCGGGACCCGTGTAGGACGCGTTGGTGTTGAACCGCACGATGCCGCCGCCGATGGTGACGGCGATGTGCCGCACGGTGGCGTCGCGCCCGATGACCAGGTCGTGCTGCGCCAGGTGGTGCGCGTCGTCGTCCCACTCCTGCACGGTGACCAGGGTGACCTGCGCACCGTCGGCGGCGACGACCGAGACGACCTCGCTGTACTGCGAGGTGCCGGTGTGCTCGAGCACGACGGTGGCGCGGGAGAACCGTCCGGCCCGCACCAGCAGGTGGCCGTGCACGACCTCGCGCGCCGTGCCGGTGAGCCGGATGCGCACCGGCTCGTCGAGGTCGGCGTCGGCGGGGATGTCGAGCACCGCGACGCCACCGCTGTGGGCGGCGGCGACGGCGGCGGCACGGTCACCGGGGGCCGGTGCGCCGCTGGCGCGCCACTCGTCGACGGATGCCGTGCCGAGCGTGACGCCGTCGGGGAGCGACTCGCTCCACTCCAGGCAGGCACCGGTGGCCTCGTCGTGGAACAGCGCACCGAGGCGGTCGACCGGCGTGAACCGCCACTCCTCCTCGCGGCCGGTGGGCAGCGGGAAGTCGGCGACGGCATACGACGTCGTGCGCTCGGCGCGCGACTGGTCGGGGACCATCGTCGCGGCGCTGTCGGTGTGCGCGCCCGGGGTCGGGCGCTGGGGGGTGAGCAGGCTCATTCAGCCCACTGCTCCTTCCATCTGGAGCTCGATGAGGCGGTTGAGCTCGAGGGCGTACTCCATCGGGAGCTCCTTGGCGATGGGCTCGACGAAGCCGCGCACGATCATCGCCATCGCCTCCTCCTCGGACATGCCTCGGGACATCAGGTAGAACATCTGGTCCTCGGACACCTTGGAGACGGTGGCCTCGTGGCCCATCTGCACGTCGTCCTCCCGGATGTCGACGTAGGGGTAGGTGTCGGAGCGGCTGATCGTGTCGACGAGCAGCGCGTCGCAGACCACCGAGCTCTTCGAGCCGTGCGCGCCCTCCATGATCTGCACCAGGCCGCGGTAGGAGGTGCGGCCACCACCGCGGGCCACCGACTTGGAGACGATCGAGCTGCTGGTGTTGGGCGCCGCGTGCACCATCTTCGAGCCGGCGTCCTGGTGCTGGCCCTCGCCGGCGAAGGCGATGGACAGCGTCTCGCCGCGGGCGTGCTCGCCCAGCAGGAAGACGGCGGGGTACTTCATCGTGACCTTGGACCCGATGTTGCCGTCGATCCACTCCATGGTGGCGCCCTCGGCGCAGGTGGCCCGCTTGGTGACGAGGTTGTAGACGTTGTTGGACCAGTTCTGGATGGTCGTGTAGCGCACCCGGGCGTTCTTCTTGACGATGATCTCGACGACGGCGGAGTGCAGGCTGTCGCTCTTGTAGATCGGCGCGGTGCAGCCCTCGACGTAGTGAACGTAGGAGCCCTCGTCGGCGATGATCAGGGTGCGCTCGAACTGGCCCATGTTCTCGGTGTTGATGCGGAAGTAGGCCTGGAGCGGCATCTCGACCTTGACGCCAGCCGGCACGTAGACGAACGAGCCGCCCGACCAGACCGCCGAGTTGAGCGCCGCCAGCTTGTTGTCGTTGGGTGGGATCACGGTGGCCCAGTACTCGCGCACGATGTCCTCATGCTCGCGCAGGCCGGAGTCCATGTCCATGAAGATCACGCCCTGCTTCTCGAGGTCTTCGCGGACCTGGTGGTAGACGACCTCTGATTCGTACTGGGCGCCGACCCCGGAGAGGAACTTGCGCTCGGCCTCGGGGATGCCGAGCCGGTCGAAGGTCTTCTTGATGTCGTCCGGGACCTCTTCCCAGCTACGGCTGTTCTTCTCCGAGGCCCGGACGAAGTAGTGGATGTTCTCCCAGTCGATCTGGGCCAAGTTTCCGCCCCACCTCGGCGTTGGGCGCGCCCGGAAGTGCTCCAGAGCCTTGAGTCGGAACTCGCGCATCCAGTCCGGTTCCGACTTGTAACCGGAGATGTCGCGGACGACCTGCTCTGAGAGACCCTTGGGCGCCTTATAGGCGTAGCCGGTCTCGGGATCGTGGAAGCCGAAGCGCTCCGCGTAGTCGGCGCCGATCTCCTTCAGCGCGCTCTGCTCGTTGCTACGTGCCTTTGTTTCTGGAGTCGCCATCAGTGATCCAGCTTCACTTCGCCGTTCTCGATCCGGGCCTCGAACGTTTCAACAGGCAGGAATGCGGGGAGGGTCTTCGGCCTCCCGGTGCGGAGGTCGAATAGCGAGCCGTGCCGGGGACACTCCACTGTACAGGTGCCCGCGTCGAACTCCCCCTCGGCCAGCGGACCGTCGTCATGCGAGCAGCGGTCCTCGATCGCATACAGCTCGCCGCCGCAACGAAAGACGCCGATCTTTCGCCCCTCGGCCTCGACCAGGCGCATCGCTCCCTCGGGGAGCTCTTCCGCCCGGCAGACGGTGATGCTCTCGGCCACTACGGTCTCGTCGTCGGTGCTTGTGCTCGTCATCACGTTAATCCTACCTCCGAAGTCGGATTTTAGCGACGCCGGAGGCGGAGCGTCAGATGCCCGAACGCGCTGCCTCGGTCGGTTCGCCCCGCTCGCCCTCGTCCTCCCAGTCGGCGGGCTGGCCGAGGCCGGCGCCCTTGACCACCTTCAGGCCGAGCAGGGCGCACTTGATCCGGGTCGCCGAGATGTCGATCCCGAGTAGGTCGAGGACGAACTCCTTCGGCAGCTGAAGGAGCTCCTCGCGGCTCATGCCCTGGAGCTCGTCGGTGAGCATGGAGGTGGCCGCGGTCGAGATCGCGCAACCCTTGCCCTCGAAGGCGACCTCGGCGACCCGGCCGTCGTCGTCGAGGCTGATGAACACGTGCTGCTCGTCGCCACAGAACGGGTTCGAGTCCTCGAAATCGAGGTTGTAGTGATCGAGGCG
>JBJMHU010000152.1:0-8706 GCA_045807225.1 Ornithinibacter sp. | reverse complement strand
TCGCGGGTGCGCGACTCGAGGACGTTGGCATCGGCATTAACCACACACCCATGTTAGGTAATTGCCTCGACCCTGTCCAAGGAAGGGTGACCTAACTCTCGACGCCGTGCTCCAGACCCCCCTCGACGGGCTCGGCGGACTCGTCCATCCCGTGGTCGGCCTCGACCTCGTCCTCGACCTCCTCGTCGTCGAGCGGGAGGAAGACCGACGGCATCCGGCGCCGGGGTGGTGCGACCGACTCCGGCCCGAGCCACCGCTCGCGCAGCGGCGCGGTGAGCACGCCGAGGGGCGCGGTCAGCACGTAGCCGTAGGCCACGACGAGGCTGGTCAGGCCGGGGGCGAACAGCAGGCCACCGAGGATGGCCAGTGCGACGCCCGCGGTGGTGAGCCGGCCGTTGCGGGTGCGCGGCGAGAGCAGGTTGCGGAACGAGCGGAACCGCACGGTCATCACCATGAGCAGCGCCGGCACCACGGAGACCAGCAGGGGGAACCACGCCTGCCAGGGGCCGGTGCCCGGGCCGAAGTGCGGGGAGTCCAGCGCCAGGATGGTCGCCATGACGACGGCGGCCGCTCCGGGCGAGGGCAGCCCCACGAAGTAGCGCTTGTCGGCCAGCGGGTCGATGGTGACGTTGAACCGGGCCAGCCGGAACGCCGCGCAGGCCAGCCAGAAGAACGCCGCCAGCCACGACAGGATGGGCCACTCGTCGAGCGCCCAGGTGTGGACCAGGATCGCCGGGGCCAGCCCGAACGAGATGAGGTCGGCGAGCGAGTCGAGCTGCAGGCCGAACGGCGAGGTGGCCCCGATCAGGCGCGCCACGAAGCCGTCGGCGATGTCGAGCACGATCGACACCGCGATGAGCGCCGCGGCCAGCGTGAAGTGCCCGTCGAACGCGAGCATCACCGAGGACAGGCCGCTGATCATGTTCAAGGTGGTGAACGCGCTCGGCGCCAGCAGCCGGGCGCGCTCGCGCTTGGGGAGCTGGCGCAGCGAGACGACCCGTGCCCCGGTGGGCGACACCAGCCGCCAGCGGTCGAGGATGCGGCGACGCCCCGGCGCCGCCGGACTGGTCACCCGGTCACCCGCGCCGGGCGCGCCCACCGGGCGATCACGGTCTCGCCGCCCACCACCCGGTCCCCGGTGGAGACGAGCAGGTCGCACTCGGGCGGCACGAACACGTCCATCCGCGAGCCGAACTTCATCAGTCCCACCCGCTGCCCGGTGGTGAGCTCGTCGGCCTCGGAGACCCGCGTGACCACCCGGCGCGCCATCAGCCCCACGATCTGCCGGAAGTGCACCCGGCGCAGCTCGTCGCCGACCTGCCGCTCGACGGTGATGTCGCTGCGCTCGTTGAGGTGGGCGCTCTCGTGCTTGTACGCGGCGAGCCACTTCCCGGGGCGCTGGACGACCTCGACGACCCGGCCGCCGTAGGGCGCCCGGTTGATGTGCACGTCGAACGCCGACAGGAAGATGCTGACCTGCTGCCACTCCCCCTGCGGGGGTAGCCCGTCGACGGCGGCGCCCGCGTGCATGACCTTGCCGTCGGCCGGCGACAGCACGTCGTCGACCGGCACGGCAGCGGAGTCGGGGGTGCGGTCGGGGTCGCGGAAGAAGGCCGCCACGGCGACGGGGAGGAGACCCAGGGCGGCCGCCGTCCGCGGTCGGCCGAGCAGGAGGGCGAGGGCGGCGGGTGCGGCGGCCACCGTGGTGGCGGGCGCGGCCTCCCTGTCGATGCGGGGCATGGGCGCCAGCCTAGGATGTCGAGCCGTGACCGGGGCAGTGCTGGTGCGCGACCTGCGCAAGTCGTTCGCGGCGACCACGGCCGTCGACGGCGCCTCGTGGTCGGCGACGAGCGGCACGGTGACCGCGCTGCTCGGCCCCAACGGTGCCGGCAAGACCACCACGATCGAGTGCCTCGAGGGCCTGCAACGCCCGGATGCCGGTTCCGTGCAGGTGCTCGGCCGTGACCCGTGGCGCGCGGGGCCCGACCACCGGGCGCGCGTCGGGGTGATGCTGCAGGAGGGCGGGCTGCCGACCACCAGCCGGCCGCTGCCACTGCTGCGGCACCTGGCCGCGCTGTATGCCGCCCCGGCCCCGCTCGACGAGCTGGTCGACCGGCTGGGCATCGCCGCGTTCGCCGGCACCACCGTGCGCCGGATGTCTGGTGGCCAGCGCCAGCGGGTGGCGCTGGCCGCGGCCCTGCTCCCGCACGCCGACGTGCTCTTCCTCGACGAGCCGACCGCCGGGCTCGACCCGCACGCCCGCCTGGAGGTCTGGGACCTGGTGCGGGCCGAGGCGGCCCGCGGCGCCTGCGTCGTGGTGACCACCCACTCCTTCGAGGAGGCCGAGCGGCTGGCCGACCGGGTCGTCATCATGGCGGCCGGGCGGGTCGTGGCCGACGGCACGCTGCACGAGGTGCGCGGCGGGCGCTCGCTCGAGGACGTCTACTTCTCCCTGACCAGCCGGGCGGCGCGGTGAGCGCGGTGGCTCCGGACCGTCCCTCGTCGGCTGGGCCGCCCCGGCAGCGGGTGCTCTCGCGGGCGTCCTTCGAGACGCGGTCGCTGCTCGCCAACGGCGAGCAGCTGCTCGTGTCGGTGGTGCTGCCCGCCCTGGCCCTGGTGGGGCTGACGCTGGCCTCGGTGCCCGACCTCGGGCCGGAGCCCCGCGCCGACGTCGCCCTCGCCGGGGCCCTGGCGCTGGCGGTCGTCTCCACCGCCTTCACCGGGCAGGCCATCTCCACCGGCTTCGACCGCCGGGCCGGGGTGCTGCGCCTGCTGGGCACCACGCCGCTGGGTCGTGGTGGCCTGCTCGCCGCGAAGTGCCTGGCGGTGCTCTCGGTGCTCGGCGTGCAGGTCGTCGTGCTCGGGGCGCTGGGACTGGCGCTGGGGGCGCGGCTTGAGGCGGGCGGCATCCTGCCGATGCTGGTGACGCTGCTGCTGGGGAGCGCCGCGTTCGTGGCCCTGGCGCTGCTGCTCGCCGGCACGGTGCGCGCCGAGGCCGTGCTCGCCATCGCCAACCTGGTCTGGGTGGTGCTGCTCGGGCTCGGCGTGCTCTTCCCCACCGACCTGCTGCCCGCAGCGCTCGGCACCGTGGCCGCGCTGCTGCCCTCCGGTGCCCTCGGCGACGCGATGCGCTCGGCCGTCGTCGGCGGTGGGTGGCCGTGGCCGCAGTGGGCGGTGCTGGTGGTGTGGGGCCTGGCCGGCGGTGCGCTCGCCCGCCGGTTCTTCCGCTGGGGCGACTGACCGACCGGTTCCGGCCGCGGCCCGCCGCCGCCGTAACCTTGTGGCGTGACGAGCACGAGCACCACCTCCCCCGCCCCCGAGAGGGCGCCGGGCACCGGCTCCCGCTGGCTGGCCCCCGTCCTCCTGGCCAACCTGGTGGCCGAGGTCGGCATCGTCGTGACCGGCGGCCTGGTGCGGGTCACGGGCAGCGGCCTCGGCTGCCCGACCTGGCCCGAGTGCACCGACGGCTCGATCACGCCGACCGTCGAGCAGGCCGAGGGCTTCCACAAGTACATCGAGTTCGGCAACCGCACCCTGACCGGCGTGCTCCTCGTGCTCGCCGTCGCGACCGTGCTGGCCGTGTGGCGCTGGGCTCCGCGGCGCGCGATGAAGGTGGGTGCCGCGCTGGTGCTCGCCGGTGTCCTCGGCCAGGCGCTGCTCGGCGGCGTCACGGTGCTGCTCGGGCTCAACCCGGCCATCGTGGCCGCGCACTTCCTGGTGTCGATGGGCCTGGTGGCCGTGTCGTCCTACCTGTGGTTCGCCCGGCACGAGGGGGCCGGCGCACCGCGGGCGCTGGTCGCACCGCTGGTGACCCGGCTCGCATGGGTCACCGTGGTGGTCGGCGGCGCCGTGCTGGCCCTCGGCACCGTGGTGACGGGCTCCGGCCCGCACTCGGGCGACGCCGACGAGCCGAACCGGTTCGGGTTCGACCCGCGCACGGTGTCGTGGCTGCATGCCGACCTGGTGATGATCTTCATCGGGCTGGTCGTCGCCACCTGGCTCGCCGCGCGGCTGACCGCCGTCGACGACGAGCGCGGGCCGGCACGGGCCTGGCTGGTCGTGCTCGGCGTGGCACTGGCGCAGGGGCTGATCGGCTACGTGCAGTACTTCACCGGCCTGCCCGAGGCGCTCGTCATCGCACACATGCTCGGCGCCAGCCTGCTCGTGGTGGCGCTGACCCACGGCATCCTCGCGCTACGTCGGCGAGGAGGCGCGGTGACGACACGGGCGGACGCCGCCAGGTCAGTGCTCGAGCAGGCCTGAGGCTCGGGCCAGCGCCACGGCCTCTCCGCGCGATGCCGCGCCGAGCTTGGCCAGGATGTTCGACACGTGCACGCTGGCCGTCTTGGTGCTGATGAACAGGGCCCGGCCGATCTCGCCGTTGGAGCGGCCCTCGGCGAGCAGGCCCAGCACCTCGGCCTCGCGGGCGGTGAGCGTGCCGTGGGCCCGGTCCGCACGCGGGGACAGCTGGTCCAGGGCCGCGACCAGGGGCGTCGCGCCCAGCGCCTGCGCCGTCTCGCGAGCGAGGCGCAGCTCGGCGACGGCGCTCGGGTCGCCGGCTGCGAGAAGCACCTCGGCGAGGCGCCACCGTCCGCGCGCCGCCTCGTAGCGCTCGCCGTACTGCTCGAACAGGTCGACGACCTCGCGCCACCGGGCCACGAGCTCGTCGACGGACACGTCGTCGCCACCGGCCCACCGGGCCCGCTGGTGCTCGGCCGCCGCCCGCACCTGCCACGCCCGGCCCTCGAGCAGCGGTGGGTGCAGCAGCGAGCCCTCGCCCCACACCGCTTCGGCCTGCAGCCACAACCGGTCGACCTGCGCCAGGAGGTCGTGGCGACCGGGCGGTGGGCGGGTGCGCAGCGCCGTGGCGAGGTGGCCCATCGCGAGGGCGGCCAGCCGCACCTCGACCGCCACCTGACCGCGTCCCCACAGGCCGCGCAGGAACTCGACGACCTCGTCGTGCACGGCCAGCATCCGGTCGACGTCACCGTCGCTGCCCAGCAGGTCGACCGCGGCGATCCCGGACTGCACCGCCGTGCGGCCGTCGTCGGACCACCACGGGCGGGTCGAGGCGAGCAGCTCGGTGGCGCTCAGCTGGCCGCGGGCCGCGAGCAGCCCGCCGGCGGCGGCGTCGATGCTGGCGACGGCCCAGGCCGGCATCCCGGTCTCGGTGTCGTGTGCGGCAGCGCTTGCGGCGCGGTCCCACTCGCCCATCTCGTAGGCGGTCGTCACCACCATGGCGCGGGCGTCGACCCCGTACATCGACCACTCCAGGCCGGCCCGGCGGGCCGCGGCCACGGTGCGCTCGAAGGCCGCCAGGGCCACCTCGTGGTCACCCTGGCGGAAGTGCACCGAGGCCAGGATGTCCATGGCGCGCAGGAGCGCGAGGTCGGGCTCCCGCGTCCAGGCCGCCACCGCCCCCTCGAGCCGGCGGATCGACTCCCGGGGGTCGCCGGAGGTCTCGCTGAGCCGGGCGAGGATCGAGGCGAGGTCGGTGCGGTCGACGGCCAGGTCGTGCTCCACCGCCAGCGCCATCGCCTCGTCGGCGACCTCGAGCGCCTGGGCAGCCGCACCACTGTCCATGAGCGCCTCGGCACGCCGCGCCAGCAGCCCCACACGCAGGCCCACCGGTGCGTCCGGGGCCAGCAGGCGCAGGGCCTCCTGCGTGAGGCCGAGCCGGTCGGTGCGCTCCTCGGTCAGCCGGGACGCGAACGCGAGGGCGCCGAGCAGCTCGGCCCGCTGGTGGTCCGTCGGCAGGTCGGTCTCGAGCCGGGCGCGCAGCAGGGCCATCGCCCGGCCGGTGCGTCCGCTGCCGTTCGCGGCCGCGGCCGCTCGCAGCGTGAGGGCGTGCCCGGATGCCGGGTCGGCGCCATCGGCGTCGCCAGCACCGTCGACGCGGGCTCGCGTGACGTCGGCCAGCGCGAGCGCCATCTCGTAGTGGGCCAGCGCCTCGGCCGGGCCGCCCATCCGCTGAGCGGCGTCACCGGCGAGGACCGAGGCCTGCAGGGCGGTGGGCCGGTCACCGGCGGCCAGGGCGTGCCGCGCGAGGTCGGCCGAGGTGCCCAGCGCCGGGTCGTCCCGCAGCGCCTCGACGCAGGCCCGGTGCAGCTGGAGGCGCTCGGCGGGCAGCAGGTCGTCGCTGACCGCCTCGGCGAGCAGGGCGTGGCGGAACTCGTAGCCCCGCTCCCCCCACGGCTCGAGCACGTGGTGCTCGACCGCCGCCCGCAGCGCACCGCCCAGGGTCACGGCATCGACCCCCGCCACCTTGTCGAGCAGGGCGTGGGGCACCCGGCGGCCGATGACGGCGGCGACCCGCACGACGGCCTGGGCGGTGTCGTCGAGCCGGTCGACGCGGGTGAGCAGCAGCCGGGCCAGGTCGGCGGGGTCGGCACCGCGGTCGCCGGCGGCCGTGGCGAGCTCCTCGGCGAAGAAGGCGTTGCCCTCGGCGCGCCGGGCCACGAGCTCGACGACGTCGTCGTCAAGGCCTGCGCCGGCGCGGCGCACCACCCGCCGGAGGTCGGAGTCGGGCAGGGGCCCGAGCTCGACGCGGGTGAGCCCGGGCAGCCGCGACCACACGGCGAGAGCGCCGGCCAGCGGGTGGCGCCGGTGCACGTCGTCGCTTCGGTAGGTGGCGAGCAGGGCCACGCCGTCGGGCAGCCCACGGGTGAACAGCAGGGTGAGCAGGTCACGGGTCGACTCGTCGGCCCAGTGCACGTCCTCGACGACGACGAGCAGCGGGCCGCGGCGTCCGAGGTCCGCGAGGGCGCCGTGCACGGCCTCGACGAGGTCGGCACGCACGGCATCCTCGCGGGCCCCGGACGCCACCCGCGGCACGAGGGGCACCAGCCCGGGGTGGTCGGCCACCAGTCCGTCGACGAGCTCGCGCTCGCGGCCGTCGAGGGTCGCGAACATCTCGACGAAGGGCAGGTAGGGAAGGCTGGTGCCGCCTTCGCCGACGCAGTGCCCGACGAGCGTGCGCCGGTCGACCGCGAGCCGGGTCAGGTGCCCCACCACGGCGGTCTTGCCGATGCCGGCGTCGCCACCGAGGAGGACGGCGCCACCGCCCGCGTCGGCCCAGCCCAGGGCGTCGAGGACGCGACGGACCTCCTCGTGGCGACCGACCAGCTCGGTCGTGGTTCTCGGCGGCACGGTGCCGATCATGGCACTGGGCGCCCACACCGCGGTGCTCACGGGTGGCGCGGGCGACCGGCGGCCACGGTGCCGTGGCGCTGGGAGTGCTGCCGGGACGCGGTGGTCGAGCCGCTGAGCAGGCGGGCCACCCAGGCGGTCAGCGGGTGCAGCCCCACCGGACGGGCCGGCAGGTCGTGCGGGTGGCGGTCGTGGTGGTGGGTGTCGTGCCGGTCGACGCCGGCGAGCTCGTAGCGGCGGGCGATGTCGGCCTGGATGACGTTGTTGTCGGTGTAGAGGCTCACGGTGTGCTCCTTGAGGAGTTCGGTGCCCGGATCGGTCGATCCCGACGCCCTCAACATTCGTCGGCTGAGGTGGGCGCCCACATCGGGCGTGGTGCGTATCTCCACCGGCATGTGCGGCCTCTGAGGTACCTCATTCCCGGGTGACCACCTCAGTTCTCGTCACCGCGTCCAATCCACAACGGTCCTTGCTCGCCCGCACCACCTCGACGTCGTCGCTCGTCAGCTTCGGCACCATGCCGTTGGCCGGCCTGGCCGCCGGCTGGCTCGGCACCCACGTGGGGGTGCGCGAGACGGTCACCGGCATGGCAGCGCTCTACGCGGCATCCGCCTTCGCCCCGCTGTTCGGCCCGTACGGCCGACTCCGCGACCTGCCGGGTCAGCCGATGGCGACGTGGAGCAGCGGGTCGACCGCCACGGCGAGGAACACGACCGTCACGTAGGTGATCGAGTAGTGGAACAGCCGCATCGGCTTCAGCGCCGGCCCGGTGGCCCCGCCCTTCGCGGCCCGGAACAGGCGGTGCGCCTCGAGCAGGAACAGCCCGCCGGCGAGCACCGCGGTGACGGCGTAGACCCAGCCCATCGACGCCACCGGCACCAGCACCAATGAGGTCGCGACCATGACCCACGAGTAGAGGACGATCTGCCGAGCGACGGCGACCGGCCCCTGCTCGACGGGCAGCATGGGCACCCCGGCGGCGGAGTAGTCGTCGCGGAAGGCCATCGACAGCGGCCAGTAGTGCGGGGGCGTCCAGAAGAAGATGAGCAGGAAGAGGATGCCGGCCGGCCACTGCACGGTGCCGGTGACGGCCGACCAGCCGCTGAGGGTGGGCATGCACCCGGCGACGCCGCCCCAGACGATGTTCTGCGAGGTGCGGCGCTTGAGCAGCATCGTGTAGCCGACGGCGTAGAGCGCGATCGCGGCCAGCGACAGGGCCGCCGAGAGCACGTTGACGACCAGTGCGAACCACACCGTCGACACGACGGTGAGCACCGTGGCGAAGACCAGGGCGTTGCGCGGGCTGATCTCGCCGGTGACCATCGGCCGGGTGCTGGTGCGGTGCATCAGCCGGTCGATGTCGCGGTCGTAGACGGAGTTGAAGGTGTTGGCCGCACCGGCGCTGAGCGTGCCGCCGACCAGCGTCGCGAGCACCAGCCAGAGAGAAGGCACCCCGCCCTCGGCAAGGAACATCACCGGCACGGTCGTGACGAGCAGCAGCTCGATGATCCGGGGCTTGGTGAGGGCGAGGTAGTTCGCCACCGTGCGGCGTCGGTC
>JBJMHU010000151.1:0-13460 GCA_045807225.1 Ornithinibacter sp. | reverse complement strand
GCGCAGGTCATCGAGGAGATCCGGCACCAGTGACGCCCGTCAGGACCCCCGGCTCCAACCCCCTACCTCGAGAGGTGACCCGATGACCCAGAACCCGTTCGACTCGCTCGGCGGCGGTGGCTTCGACATGAACGCCCTGCTCCAGCAGGCCCAGCAGATGCAGCAGCAGCTCCAGGACGCCCAGGCGCGCCTGGCCGACACGATCGTCGACGGCACCGTCGCGGGCGGCGCGGTCACCGTGCGCGTCAACGGCGTGGGGGAGCTCGTGGGCGTCGACATCAAGGCGGGCGGCTTCGACGGCGACGACGCCGACGACCTGTCCGACCTCGGCGACATGATCGTGGCCGCCTACCGGGACGCCAAGGCCCAGGCGGACGCCCTCGCGGGCGAGGCGCTCGGCCCGCTGGCCGGTGGCGGCGAGGGGCTGCCGGGCATGCCCGGCCAGCTCGGCTTCTAGGCGGCCCCGACCACATGTACGAAGGTGTCGTCCAGGACCTCATCGACGAGCTCGGCAGGCTGCCGGGCGTCGGTCCCAAGAGCGCGCAGCGCATCGCGTTCCACCTGCTGCAGGCCGACCCGGCCGACGTCGAGCGCCTGGTGCAGTCGCTGACCGAGGTCAAGGCGCGGGTGCGCTTCTGTGAGCTGTGCTTCAACGTCGCCGAGGCCACCCGCTGCCGCATCTGCCTCGACCCTCGCCGCGACGTGCACGCCATCTGCGTGGTCGAGGAGCCCAAGGACGTCGTGGCCATCGAGCGCACCCGTGAGTTCCGGGGCCGCTACCACGTGCTCGGTGGTGCGATCAGCCCGATCGACGGCATCGGGCCCGACGACCTGCGCGTGCGCGAGCTGCTCGCCCGGCTCGGCGACGGCGTCGTCACCGAGGTGATCATCGCGACCGACCCCAACCTCGAGGGCGAGGCCACCGCCAGCTACCTGTCGCGCATGCTCAAGGTCTTCGGGCTGCGCGTCACCCGGCTCGCCTCCGGGCTGCCGGTCGGCGGTGACCTCGAGTACGCCGACGAGGTCACCCTGGGCCGCGCGTTCGAGGGGAGGCGGCTGCTCGATGTCTGACGACTGGACCGCGCTGTCCGAGCAGTCCGCGGCCGACGCCCAGGTCTTCCTCCTCACCGTGCGCGAGATCGCGTCGGGCAACAGCCCCGAGGCCACCTTGCCGATGGCGCTGCTCGCCCTGTCGCAGGTGCTCGTGATGGGCGCCCGGCTCGGAGCCGTCGAGGATGTCGTGCCGGTTGCGCGCTTCGAGCCCGACCCGGGCCCGGATGCCGAGCTCGACCCCCTGCGCGAGAGCCTCGCCAACGTCTTCGAGGGCCTCGACGAGTACGCCGACGTCGCCGACCCGGTGGTCGACCCCGAGCCCACGGTGGGCTACCTCAGCAACGACCTGGTCGACATCGCGTCGGCGCTCACCCACGGGCTGAGCCACCAGGCGGCGGGCCGCCCGGTCGAGGCGCTGTGGTGGTGGCAGTTCAGCTACCTCTCGCACTGGGGCGAGCGCGCGGCCTGCGCGCTGCGGGTCGTGCAGGCGCTGCTCGCCCACGTGCGCCTCGACGCCGACCCGGATGCCGTGTCCGAGGCGGAGTTCGACGCCCTCCACCCCTGAGGCCCGGCGCGTTCACCGCTGAGCTGCTCAACCCCACTCCCGTGCGTACCGAAGTCGACCACCAGGTCACTCGGGGGACACCGCAGGCGCGTCCTTGCTGTGACCTGTTGGTCGATCTCAGGACGGTCAGGGGGCGGGCGGGAGCTGCCCGGAGTCGACGGCGGCGCGCAGGTCGTCGGTGGCGTCCCAGTCGTTGGCGTGCATCGCCGCCACGACCCGCCCCTCACGCAGCCAGAACGCGCGGAAGGCGAGACCCGCCAGGTCCCCGTGCACGACCACCTCGTCGTCGGCCCCGGCGTTCCCGACGTACTCCATGCCCAGGTCGTACTGGTCGGTGAAGAAGTAGGGCATCACGTCGTAGGTCTCGTTGCCACCGGCGAGGTTGTGCGCGGCGACCTTGGCCTGGTTGATCGCGGTGTCCCAGTGCTCGACCCGGATGCGCCGGCCCAGCACCGGGTGGTCGTGGTTGGCGATGTCGCCGACGGCGAGCACGTCGGGCACTGACGTGCGCAGGCCGGCATCCACCAGCACGCCGTTGTCGACGGCCAGCCCGGCCGCCTCGGCCAGCGCCACCCGGGGCGTGACGCCGATGCCGGCCACGACCAGGTCGGCACCGGCGAGGTCCTGCGCGGTCACCTCGGTGCCGAGGCGCAGGTCGACGCCATGGCTGCGGTGCAGGTCGGCGAAGGCCTGGGCCACCGTCGGGCCGAGCACGCGCAGCAGCGGCAGGTCGGCCGTCTCGTAGACCGTCACGTCGCAGCCGGCCGCACGGGCAGCCGCGGCGGCTTCCAGCCCGATCCAGCCGGCCCCGACGACCGCGATCCGGCCGCCCTTCGCGAACGCCGCCTTGAGCCGGTCGCTGTCCTCGATGGTGCGCAGGTAGGCCGTCGGCACGCCGCTCTCCTCGGCGAGCGCCAGGCGGCGCGGCTCGGCCCCGGTGGCCAGCAGCAGCCCCTCGTAGTCGACGTCACCGGCGCTGGTGTGCACGACGTGCGCCTCGGTGTCGAGCGCGGTGGCCTCGACGCCGAGGCGGAGGTCGACGTCGTGCTCGGCGTACCACTCGCGCGGGTGCACGAACGCGTCGTCGATCGGGTCGTTGCCCAGCAGGTAGCCCTTCGACAGCGGTGGCCGCTCGTAAGGGGCGTGCGGCTCGGCGCCGATGAGCACGACGGGCCCGGTGTAGCCCTGCTCGCGCAGCTCGGTGGCGGCGGTGCCGCCGGCCAGACCGGCGCCGACGATGACGATCGACATGGAGCCTCCTCGGACGGGGTCGTGCATGGTCGCACGTGGGTGCTCGCGACGCTACGCCCGCCGCCCCTTTCTGCCACCCCCTCACCGCCGAACGATTGCGGATTTTCCACCGGTGCCCGCCGCCGGCGCAGCCGGGAGCGGTGCGGACCGCAGGAAGTCGGGGGTCGGCGGATGCCGGCTGACCGGCATCCGGGCGCGGCGAACGGTGCGCAGGCCTGCCGTTAGAGTGGTCGCCGACCCCCCACGTACCACTGTCCCGGGAGTAGCGCGTGCCCATCGTCGTCCAGAAGTACGGCGGTTCCTCCTTGGCCGACGCCGAGAGCATCAAGCGGGTCGCCCGACGGATCGTCGAGACGAAGAAGGCCGGCCACGACGTCGTCGTGGCCGTCTCCGCGATGGGCGACTCCACCGACGACCTGCTCGACCTCGCCCGTGACGTCAGCCCGGTGCCGCCGCCGCGCGAGCTCGACATGCTGATGACCGCCGGCGAGCGCATCTCCATGGCCCTGGTGGCCATGGCGATCTCCGACCTCGGGTACAGCGCCCGCTCCTTCACCGGCAGCCAGGCCGGCGTCATCACCGACGGGGTGCACGGCAAGGCCAAGATCATCGACGTCACCCCCGGTCGCATCACCGAGGCCGTCGGCAAGGGCCACATCGTCATCGTGGCCGGGTTCCAGGGCGTCAGCCAGGGCACCAAGGAGATCACCACGCTGGGTCGCGGTGGCACCGACACCACCGCCGTGGCGCTCGCCGCCGCGCTGAGTGCCGAGGTCTGCGAGATCTACACCGACGTCGACGGCGTCTTCACCGCCGACCCGCGCATCGTGCCCGCCGCCCGCAAGATCAGCCGCATCTCCAACGAGGAGATGCTCGAGCTCGCGGCCTCCGGGTCCAAGGTGCTGCACCTGCGCAGCGTCGAGTACGCCCGGCGCTTCGACATCCCCATCCACGTGCGGTCGTCGTTCTCCCAGAAGGAGGGCACGATCGTCACGGACCAGCCGGACCCCGAAGGAGACGCCGTGGAAGCCCCGATCATCGCCGGTGTGGCCCACGACCGCAGCGAGGCCAAGGTGACCGTCGTCGGCGTGCCCGACCGCACGGGCATGGCAGCGCAGATCTTCGAGGCGGTGACCCTGGCCCAGATCAACATCGACATGATCGTGCAGAACGTCTCGGCCACCGACACCGGCCTCACCGACATCTCGTTCACGCTGCCCAAGACCGACGGCACCGCGGCCGTCGAGGCGCTGCAGCGCATCCAGGGTGAGGTGGGCTTCTCGTCCATCCAGTACGACGACCAGATCGGCAAGCTGTCGCTCGTCGGCGCGGGCATGCGCTCCAACCCCGGTGTCTCGGCCACGTTCTTCAAGGCCCTCGCCAACGCCGGGGTGAACATCGAGATGATCTCGACCTCGGAGATCCGCATCTCGGTGATCACCCGCGACGACCTGCTCGACGAGGCGGTGCGGGCGGTGCACACGGCGTTCGGGCTCGACTCCACCGAGGGCGAGGCCGTCGTCTACGGGGGCACCGGCCGCTGACGTGGCTGCCGCCAGGGAGGGGACCACGGGGGACCCGATGCCGATCCTGGGCATCGTGGGGGCCACCGGAGCCGTCGGCCGGGTGGTGCTCGACGTGCTGCCGACCCGCCACACCCACTGGAGCGCGGTGCGCCTGGCGGCCGGGGCCGAGGACGTCGGCTCGACCCTGCGCGTGGGTGGTGCCGACGTGGCGATCGAGGCCCTGGCCCCGGAGTTCTTCGACGGCATCGACGTCTGCATCTTCGACATCCCGCCCTCGATCGCCCGGCACTGGGTCGAGCTCGCGGCGGCCCACGACGTGGTCGCCATCGACAACAGCACCGAGTTCCGCATCGAGCCCGACGTGCCGCTGGTCGTGCCCGAGGTCAACCCGCGCAAGGTCGCCGAGCGGCCGCGCGGCATCATCGCCAACCCCGGCGCCACGGTCATGACGATGATCGACGCGCTGGCCGTGCTGCACGGCATCTGGGAGCTCACCGAGCTCGTGGTCACCACGTTCCAGGCGGCATCCGGCCTGGGGCGCACCGGCATGACGCGGCTGCACGACGAGCTCGACGTCATCTCCGGCCACCGCGAGCTGGGCACCCGGCCCGGTGACGTGCGCCGGCTCATCGAGGAGGAGCTGGGAGCGTCACCGTTCCCGGCGCCCTTGGCGCTCAACGTGGTTCCCTTCGTCGGCCACCACGTGGGGGACGGCTGGACCTCCGAGGAGGTCAAGGTGCGCGAGGAGACCCGCAAGATCCTCGACCTGCCCGACCTGCCCATCTCGGCGACCTGCGTGCGCGTGCCCGTCGTGTCGTCGCACTCGGTCACCATCCACGCCACGTTCTCCCAGCGGGTCAAGGTGTCCGACGCCCGCCGCGCGCTGATCGAGGCACCCGCGGTGGTCGTGCTCGACGACCCCGACGAGCCCGAGTTCCCCACGCCCAACGACGTCGTGGGCGCCGACCCGCGCTTCGCCGGGAGGCTGCGCCAGGCGCCCGAGTCGCCGCAGACGCTCGACCTGTTCATCTGCGGTGACAACCTGCGCAAGGGGGCCGCGCTCAACATGGTGCAGACCGCCGAGCTCGTGGCCCGCGAGCTCGGCGGCGGCTGACGGGCATCCGGGACGCTCGGCCACCCAGGGATCCTCGGGAGGTGCATCCGGGGCTGGAGGCGCTGTGGGAGGGTGACCGGGTGACCGGTGCGCCGCCCGACCCGCCACAATGGGGCAGCGGGATGCCGTGGCGCCACCCGGTGCCCCCGTCCCGGGACGACCCACCTCCGCACCGACCCTCGCACCGCAGGAGCGCACCATGACCGTCCGCACCGTCGCCATGCTCACCGCCGGGGGGCTCGCCCCCTGCCTGTCCTCGGCCGTCGGAGGGCTCATCGAGCGGTACACCGAGCTGGCCCCCGACGTGCGGATCATCGCCTACACCAACGGGTATGCCGGCCTGCTCAAGGGCGAGTCGGTCGAGGTGACCCCCAAGGTCCGCGAGAAGGCCCACCTGCTGCACCACTTCGGCGGGTCCCCGATCGGCAACAGCCGGGTCAAGCTCACCAACGTCGCCGACTGCGTCAAGCGTGGCCTGGTGCAGGAGGGCCAGGACCCGCTGCACGTCGCGGCCGAGCAGCTGACCGCCGACGGCGTCGACGTGCTGCACACGATCGGCGGCGACGACACCAACACCACGGCCGCCGACCTCGCCGCCTACCTGCACGAGAACGACTACGAGCTGACGGTGGTCGGCCTGCCCAAGACCATCGACAACGACGTGGTGCCGATCCGGCAGTCGCTCGGGGCCTGGACGGCGGCCGAGCAGGGCTCGGTGTTCGCGCAGAACATCATCGCCGAGCACACCTCCAACCCGCGGATGCTCATCGTGCACGAGGTGATGGGCCGCAACTGCGGGTGGCTCACCGCCGCCACCGCCGAGGCGTACCACAACTGGGTCGCCGAGCAGGACTTCGTGCCCGGCATCGGCAACGACCCGCGCCGCTGGGACGTGCACGGCGTCTTCGTGCCCGAGCGTCCCATCGACCTGCACGCCGAGGCCGACCGGCTGCGCGCCGTCATGGACGAGCTCGGCTGCGTCAACGTCTTCCTGTCCGAGGGTGCCGGGGTGGCCGAGGTCGTGGCCGAGCTCGAGGCCGCCGGCCAGGAGGTGCCCAAGGACCCGTTCGGCCACGTGCAGCTCGACAAGGTCAACCCGGGCGCCTGGTTCGCCAAGCAGTTCGCCGAGCTGCTCGGCGCCGAGAAGACGATGGTGCAGAAGTCGGGCTACTTCGCCCGCTCCGCTGCGGCCAACGCCCGCGACCTGGCCCTGATCAAGGAGTGCACCGACCTGGCGGTCGACTGCGCGCTGCGCGGCGAGGCCGGCGTCATCGGGCACGACGAGGAGCGTGGCGACGAGCTGCGCGCCATCGAGTTCCCGCGCATCAAGGGCGGCAAGGCGTTCGACCCGAGCACCCCGTGGTTCACCGACCTGCTCGGCTCCATCGGCCAGGGCTGACCCGGGCCTGACCGTGGTCGACGCCTGGTGGGTCGCGGTCTGGGTCTACGCCGTCCTGCTGGTCGGCCAGCGGCTGTGGCGGGCCCGCCGCTGGGTGCCACCGGAGTGGCCCGACGCCGACTACGGCTGGAAGGTGACGCACCTGTTCTGGGTGCCGTTCAACGTGCTCGACGTCGTCTTCGGGGTGCCGCTGCTGTTCGCCCTGATCTTCGCCCTGCTGGCGATCTGAGCCGACCTCGACTGCAACACAGCCCTGTTGCGCGGCTGTCGTCGCGCCGTCGCGCGCCGTCACGGCTCGACGGTGACGCCCTTCCAGAAGGCGACCCGGTCGCGGATCTGCGCCGCGGCATCCTTGGGCTCGGGGTAGTACCAGACGGCGTCGGCGTTGGTGGCGCCGTCGACCTCCAGGCTCCAGTACGACGCGGTGCCCTTCCACGGGCACACGGTGTGGGTGTCGGAGGGCCGCAGCAGGCTCTGGTCGACCGCGTCGGCGGGGAAGTAGTGGTTGCCCTCCACGACGACCGTGTCGTCGGACTCGGCGATGACGGTGCCGTTCCAGGTGGCCTTCATGACTCTCCTCGGGGTGGGTGCGCGGATGCCGTGTCGAACGGCCCGGTCCGGGTCAACCGCACGGGCGATGAGTGTGTTCCGAGGTGAGACAGGGCAAGCGGGCGCCGACCCGCGTCGAGGGACGGGGTGAAGCGGGAGGCCCACCGCGGTGGGCCGCACGCCGTCCGTGCGACCCACCGTCCAGGGGCGATCGAGGTCGACCGCGCCCCGGGTGGGCGTGCACCGTCCCCTGCGACGGTCACGGCCTCAACTGTGCCTGACGGCTCTGACAGTCGCGGGGGTGCGCCCATCCGAAGTCGTGGTGGTGCTGGCACCACCGGGCCGCACCCGGCGACCCGCGGCACTGGGCCGGTCAGTACGGCCGTTGCGTGCCGGGGGCGAAGCGCCCCTCGACCACGGTGCCCTGGCCCGGCGCGGAGATGATCTGCAGCTCGCCGCCGGCGGCCCGGATCCGGTCGCGCATCCCGGTGAGGCCGTGCCCGGAGCGGACCGCGTCGGGGTCGAACCCGTGCCCGTCGTCGGTGATGCTGAACCGCAGCCCCGCGCTCGACGCGTCGTCGTCGCGGGCCTGCACGCTGATGAGCGAGCCCCCGGAGTGTCGGTCGGCATTGTGGATCGCCTCGGTGCAGCAGAAGTAGACCGCGGCCTCCACCGAGGGCGAGTGCCGCCCCAGGGAGCGCACGTCGACCGTGCAGGGCAGGGTGGTGCGGCGCCCCGCAGCCGGCAGCGCCCCCACCAGACCGCGCTCCCCGAGCAGCGGCGGGTAGATGCCGTGGGCCAGGTCGCGCAGCTCGCGGATGGCCGCCTCGAGCTGCCCCTGCAGGGAGATCACGATGCTGCGGGCCTGCGGCGGGTCCTTGTCGAACATGCGGCTGGCCCGGCCGAGGTCGACGGCGATGGTGGCCAGGCGCTGCTGGGCGCCGTCGTGGAGGTCTCGCTCGATCGAGCGCCGGGCCTCGACCGCTGCCACGGCGAGCCGAGCCCGGGACTCCTCGAGCTCACGCGTGTGCGCGCCCAGCTGGGTGATGTAGGTGCGCAACCCCGCCACGAGCGCACTGACGAGCACCGTCACCAGGACGGCCACGAGCATCACGGTCCACGCGGTGACGGGGTGCACCCGCTCGTAGGCCGGCCGCCGCGCCACCCCGGTCCCGGCCAGCACCCCGCTCAGCACGACGGTGGTCACGATCATCGGGGTGAGCAGCCCGGGCCCCAGGAGGTCCGCGACCATGACGAGCGGGAGCAGCAGGGCGAGGAGGCCCGCCGGTGCCAGGAACGGGCTGACCCAGACGATGGCGAGAGCCGCTCCCCAGGTGGCCAGGGCGCTGACGGCGGCCGCCGCGGCGATGCGCTCGCGGGCGGCGAGCACCTCCGCGGCCACGAGCAGGATGCCGTACCCCAGGAGCGCGCTGAGCTCGTCGAGCACCGTGGGCCGGGGGTGGAGCAGCACGTGCACCAGCCCGAGGACGGCGATCGAGGACCAGACGGCCACCAGACTGAACCGCAGGTAGCGGTGCAGCCGGGCCAGCCGGCCGCTGCTGGGGGCGCGCCAGGCGTCACCCCGGGCGAGGCCCGTCACGTCAGACCGCCGGCCCGGCCGCCGTGGGAGCCGGGCTGAAGCCGCTGTCGCCGAGGTAGAGGAGCACGGCCGCGACCCGGCGGTGGGTGCGGTCACCGGCCGGCAGGTCGAGCTTGGTGAAGATCGAGTTGATGTGCTTCTCGACGGCCCGCGAGGTGACGTGCAGCGACGAGGCGATCGCCGAGTTGGACGCCCCGGTGGCGATCAGCCCGAGCACCTCGCGCTCGCGGCTGGTGAGCCGTGCCACCGGGCTGGCCTCGAACCGCAGCCGGTGCCGCATCAACGCGTCGACGACGTGCGGGTCGATGACGCTCTCGCCGCGGCGCACGGCCTCCAGGGCCGAGACGAGGTGCTCGACGTCGGCGACCCGCTCCTTGAGGAGGTAGCCGCGCCCGGTGCTGCCGCCGGCCACCAGCGCCAGCGCCCCCTCGGCATCCGCGTGCTGGGACAGGACCACGACCCCGAGGTGCGGGTGGGTGCGACGGAAGCGCTCGGCGGCGCGGATGCCCTCGTCGGTGTGCGTGGGCGGCATCCGGATGTCGGCCAGCACCACGTCGGGGTCGTGCTCGGCGACGGCCTGGAGCAGCTCACCGAGGTCGCCGGCCTCGATGACCTCGCCGACCGCCGAGTGCTCGGTCAGGAGCGCGACGAGACCCCGACGGAGCAGCACGCTGTCCTCCGCGAGCACCACGCGCATGCCAGGCATCCCCTCATGGTAGGAGGCGACGCCGTCGAGCACTGCACTTCGTCGAAGCAGGCACCACCGGCTGGAAGGGGCAGCCGCTACCGGCAGGATGGCGGCGTGCTCCCCGACCTCTTCCTGCGACCCGCCGAGCGGGACAACCCCGACACCGTCATCGACGAGCACCACCCGGAGGGCGTCGCCTGGAGCGAGGGCAACCGCGTGCGGATGATCGCCCACGGCCGGCCCTACATGGCCGAGCTGCACGAGCGCGTCGAGGAACTGGGGGAGGGGGACCTGCTCTACTTCGTCGACTGGCGTGGCGACCCCGACCAGCGGCTGACCGACGACCCCCGCTCGACGGTGTCGGCCACCTTCGCCGCGGCGGCCCGCCGGGGCGCCGACGTGCGCGGGCTGCTGTGGCGCTCGCACTGGAACAAGCTCGGCTTCCACTCCGAGAAGTCGCGCCTGCTCGGCATCGAGATCGACGAGGCCGGCGGGCAGTGCCTGCGCGACATGCGGGTGCGCACCGGCGGATCGCACCACCAGAAGTTCGTCGTGCTGCGGCACCGTGACGACCCGGCGCGCGACATCGCCTTCCTCGGCGGCATCGACCTGTGCCACAGCCGGCGCGACGACATCGCCCACGAGGGTGACCTGCAGGTGATCGCGATGCCGCAGGCGTTCGGCCCACGCCCGGCATGGCACGACGTGCACGTCGCCATCGAGGGCCCGGCCGTGTTCGACGTCGAGACCACTTTCCGCGAGCGGTGGGAGGACTCGACACCGTTGACGCTCAACCCCGGGCGGCTGCTGTCGAGCCTGGTGCAGCGCGAGCCGCTGACGCCGCGCCCGCTGGCCGAGCAGACAGCGCCGCCCCCGTCACCGGCCGAGACGGCCACCGAGGCGGTGCAGATCCTGCGCACCTACCCCTCCATCCTGCCCAAGGGCTACGACTTCGCGCGGCAGGGCGAGCGCAGCGTGGCGCACGCGAACACCAAGGCCGTCGCCCACGCCCGGCGGCTGGTCTACCTCGAGGACCAGTACCTGTGGTCGGAGGAGGTGGGCCGGCACTTCGGCACGGCCCTGCGCGAGAACCCCGGGCTGCGGCTGATCGCGGTGATCCCGATGGTCCCCGACGAGGACGGCGCGCTCACGCTGCCGCCGCAGCTGTACGGCCGCAAGCTGGCGATGGACCTGCTCATGGATGCCGGCGGCGACCGGGTGGCGGTCTACGGCCTCACCAGCGAGGCCGGGTACCCGATCTACGTGCACTCCAAGGTGTGCGTCATCGACGACGTGTGGGCCAGCGTCGGCTCCGACAACTTCAACCGGCGCTCCTGGTCGAGCGACTCCGAGGTGGCCTGCGCCGTGCAGGACCTGCGGGTGTCCGACCGCTCGATGCCGGTGCCGCGCGACTCCTTCGCGCTGCGGGTGCGCCGCGAGCTGGTCGCCGAGCACGTCGGCATCCATCCCGACGACGTGCCCGACGACCCGGATGCCGTGTGGGACCTGATGGCGGACGCCGCCACGGCGCTCGACGAGTGGTATGCCGCCGGGCACGGCCCGCGGGGGCGGCGACACCTCCCGCGCCCCAGCGCGCCGCTCAAGGGCACCGCGGTGCACTGGCGCCGCCGCTCCGGCGGTTCGTCCGGGGCGCCGGGCGTCGAGCGGCCGCCGGGCCGGCTGCGGCGGCTCTCGCCGCCCGAGCTCAGCCGCACCCAGCTGCTCTGGGCGCCCCGCCTCTACGACGCGTTCGACCCCGACGGCACGGTGCTGCGCGACGACCAGATCTGACCGGGGCGAGATTGACCAATAGGTCGAAGTTGCCCCACCGGTCTTCGGGACCCGGCCGGGGCAGGATTGACCTATTGGTCGAAGTTGCCTCACCGGTCTTGGCGGGGCGGGGCGGGGCAGGATTGACCTATTGGTCGAAGTTGCCCCACCGGTCTTGGGGGACCCGGCGGGGTCAGCGGCCCTGACCGGCCCTCTCGACGAAACCCTCGGACTGGGTGCGCTCGTCCGCGACGCGTACCCCGTAGTGGTAGGCCAGCTTGCCGCCGAGCCAGCCCGATGCCCCGAGCAGGCTCAGCCCCACGACCGACAGGATGAGTGCGGTGGTGCTGACGTCCTCGTAGCCTGCGGACCCGCGCACCACCAGGTTGACGATGTAGAGCAGCAGCACGACGACGTTGATCGCCATGTGGGTGAGGCCGGTGGTGTAGGCCCGGGTGCCCTTGGCCAGCGTGGAGAAGTCGATGCCACCGAAGATGGCGGCCAGCACCGCCCCGACCAGGCCGATGCCGATCAGCCAGGCCGAGCCGGTGGCGAAGGTGTCGGGTCGGTCGCTCAGCTTCGCGGCGACGTCGAAGACGAGGCTCGAGGTCCACGCCCCGATCGGGATGGTGACCAGGATCGGGTGGATCGGGTGGCCGTAGAGGCCGGCCACCGCACTGCGCGGCCGCTTGGCGCGCTGCATCGGTGACGACGGGTCGGAGGTGCTCAGGTCCATGGGTGCCGTCCTTCACGGGTCGGTGGGCCGGGCGCCGGACGCCCGGTGCACACACTCCCTACCCGGGGGCGCGCGCCGAAACCACGGTGTCGAGGGCAGGGGCCGGGCACGGCATCCGCTGTGGGAACCTAGGTCACGACCTGCGGCAGCCGCCGCTCACGCCAGCTCCCGGAGGACTCCCGCGTGCCCGACGTCCCGGCCACCGACTTCCGCCCCGTCATCCTCGGCGGCGACATCACGGCATACAGCCTGGTCCGTACCTTCCACGCCGCCTACGGCGTGCGCCCGCTCGTGGTCAACATGACCGATGGCGGCCCCATCGGCCTGAGCAGGTTGTGCGACCACGTGTACGTCGAGGGTTTCGAGGACGCCGACACCTTCGTCGCGGCCCTGGAGAAGGTCGGGCGCGAGCACGCGCGTCCCGGCATCCCGCTGCTGCTCGTGGCCGCCGGTGACTGGTACGTGCGGATGATCATCGAGCACAAGGACCACCTCGGGCAGTGGTTCACCATCCCCTACATCGGCCTCGAGCTGCTCGACCGCATCGTGCGCAAGGACGTCTTCTACCGCCTGCTCGACGAGGTCGGCGTGCCCTACCCGACGACGGTGGTGGTCGACATGTCGCAGGACCTCGGCGAGGAGCACGACCTGCCCTTCGAGTTCCCCGTCGTCATGAAGCCGGCCGACAGCGCCCTGCACCACTACGCGCGCTACCCCGGCAAGAAGAAGGTCTTCATCCACGACACCCGCGAGCAGCTCGCCACGGCACTGGCGGCGGTGCGCGCATCCAACTACGACGGCAACTTCCTTCTGCAGGAGTTCATCCCCGGCGACGACACCAACATGCGGGTCCTCACCTGCTACTCCGACCGCACCGGCAAGGTGCGCTTCGGGGCCGTGGGGCACGTGCTCCTGGAGGAGCACCACCCGATGGCGATCGGCAACCCGTGCGTCATCATCAACACCGAGATCGACGAGATCATCGAGCAGGCGACCCGCTTCCTCGAGCACGTCGGCTACGTGGGCTTCTCCAACTTCGACCTCAAGTACGACCGGCGCGACGGCACGCTGAAGTTCTTCGAGATCAACGTGCGCCTGGGCCGGTCCAACTTCTACGTGACCGCCGGCGGCAACAACGTCTCCGAGTGGTACGTGCGCGACTGGGTGCGCCACGAGGCACTGACCGGCGTCGAGATCGCCCGGGGCGAG
>JBJMHU010000150.1:0-47895 GCA_045807225.1 Ornithinibacter sp. | reverse complement strand
GAGGGCGCCCCGGTCGGGCCAGACCGGCTGTTGGGCGGCCGGCAGCTCGGCACCGGCGGCGAGCCGGTGGCGGGGGTCGGGATCGGTGGTCGTGCTCACGAGGGTCAAGGATAGGTCCCGCACCCACCGACCCCCGGTGTGGCCCGTATGGCGGTATGCCGGGTGGCCTCGGTGGCGAGCGTCCCGACCGGGGCCGTCAGCTCGCGCGCCGCTGCGGACCGGCGTCGTCGCCGGTGTCGTCGTCGAGCCCGTCGAGGGCGTCCTCGAGCTCGGATGCCGCACGGCCCGGCTGGGCCGCCTCGGCGGCCTCCTTGGCCTTGTTCTTCTTCTCGCGGGCGATGCGGTCCTTCATCGCCGTGGCGTACATGTCGACGTACTCCTGGCCGGAGAGCTCCATCAGCGCGTACATGATCTCGTCGGTGATCGACCGCAGGACGAACCGGTCGCTCTCCATGCCCTCGTAGCGCGAGAAGTCCAGCGGCGTGCCGATCTTCACCCCGACGCGGATCAGCTTGGGGATCTTGGTGCCGGTCGGCTGGGCCTTGTCGGTGTCGATCATCGCGACGGGGATGACCGGCACGCCCGCCTCGAGCGCCATCCGGGCCACGCCGGTCTTGCCCTTGTAGAGCCGCCCGTCGGGGCTTCGGGTGCCCTCGGGGTAGAGGCCGAGCAGCTCGCCGCGGCCGAGCACCTTCAGGCCCGAGCGCAGGGCGGCCTCGCTGGCCCGGCCGCCGGAGCGGTCGACCGGCAGCTGCCCGACGCCCTTGAAGAACGCCGCCGTGAGCCGCCCCTTGATGCCCTCGCCGGTGAAGTAGTCGCTCTTGGCGAGGAAGGTCATCCGGCGGGGCACGGCCAGCGGGAGGAAGATCGAGTCGGAGAACGAGAGGTGGTTGCTCGCGAAGATGGCGCCCCCCGTCTCGGGGATGTGCTCGGCGCCCTCCACCCAGGGCCGGAAGAGCAGGCGGAGGATCGGTCCCAGCACGACCGTCTTCAGCACCCAGTAGATCAATGGACCTAACCCTTCATCGCGCGACGCCCAGACTCTAGTGCACTGGGTCACACTGCCTCTTGCCCATGTCGCCGTGCGAAGATCGTGGTCCCACCCCGCACCACCCGAGGAGACCCCGTGCCAGACCGGCCCGGTGACATGGACGAGCGCGACGTCGAGGCGCGCTTCGCCTCCATCGTCGCGCGCTGGGACGCCCCGGTGGCCGATCCCGACGGGGTCGTGCCCGGCGAGCGCACCCCGGCCGAGCCCGACCCGACCGCTGCGGTGACCGACGGTGGCGCCGCACCCGTCGACGACACCGCCGAGCCGGATGCCGCGGCGCCCGCCGCGCCGCCGGCCACCCCCCGCGCCCCCTGGGTCAACCCCTCCCCGCTCGACGTCGTCGTGCCCGCCTCGGCCTGGCGGTCCCCCGAGCCCGTGGACCCCGCGAGCGAGGAAGCGGTCGCCGCGGCGACCGAGGAGGCGGAGAAGGCGCTCGAGGAGGACGACGAGCACTTCGAGCCTCCCGAGGTGGAGCTTCCCCCACAGGAGGACTTGAGCTTCTGGGGTGCCGTGATCGGACTGGTCGCCGGCCCCCTGATGCTGCTGTGGGTCGTGTTCGCCCGGCCCTCGCACAGCACCCGCTGGTTCGTGGTGTCGGTCGTCGTGTCGCTCCTCGGCTTCGGGCTGCTCATCCTGCGCCAGCCGACCCACCGCGACCCGACGAGCGGCGACAACGGCGCCCGCGTCTGATCCGGTGCCGGGCTCGACCCGTGCACCCCGGTCACGGTCGACCGCGTCCGCACGTGCCGGGTTATTGCTGTCTCCTCCTCGACCGGAGAGCAACAAGCCCGCACGTGCCGGGTTATTGCTGTCACCTCCTCGATCGGACAGCAACAAGCCCGCACGTGCCGGGTTGTTGCACGGGGTGCAGCCGTCAGGGCAGCTCGAGGTCGACCCAGGTGGGGCGGTGGTCGCTGGCCGCCGCGTACACGGCATCCGGCAGCAGCACCTCGCGGTGCGGGAGCACCCGCAGCTGCGGGGAGGCGAAGACGACGTCGAGCCGCCGGCGCGGCGCCCGGGCCGGGTAGGTGGGCCGGTCCGGCGAGACGAGCCGCAGCCGGTCGGGCACGTCGAGCAGCTGCCAGGCTCCCCCGGTGTGGTCCTCGTTGAGGTCACCGGCGAGCACGAGGGGCCCGCGGGCGGCGATCGCCTCGAGGATGCGCTCGGTGTGGGCCACCCGCTCGGGCGCCTTGAGGCTGAGGTGCACCGACACCGCGGTGAGCTCGCCGCCACCCGGCAGCGCCACCCGCACCACCGCGAAGCCGCGGGTGCGGTCGGGCCAGCGCACCGGAAGCCGCAGGTGCTCGGACCCGAGCACCCGCACCCGGCCGGAGGTGAGCACGGTCGTGCCGCCGCTGCCCCGGTGCCGTCCCGACCAGGCCAGCCCGCAGGCCGCCGCGAACCGCCCCACCCGCCGGCCGCCGAAGAGCCGGCGCGGAACCTCCTGCAGGCAGAGCACGTCGGGGTCGACCGCTCGCACCACCCGGGCCGCGAGTCGCGAGTCGTCGAGGAAGTCGCGGGTGTTGTAGCTCGCGACCCGCACGCTGCGCACCGGCGGGCTCAGCCGCTGATGGCGTCGGTGCGGGCCAGGTCGGCCGCCCCCACCAGCCCCGCCTCGTTGCCGAGCTGCGCCGCCACGATGGCCGCCTCCGGTCGGTAGCCGCGGCCGGTGAGCTGGCGGCGGAAGGCCTCACGGGCGGGGGTGAGCAGCAGGTCACCGGCAGCGCTGACGCCGCCACCGATGACGAACATGCCGGGGTCGAGGGCGGCAGCGAGGTCGGCCATGCCGATGCCGAGCCAGCGGCCGACCTCGGCGAGCAGCTCGCGGGCGAGCTGGTCGCCGTCGCGGGCCGCCTCGGTGACGAGCGGGCCGGTGAGGTCCTCGGGCCGCCCCTGCACGCGGTCGAACAGGTCGGACACCACCGGGCTGCCGGCCGACATCAGCCCACGGGCCTCGCGCACCAGCGCGTTGCCCGAGGCGTACTGCTCCCAGCAGCCCTTGTTGCCGCACTCGCAGCGGATGCCGTCGGGCACGACCTGCATGTGCCCGAACTCACCGGCGATGCCGAAGCGGCCACGGATGACGCGCCCGCCCAGCACGATGCCGCCACCGATGCCGGTGCCGAGGTTGACCATGACGAGGTGGCTCTCGCCGCGTCCGGCGCCGAAGCGGTGCTCGGCCCACACGGCGGCGTTGGCGTCGTTGTCGACGAAGATCGGCAGCGAGACCCGCTGACCCAGCGCCTCGCGCAGGGGCTCGTTGCGCCAGGACAGGTGCGGCGCGAAGACGACGGTGGCCCGGTCGGTGGCGACGAACCCGGCGGCCCCGATACCGACCGCGGCGATCTCGCCGGCATGGCTCTCGAGCAGCTCGTCGACCACCGAGACGATGGTGTCCTCGACCACCCGAGGAGTGGTCGACCGGTGCGGGGTGTCGCGCCGGGCGCGCGCCAGCACGGTGCCGTCGGGGTCGACGATGCCACCGGCCACCTTCGTGCCGCCGATGTCGATGCCGATCGCGAGCGGACCGTCAGCCACGGGGTGCCTCCTGGGGGTCGTCGGCGTCACTGACCGGGATGGACCGGCTCGGCGCCGGCCCCGAGCGGCGGGACCGGTGTCCCGGGCTGGCCGGGGCGGCGGTGTGCTTGGTGACCGGGCGGTCGGGGTCGGATGCCGGTGGGCCGCCCCCCCGACGGCTGCTCGCGAGGTCGGTCAGCACCGTCGCGGCCAAGGTAGCGAGGTCGGCGAGCTTGGCGAGGGTCTCGGGGCTGAGCGAACGGACCACGGCGGCACCGCGACACAGCGGGCACCAGGTGCAGAACGGGTCGTGGCCGGATGCGTCGGGGGCCGAGTCGGCACCCGGCATCCCCTCGGCGGCAGTGGCAGCGGCGCCGGCCGTGCCCGACGCCGGCGCCGAGCCGGCAGCGGGCGCCGGCCCATCGGCATCCGAGCCGTCGTCGGCCGCGCACCCGCCGGCCGCCGACTCCGCGGCGCTGCGGCGCAGGCTCTCCAGCAGCCGGCCCGCCTCGTCGGCCACCGACCCGACCTGCTCGTCCCAGCGCTCAGCGCCCACTGGCCCACTGCTCCTCGTCACGCTCGAACCGAACCCGCAGCTTCCCGCCACCCACGGCAGCATCGCGCACGATGCACCGCCGCAGCACCGAGGGCAGGGTGACGACGCGCCGCTGGCCGGCCACCTCGAGCAGCAGGTCGTCCTCGCGGCGGGCCATGCCCACCATCCCGGCCGACACGAGCGGCAGCGGCAGGGTGAGCACGAAGTCGACGCCGTCGGCCTCGACCCGCATGCGGGGCACGTCGACGTCGTCCAGCAGCGCCGGGGCCGGGCGGCCGTCGGCCACGGTCGACGTCGCCAGGTCGTCGAGCGCGTCGGCGCCGATCGGCTCGCCCGCCAGGTAGGGCGCGCACAGCAGCGGGATGCCGAGGAAGGACTCGCGCACCTGCTCCAGGCCGCTCGCCTGGGCGGTGGTCCACGCCGCGCGCCACGGGTCGACGTCGCCGGGCAGCGCGGCGGGCAGCAGCCGGTTGACGACCACGGCGTCGACGGCATAGCCGTGCAGCGACAGCGAGGTGAGCACCCGCCGGCTCTCGGCGATGACCACCCGCTCGGGGGTGAGCACCACTCGAACGCTGGCTCTGGCGGAGGTGAGCAGGGCGCGCACCCCGACCATCAGCTCGCGCCAGGCGCGCAGCACGAGCAGTACCTCGGGGCCGGGCACGGGCACGCCGGTCGCCGCCGAGGCGGCCGGGCGCAGCACGGTGAGCAGGCGGCGCTGCGCGGGCAGCAGGCGGTCGAGGTGCCAGCCGAGCACCTCGGGCAGCGCGAGCAGGCGAAGGGTCTCGGCGGTGGGGGCGCAGTCGACGACGACGAGGTCCCAGTGGCCGCTCTCGGCCTGGTGGGCCAGCGCCGCCAGCGCGGTGACCTCCTCGGCGCCGGGCAGCGAGGTGAGCTCGTCGGCGACGACGGCGTCGACCCCCATCGCGTCGAGCACCCCGAGCAGGTAGTCGCGCACGACCTGCCAGTCGGCCTCGACGGCGGTGTGCGCCCCGACGGCCAGGGCGTGCAGCCCCGGCTCGACCGGCGTCGTCTCGCGCCAGGTCGCAGCGGTGCTGAGGTCGACGTCGAGGGCGTCCCCGAGGCTGTGCGCGGCATCGGTGGACATCACCAGGGTGCGCAGCCCGCTGCGGGCGGCTCGCACGGCGGTCGCCGCGGCGGTGGTCGTCTTGCCCACACCGCCCTTGCCGGTCACGAGGACGACGCGGGTCATGGTGGGCGTCAGCCCTCCGCGCGCTTCTTGAGCTCGGTCAGGGCGAGGTTGATGATGTGCTTCTCGGCCTTGCGCTTGAGCAGGCCGATCATCGGCATCGTCAGCTCGACCTCGAGGTCGTAGGTGACCTCGGTGCCCTGCGGCGTGCGGGCCAGGGCGTACGTGCCGTCGAGCCCCTTGAGCAGGGTGGCGCGCACCAGGTGCCACGAGACGCTGCCGGTGCCGTCGTCGGCGATGTCGTCCCAGTCGTACTCGAGGACGTAGTGGTCCTTGATCGCGCCGGCGTTGAGGTGGAACTCGACCTGGTCGGCCCACCCGTCGCCGTCCTCGCTCAGCACCGTGGCGGAGGTGACCTCGTGCGCCCACTCCGGGTACCGCTCGAAGTCGGCGATGACGTCGAGCACGGCGCCGGGTTCGGCGGCGATCTCGACGGAGGACTGGGTGCGGTCGGCCATGGCACGGAGGGTACCCGCCCCGCAGGGTCCTAGAGTTGAGGTGTCCCCTGTGCGCCGCACCCCAAGGAGCCGACCGTGCACGAGAAGACCACGCAGCTCGTCCTGCCCGAGACGACCCGGGGCAGCCTGGCCGACGTGCCCCTGCGGTGGTCGAGCTCCGAGCCGGGCCGGGTCGCCTTCTCGGTGCGCTCCGGCGGCGGGTGGACCGACGTCACGTCGGCGACCTTCGCCGCCGATGTCACCGCACTCGCCAAGGGACTCATCGCGGCCGGCATCGGCGCGGGCGACGCCGTCGCCATCATGAGCCGCACCCGCTACGAGTGGACCGTGGCCGACTTCGCGCTGTGGTCGGCCGGTGCGGTGCCCGTGCCGATCTACGAGACGTCCTCCCCCGACCAGGTCGAGTGGATCCTCGGCGACTCCGGCGCGGTCGGGGTGATCGTCGAGACCGACGCCCACCTCGCCTCCGTGGAGCAGGGCCGCCCCCGGCTGCCCGGCCTGCGGCACGTCTGGGTCATCGACCAGGGCGACGTCGACAGCCTGAGCCACGACGGCGACGACGTCGACGATGCCGACCTCGACGCGCGCCGGGAGGCACTCGACCGCACCAGCCTGGCCACGATCATCTACACCTCCGGCACCACGGGTCGCCCCAAGGGCGTCGAGCTCACCCACGGCAACTTCCTCACCCTCGCCGAGAACACCGCCGAGAAGCTGTCCGCGGTCGTCCAGGCGCCGGGGTCCTCGACCCTGCTCTTCCTGCCGCTGGCCCACGTGTTCGCCCGCTTCATCGAGGTGCTCGCGGTGACCGCCGGGGTGCGCATGGGGCACTCCTCCGACCTCAAGGCGCTGCTCGACGACTTCAGCGCGTTCCAGCCCACCTTCATCCTCGCCGTGCCCCGCGTGTTCGAGAAGATCTACAACTCCTCCGAGGCCAGGGCCGAGGGCGGCGGCAAGGGCAGGATCTTCGCCGGCGCCGCGGCGGCTGCCGTGGCGTGGTCCGAGGCCCAGGATGCCGGGGGCGCCCCCTTCCGCCTGCGGGTGCGGCACGCGGTGTTCGACAAGCTGGTCTACGGCAAGCTGCGCGAGGCGATGGGCGGCAAGGTGCAGTACGCCGTCTCGGGTGGCGCCCCGCTGGGCACCCGCCTGGGTCACTTCTACCGCGGCATCGGGGTCACCATCCTCGAGGGCTACGGCCTCACCGAGACCACCGCGCCGGCCACCGTCAACCGCCCCGACGCGATGCGGATCGGCAGCGTCGGCCAGCCGCTGCCCGGCGTCGACGTGCGGATCGGCGACGACGGCGAGATCCTGCTGCGCGGCGTGAACGTCTTCCGGGGCTACCGGGGCAACGACGCCGCCACGGCGGAGTCGGTGCGCGACGGGTGGTTCCACACGGGCGACATCGGCGAGCTCGACGACGAGGGCTTCCTGCGCATCACCGGCCGCAAGAAGGAGATCCTGGTGACCGCCGGCGGCAAGAACGTCGCGCCCGCGGTGCTCGAGGACCGGCTGCGCGCGCACCCCCTGGTCAGCCAGTGCATCGTCGTCGGCGACGGCAAGCCGTTCATCGCCGCGCTCATCACCCTCGACGAGGAGATGTATCCCGGCTGGGCGCGCAACCACGGGCTCGACGGCGTGTCGTTCGCCGCGGCCCGCGCCGACGAGCGCGTCATCGCGGAGGTGCAGAAGGCCGTCGACGACGCCAACACCGCTGTCTCCAAGGCGGAGTCGATCCGCAAGTTCGCGATCCTCGACTCCGACTTCACCGAGGAGTCCGGCCACCTCACCCCGTCACTGAAGCTCAAGCGCAACGTCGTGATGCGTGACTTCGAGGACGAGGTCGACGCCCTCTACGGTGGCTGACCCCAGCGCGGCCACTCCCGCCGCACCTGCGCCAGCGGCCGCCGCCCACTCGGCGTCCCCCATGCCGTTGGTCGGACGCCCCACGACCGGGCCGGTCGCCGCCCTGGTGCTCGGGGCGGCCTGGCTCGCGTGGTTCGGGGTGCTCCAGTGGAGCGTCGTGCGCTTCCGGGTGCCGATCGTGCTCACCCTGACGGTGTGCGCGGCCCTGCTCGGGTGGTGGCTCGCCCGACGGCTGGTGGTCGACGTTCCCCGGTGGCTGGCCCCAGCGGTGGTGGCCGCGTCGGTCGTCATCACCCTCACCGTGCCGCTGTTCAGCTACCTGCGCGGCGGCTGGCTCACGGCATCCCTGGCCGTGCTCACCACCGGCGGCCTGGGCTGCGCCATCCTGCTGACCCGGCCGGGGCGCCGCGCCGCGGTGGCGGCCTACGCGCTCGCCGTGCTCACCCACACCGTGCTGGCCGTGGTGGCCATCGTCGGCGACAGGGCTCCGAAGATCGACGTCTGGGTCGTGCTGCAGCAGGGCGCCGACGCCCTGGCCCGCGGCGACAACGTCTACACCCAGCAGTGGACCAACTCCCCCGGCGTGCAGGACTTCTTCCCCTACCTGCCGTGGATGGCGGTGCTCACCGCCCCCGGTCGGTGGCTCGCCGGAGACGTGCGGTGGGCCGTGCTGTTCTGGTCGCTCGTGCTCTTCGCCGGGCTGTGGGCGCTGGCCCGCGGACGCGTGGAGCGCGCGGCGGCGGTGACGGCCGTGCTCGTGCTCGCGCCCGGCACGCTCACCCAGGTGGACCAGGCGTGGACCGAGCCGGTGCTCGCCGCGCTCCTCGTGTGGTGGGCCGTGCTGGTGCGGCGTGACCGCGCGTGGTGGGCGGTGCTGCCGCTGGCGCTGGCGTGCGCGAGCAAGCAGCACCTCGCCCTGCTGGCGCCGGTGCTGCTGGTGTGGCGGCCGTTCGGCGCCTGGCGCACGCTCGCCACCGGTGCGCTGGCGGCGCTGCTGATGCTGCCCTGGGTGGTGGCGGATGCCGGGGCGTTCGTCGGTGACACGGTCACCACGCTGCTCACCTTCCACCCCATCAAGTTCGCCAACACCTGGTACCTCTATGCCCTCAACGAGCACGGAATCACGCTGCCGTTCTGGGTGACCGGGGCGGCCATGGTTGCGGTGGTGGCGATCGCGGCGTGGGCCGTGTGGCGGCGCCGACCGGGCGTGGACGAGCTGCTGCGCTGGCTGGCGCTGGTGCTGGCCGTGGCCAACCTGGTCAACAAGCAGGCGTTCTACAACCAGTTCTGGCTGGTGGGCGCGCTGGTGGCCGCCTCGCTGGCGCTGCCCCAGGGTGAGCCGGCACCGGCCTCGGTGGACGTGGACCCGGAGGGCGAGCCGCCGCCCAGCGGCGAGGGCCTCACCGACGCGGCTCTCCACCGCGAAGTCAGGAGCACTTCGCCGGCTCAGGACCGTATACGGCCCTGATGGTGCGAAGTGCTCCTGACTTCGCGAACAGCCCTCGACCGGTCGTGGGTCGGTCCGGGTCTCAGCGGGCGTTCGTCGCCAGGTGACCCAGCCGGGTGAGCCAGGCGTCGGTCAGCTCGGCACGGCTGGTGCCGAGCACCGAGACCAGCGCCGCGTCCGTGGTGGCCTCGGCCTCGGCCGCCGAGCCGGTCGACGAGCCGGCCCGGACCAGCCGGCGCAGTGCCGCCTCCCCGTGGTCAGCGGCGAGCAGCTCGACGGCCTGCCACGCCCCGAGGTAGGGGACCTCGATGTCACCTGCAGTCGGCTGCAGGTCTGCGGCGGTCGGCAGCCCTGTGGGGCCGTGGCCGGTGCGCAGCGAGGAGACCAGGGGTGCGAGCAGTCGGCCTGCGGGCACGTCGGCGCGCGCGTACCCGACGTGGTCGGCATACCCTTCGGCCAGCCAGGCGGCGGGGCGACCCGGCACCGTCGCGCGGACCGCGACGTGCGCCAGCTCATGGGTGAGCACGACGTCGCGCCCGCTGGGCGTGAGCCGGCCGAAGGCCGCGGGGTCGAGCACGATGCGGTCACCGGTGGCGGTGCCCGCCGCGCCGGTCGGGCCCTCGGTCGTCGCTGCGACTGGTGCCGCGCCGGCGGTCGAGATGCGTCCGAGCAGCGCGTCCGCCTCGGCAGCGGTCGACGGGGCGAGCACCAGCACGCGCGCCGGTGCGTCCGTCCACGCCGACCGAAGCCCGGGCAGCGCCCGGTCGACCACGGCGACGTGCTCGGAGCGCCGGGCATCGGGAACGGTGCCGGCCACGACGGCGTGCTCGCCGCGGCTGACCCGCAGCGCCGGCATGGCCACCCACGGCGCAGTGGCACCCGTGCCGACCGGTCGCTCCGCCGCAACCTTCCAGCCGGCCTCCCCGCGCACCAGGTCGTACGCGAGCCGGGCGACCCGGTCGCCGCGGTCGAGGTCGTCGACGCGGTAGCGCACGTCGACCTCGGCCGTCGCCCGCAACGGGCCGCTCGGGCTCGGGCTCGGGTTCGTGCTGGGCCCGGTGGCGGACCGCGCCGCGCCATCCGGAGCGGCTGCCTCGCCGGTGCCCGGTGAGCCCTCGACGAGGTCGACGGCCGGGGCGCCGACCACCAGCCGTGAGACCAGCAGGGCCCGGGCGGCGCGATAGGAGTCCAGCTGCCGACGCCCCGCGACGGATGCCGGGTCGGCGACGGTCGCGGCGTAGGCCGCTCGGTCCCCGGCGACCACCGCACCGGCACGACGGCGCAGCAGGTCGGACACCGCGGTCGTGAGCAGCACCGGCGGCGTCCCCGGCGAAGGCGCCGATGCCGAGCCGAAGGGAGTGGGGCCGGGAGGGTCGCTGATGCCGTGTGTACACCCACCGATGGCCACTGCCCCGACCAGGAAGACGAGCACGAGCGCGACGCCCCTCGCACGCCGTCGCGGCGTCGCCCGGGCGCCGCGTCGGCTCGGGGTCGGCGGGCTCGGCACCGACCCATGGTAGGAAGCCCCGCTGGGAGGTCCCGGAAACCAGTGGGACGCCGACCGAAGGGCTTGATCAACGGCCCGGCGAGAACCCGTGATCAGCCGACGGCGCGCCCGCCCTCTGCTGCTGCCTCGTCGCGAACCGCGGACCCGGCCAGCACGGCGCGGGCCCGGGCCGCGGTCTCGGGAGTGACCAGCCCCGCCTCCACGAGCCGGGTGACGGCCGCGCGCTCCTCGGGGTCGAGGGCGTGGTCGAGGCGCACCGACGGCGCAGTGAGGTCGAGCAGGACGGGCACCATGCAGTCGGCACAGTGCAGCTCGCGCACGGGGCACGTGCGGCACTCGACGGTCAACGTCAGGTCGTGGCTGGGCATCGGCTCTCACCCCTTTCCAGGTGGTTGTCTCCCACGGTAGAGGCGACCACCGACACCGCCTCCCGGCCGCTCCCGTCCCATGAGCACGTCACGAGCGGCGACGCTGAGCCGACCGCGCGGATGCCGGCGCGCCGAGCTGGGGGCGCCCCGGCATCCGTCGCAGACACCGGCGAGGCCGTGCCAGCGCGCCTGCACGGGGGTGTCGGTGCGGGAGCCTACGGTCGGCGGCATGACGATGGTCCAGGGCACGTTCGACGACCTGGGCACCCCCCTGTCGTCGGTCACCTTCGTCGTCGTCGACCTCGAGACCACCGGCGGCAGCCCCGTCGAGTGCGGCATCACCGAGATCGGTGCGGTCAAGGTGCGCGGCGGCGAGGTGGTCGGCGAGTTCCAGACCCTGGTCAACCCGGGCGCCGCCATCCCGGCGTTCATCTCGGTGCTCACCGGCATCACCGACTCGATGGTGGCCGGCGCCCCGCGCATCGAGGCCGCGCTGCCCTCGTTCCTCGAGTTCGCTGCCGGGTCGGTGCTCGTGGCCCACAACGCCGGCTTCGACATCTCGTTCCTCAAGGCGGCCGCCCGGCGCACCGAGCACGAGTGGCCCGGCTTCTCGGTGCTCGACACCGTGCACCTGGCCCGGCAGCTGGTCCGCCGCGACGAGGTGCCCAACCACCGCCTCGCCTCGCTGGCGCGGCTCTTCCACGCCACGACCACCCCCGACCACCGGGCCCTGCACGACGCCCGGGCCACCGTCGACGTGCTGCACGGCCTCTTCGAGCGGGTCGGCTCGCTCGGCGTGCACTCCCTCGAGGAGCTGCTCGACTACACGGCGCGAGTCACCCCCGCCCGCCGCCGCAAGCGCCACCTGGCCGACGACCTGCCCGACCTGCCGGGGGTCTACCTGTTCAAGGACGGCCAGGGCCGGGTGCTCTACGTCGGCACCTCGGTCTCCATCCGCACCCGGGTGCGGTCCTACTTCACGGCATCCGAGCACCGCCGCCGGATGGGCGAGATGGTGCGCATCGCCGAGTCGGTCAGCCCCATCGTCTGTGCCACCACCCTCGAGGCGGAGGTGCGCGAGCTGCGCCTGATCGCCGAGCACAAGCCGCGCTACAACCGGCGATCGCGCCACCCCGAGCGGGCGCTGTGGGTCAAGCTCACCGTCGAGCCGTTCCCCCGGCTGTCCATCGTGCGCACCGTCGCCGCAGACGGCGCCCGGTATGCCGGCCCGTTCGGCTCCCGCTCGGCCGCCGAGGCGGCCGTGGCCGCCGTTCACGAGGTGCTGCCGCTGCGCCAGTGCCTCGAGCGGCTGTCCCCCACCAAGCCCCGGTCGGCGTGCGTGCTGGCCGAGATGGGCCGGTGCGGTGCGCCCTGCACCGGGGCGCAGTCGGTCGCCGACTACGCCCTGGTCGCCGACCGCGCGGTCGACCTGCTCGTCGGTGACACCCGGGACCTGCTCGACGCCCTGCGCGCCCGGATGACGCACCTGTCCGACGCCGAGCGCTTCGAGGACGCCCAGGTCGTGCGCGAGCGGCTGGTCGCCCTGGTGCGGGGGACCTCGCGGGCGCAGCGGCTCGACCCCCTGGCCCGCATCGCCGAGCTGGTCGCGGCCCGGCGCTCGCTGCTCGGGGGCTGGGAGGTCATCTGCGTGCGGCACGGCCGGCTCGCCGGCAGCACCACGGCACCCCGCGGCGCCGACCCGATGCCGTACATCTCGGCCCTGCGGGCCAGCGCGGAGGTCGTGTCGCCGCCGGTGGCCCCGTCGACGGCCGCCACGCCCGAGGAGAGCGAGAAGGTGCTGCGCTGGCTGGAGTCCCCGGGGGTGCGCATCGTCGAGGTCGAGGGGGCCTGGACCTGCCCGGTCGGTGGCGCCGCCGGGGTGCGCGCCGAGCTCGAGCCGCTCGAGGCCGCCCGTCGCGAGGTCGCCGGCTTCGCCGGGGTCCGCTGACGCCGAGTCCGCACCGGCGCCACGGCCCGGCATCCGGTGCCGGGGTCGCCCGACGGCCCACGGCTAGTCTGGGCGGGTGATCACCGCCATCGTCCTCATCACCGCCGACGTCGACCGCATCCCGGAGGTCGCGCAGGAGATCGCCGACCTCGACGGCGTCACCGAGGTCTACTCCGTCGCCGGCGACGCCGACCTCGTCGCGATGGTGCGGGTGCGCCACCACGAGCACCTCGCCGACGTCATCGCCGACCGGCTCAACAAGGTCACCGGCGTCACCGGCACCAACACGCACATCGCCTTCCGCACCTACTCCTCGCACGACCTCGAGGCCGCCTTCAGCCTCGGCCTCGAGGGCTGACCCGCGGGAGCTCAGCTCGTGTAGGTCCCCGTCGTCTCGACCCACCGGGCCAGCAGGGCCTGGGCGTCGCCGGAGTCGATGGCGGCCTCGGCGCGGTCCATCCCGTCGCGCACGGCGGTCGTCAGCGCCACGTGCGACACGGTCGGCTCGCCCAGCCCGGACGCCGTCGCCAGCGCGATGCCGGCGTTGAGCAGCACGGCGTCGCGCACGGGGCCGGGAGCCCCGGCCAGCAGGTCGCGCGCCACCTGCGCGTTGTGGGCGGCGTCGCCGCCGCGCAGGCTCTCGACCGGGGAGTGGTCCAGCCCCACGTCGGTGGGGTCGAGCACGAGCTCGGTGACCGTGCCCTCGCGCACCCACCAGACCGTGGAGGTCGTGGCAAGGGTGAGCTCGTCGAGCCCGTCGTCGCCGCGGAACACCGATGCCGCCCGGCCGCGGCCCGCGAAGACCCCGGCGATGAGCGGTGCGATCCGGGCGTCGGCGACCCCCACGGCGGCGTAGGTCGGCTGCCCCGGGTTGGTCAGTGGGCCGAGTGCGTTGAAGACGGTGCCCACGCCGAGACCCGAGCGCGCCGCCGCCGCGTGGCGCATCGACGGATGGAAGGCCGCGGCGAAGCAGAACGTGATGCCCGCCCGCTCGGCGACCTCGGCCACCGCCTCGGGAGCCAGGGTCAGGTCCACGCCCAGCTCCTCGAGGACGTCGGCCGAGCCGGAGGACGACGAGGCCGCCCGGTTCCCGTGCTTGACCACCCGCAACCCGGTGGACGCGACGACGACCGCGGTCATCGTCGAGATGTTCACCGAGTGCATGCGGTCACCGCCGGTGCCGACGATGTCGATGGTGGGCCCCGGCACCTCGATGCGGTTCGCGTGCTCGAGCATGACGTCGGCCAGACCGCGCAGCTCGTCGACCGACTCGCCCTTGGCCCGCAGGCCGACGAGGAACCCCGCGAGCTGCACGGGCGAGGCCTCGCCGCTCATCACCTGGTCCATCGCCCAGCCGGCCTGCTCGGTGCTGAGGTCTTCACGGCGCAGCAGCGCGGCGAGGAGGTCCGGCCAGGTCAACCCGGCCGGCGTCGCGGTGGTCATGCGGGTCAGCCGACCGCGACCCGCAGCCGCGCCAGGCCCGCGACGGCCTCCGCCACGGCGATGGGGTCGAGCGGGTGCGACACGGCGTCGTCGGCGAGCGACCAGCCGGCCAGCCAGCCGTCCTGCGGGCGACCCGTGAGCACCAGGATCGGCGGGCACCGGAAGATCTCGTTCTTCAGCTGGCGGCACAGCCCCAGGCCACCGGCCGGGCTCGCCTCGCCGTCGAGCACGACGACGTCGAAGCCACCGGCATCCATCGCCTCGATGACCGCCTCGGGAGTGGCGCACTCATGCCACGACACGATCTCCACGTCGCGCGCAGGGCGCCGGCCGGCGGCCGCCCGCACGGCGTCGCGGGTGGTGATGTCGTCGCTGTAGAGCAGCACCGAGACCCGGTGGACGGCGTCGGTGCTGGAGGCCTGCGCCGGGGTACCGGCGGCGTGCGAAGGGGTCATGCGGGCATCGTACCGGTGGCCCGAATACACATCTGTCGAGCCTTTCCGGGGGTCACCGCAGCGCCTGTCGCCAGTTCCGGCCATAATGTCGTTCGTGGCGACTCAGACAGCACCCCAGGCCCGGCCCACCGGGCCCGTTCCCTCGATCCCGGGCCAGGGGCCCGCGACGCGCCCCAACATGGTGGCCGTCGGCACCATGGTGTGGCTGTCGAGCGAGCTGATGTTCTTCGCGGCGCTGTTCGCGTTCTACTTCACGATCCGCGGTCACGAGAGCCAGCTCTGGGACGAGCGCACGGTCATGCTCAACGTGCCGTTCGCGCTGTGCAACACCATCGTGCTGGTCGTGTCGTCGGTGTGGTGCCAGCTCGGCGTCCTGCAGGCCGAGAAGGGCATCGTCGCCCGTCCGGCCGGCAGCCCGCTGCACAAGGTCTCCGCCTGGGGCATGCGTGAGTGGTACGTCCTCACCTACGCCTTCGGCGCCACCTTCATCGCCGGCCAGGTCTACGAGTACGCCCACCTCATCCAAGAGGGCGTGAGCCTGTCGTCCGACGCCTACGGCTCGGTGTTCTACCTCGCCACGGGCTTCCACGGCATGCACGTCACCGGTGGGCTGATCGCCTTCCTGCTCATCATCGGGCGCACCTTCACCACCCGTCACTACTCACACGCGCAGGCCACCGGCGCGGTCGTCACCTCCTACTACTGGCACTTCGTCGACGTCGTGTGGATCGCCCTGTTCATCATGATCTACGTCCTGAAGTGACCCCAGCCGCAGCCGCAGCCGACCCCAGAACCGCACGAGACGACAGGAACGCACCGTGAACTCACTGGCAGCCCGCCGCCGGCACCCGGCGGCGATCGCCGTCCTGCTGATGCTCGGCCTGTTCCTCACCGGCGCCGTCTATGCCGTGGTCGCGCCCAAGGAGGCCGACGCCACGACCAAGGCGCTGCCGGCCCAGTCGATCGAGGAGGGCCGTCAGCTCTTCCTGGCCAACTGCGCGTCGTGCCACGGCCAGAACGCCGAGGGCCGGGCCACCGGCAACGGCGACAAGATCGCCGGCCCCGCACTGGCCGGCGTCGGCGCGGCGGCGGTCGACTTCCAGGTGGGCACCGGCCGGATGCCGTTGTCCGGGCCGATGGTGCAGGCCCCCGGCAAGGAGCCCCAGTTCACCCAGCCGCAGATCGACTCCATGGCCGCCTACATCGCCTCGCTCGCCCCGGGGCCCGCCGTGCCCTCCGAGGAGGCCGTCGACCCCAGCAAGGGGAACGCGGGCGCGGGGGGCGAGCTGTTCCGCGTCAACTGCGCGATGTGCCACAACGCCGCCGGTGCCGGCGGTGCCCTGACCCGCGGCAAGTACGCCCCCGCCATCGGCGACATCTCGGACAAGCACATCTACCAGGCGATGATCACCGGGCCGCAGAGCATGCCGGTGTTCAGTGACGCCAACCTGTCCCCCGACAACAAGCGCGACATCATCGCGTTCCTCGACACCATCGACCAGCAGGAGAACCCCGGCGGAATGGCCCTGGGCTCGCTCGGCCCGGTCACCGAGGGGCTGTTCGCCTGGGTCTTCGGCCTGGGCATCCTCGTGGGCTGCGCCGTCTGGCTCGGCTCCAAGTCGGCCTAGCGCGTTGCGCGTCGTCCCCACCCGCACCTCGAGCAGAAGATCGGTATCCCGATGAACGAACAGGACACCACCCACCCCGGCAGCGAGGTGGCACCCACCTTCGAGCACGGCACCGCCGTGCGGCTCGACCAGGGCCACGTCGTCGGGGACGGTGGGCTCCCCGAGCGGTTCACCAACCCGGGGCTGCCCGACCACGTCGCCCGGATGGCCGACCTCGACGAGAGCGCCGCCCGCCGCGCCGAGAAGCAGGTCGCCACGCTGTTCGGCATCTCGATCCTGGGCACGCTGGTCTTCATCGTCTGCTACTTCGCGATCAGTCTCGAGACCACGATCTTCGTGCCCGGCATCGGCGAGACGAGTGCCTCCAACTTCGCCCTCGGCGTCTCCATGGCACTGGGCCTGCTCGGCATCGGTTTCGGCGCGGTGCACTGGGCCAAGACCCTGATGCCCGACGAGGAGGTCGTCGAGGAGCGCCACGCGATGCGCGCCACCGACGAGTCGCGCGAGCGGGTCGTCGAGGTGCTCAAGGAGGGTGGCGGGAGCTCGCAGATCACCCGCCGCCCGATGATCAAGTACACCCTCGGTGGGGCGCTCGGCCTGTTCGCGGTGCCCCTCGTGCTGCAGGTGGCCGGCTCGCTCGGCCCGATGCCCCAGAACAGCCTGTCGCAGACCTTCTGGAACGGTGGCCCGAGCGGCCCCGGCCAGGACCCCACCTTCAAGCCGCTGCGCCTGATGCGCGACCCCGAGAACACCCCCATCAAGGCCGAGGAAGTCACCATCGGCTCGGTGTTCCACGTGATGCCGCAGGGCCTGCTGCCCGACCCCGTCACCGGTGACGGTGGCACCCCCAACCTCCTCGAGGAGAAGGCCAAGGCGGCCGTGCTCCTGATGCGTCTCGACGAGGACATCATCGAGTCCCAGAAGCAGCGTGACTGGGGCTACAACGGCATCGTTGCCTACTCCAAGATCTGCACCCACGTCGGTTGCCCGGTGGGCCTCTACGAGCAGCAGACACACCACCTGCTCTGCCCGTGCCACCAGTCGACCTTCGACGTGACGCAGGACGCGAAGGTCATCTTCGGTCCCGCCAAGCGGCCCCTGCCGCAGCTGCAGATCACCGTTGACGACGAGGGCTACCTCGTCTCGGCCGCCCCGTTCCAGGAAGCGGTCGGCCCGAGCTTCTGGGAGCGTGGCTGATGAGCACCGACACCACCGCACGTCCCGCGGACGCCCTCCGCGAGGGCGACACCCCCGCCCAGGCACCGCCGTCGGGTGCGGCCAAGCGCATCGGCGGCGTCGCCGGCTGGGTCGACGACCGCACCGGCGCGGCCAAGCCGGTCGGCTACCTGATGAAGAAGGTCTTCCCCGACCACTGGTCGTTCATGCTCGGCGAGATCGCGATGTACTCGATGATCATCTGTCTGCTGACCGGGGCCTTCCTGACCTTCTGGTTCGTCCCGAGCGCCGGCCACACCGTCTACGACGGCTCCTACGTGCCGCTGCGCGGGGTCAGCATGTCCGAGGCCTACGCCTCGACGCTGAACATCTCCTTCGACATCAAGGGCGGCCTGATCATCCGCCAGATCCACCACTGGGCCGCGCTGATGTTCATCGTCGCCCTGTCGGTGCACATGTTCCGGGTGTTCTTCACCGGTGCCTTCCGCAAGCCGCGCGAGATCAACTGGGTCATCGGCTCGGTGCTCGCCCTGCTCGCCATCATCGAGGGCTTCGCGGGCTACTCGCTGCCCGACGACCTGCTCTCCGGCACCGGGCTGCGGGCCATGGAGGGCTTCGTGCAGACCGCCCCGGTCATCGGGTCCTACCTGGCCTTCATGATCTTCGGCGGTCCGTTCCCCGGCGAGTTGATCATCCCCCGGCTCTACAGCGCCCACATCCTGCTGATCCCGGCCGCGCTCATCGGCTTGTTCACCGCGCACATCGGGCTCGTCTTCGTGCAGAAGCACACCCAGTTCCCCGGCCCGGGCCGTACCAACGACAACGTCGTCGGCTTCCCGGTGATGCCGGTCTACGCCGCCAAGGCCGGTGGCTTCTTCTTCATCGTCTTCGGCGTCATCGCGATGATGGCGGCACTGGTGCAGATCAACCCGATCTGGGCCTACGGTCCCTACGACCCCTCCCCCGTGACCGCGGGCTCGCAGCCCGACTGGTACATGGGCTTCGCCGACGGCGCGCTGCGCCTGTTGCCCGGCTGGCTGGAGCTCTCGGCCTTCGGGTTCACCCTGTCGCTCAACATCGCGCTCGGTGCCCTGGTGCTGCTGCCGCTGGTCTACACGGTGCTCGGCATCTACCCGTTCGTCGAACGCTGGGTCACCGGAGACAACCGCGAGCACCACCTGCTCGACCGGCCGCGCAACGCCCCCACGCGCACCGGCTTGGGCATGGCCGCCATCACCGCCTACTCGGTGTTCTGGTTCGCCGCGGGCAACGACATCATGGCCATCAAGCTGGGCCTGTCGATCAACGACATCACCTGGTTCTTCCGCATCGGCCTGTTCGTGCTGCCGCCCATCATGTTCTGGGTGACCAAGCGCATCTGCCTGTCGCTGCAGCGCCGCGACCGCGACACGGTGCTGCACGGCCGGGAGACCGGCACCATCGTCCGCACGCCCGACGGCAAGTACTTCGAGCGGCACGAGACCAGTGCCGAGCTCACGCCCGAGCAGTGGATCCTCGTGCAGCACGAGCCGGTCGCCCCGATCCAGCTCGAGGCCAACGTCGACGAGAACGGCGTGGAGCGCAAGGCGCACCGCAAGGACCGTGGCCGGGCCTGGTTCTCACGGTTCTACTTCGCCGACGCGGTCAACCCGGTCACGCCCGCCGAGCTCGCCGCCGCCCAGCACCACGGTGCCGAGCACGAGGCGATCGAGCCCTCGGCCTCCGGTGGTGCCCGCCCGATCGAGGCCGACGCGGCCGAGAAGAGCGCCGCCGAGGTCGAGTCCGGGGAGCCGGCCGGCCGGCACTGACCCGCCGTCGAGCACGCCGCGTGCCGCGTACCCACCTCGGGTGCGCGGCACGCGGCATCTGTGAACACGCCGGCTCCGCGGCCGCAGCTCAGCCGCCGGCGAGGAGGCGGACGAGGGTGGCGCGAGCGGCCACCTCGTCGACGACGTCGACCTCGAGCACCTTGGTTCGCGAGCGCTCCCCCGTGACCAGCGTGACGTTCCGGGGTCGCACGCCGAACGCCTCGGCCACCGCAGCGAGCACCGCGGCCGTGGCGGCGCCGTCGACGGCCCGGGCGCCCACGGACACCGCGAGCACGTCCTGCTCGCCCCAGCGGCCTGCGACGCGCGTCCTGGACGCTCCGGGGCGCACCCGCACGGTCACTCGCACGCGCTCATCGTGCCAGCAGGCGTCAGCCCGGCCTCAGGAGGCCGCCGGACGCTCCAGCACGAACACCCGCACCCGTCGGCCGGTGATCCGCCGGAGGTACTTCGGGTACCCGATGTAGACCCGTCCTGCCTCGGCGAGGATCTCCTCCCGTTCCGCCGCGTCCGCGGGTCGGGCCACCACCTCCAGCGTCACCTGACCGTGCGCCACGGTGGCCCGCGGGTCGTCCTCGAGGTTCAGCACCCACGTCGGCGTGCCGGCCTGACCGAAGTTGGTCCCGAGCAGCGCCAGCGAGTCACGGAAGGGGACCGCGACCAGGGGCGCGTACCGCGGCTGCCCGCTGCGCCGGCCGGTGGTCGTCAACTCCAGCAGCGGGAGCCCGGCCAGGAGCTCCACGGCGGTGGTTCGACCCGCGCTGAGCCGCGCGACCGCCCGGTCCATCGCCGGCAGAGTGTGGGCGAGTGCCCGGGCACCGAGCGACGACGACGCCACCGCCCGCACCGAGCGGTGCAGCAGGGTCGGGTCGCCGATGTGGTAGCCGAGCTCGGCGGCAAGTCCCATCGCCCGACGGTAGCGGCCTCGATGACACCTGCCCACGAGGTCGCGCCGCGCGAGGATCGCCCGGATGCCCTCGTAGGGTGGTCGGGTGAGCCTCACCGACCCGAGCGAGCCCGTGGCAGCAGCCTCCGGTTCTGCGCTGCCACCCAGCACTCCCGAGCACCAGGGCGTCCCCTCGCACGCCGTGCTGGCGATGGTTCGCCGCTGGGAGGTCGAGGGCAACGAGCCGCACGGCATGGCCGTCATCCGCCACGGTCACGTGGTGGCGCAGGGCGCGTGGCGGCCCTGGCCGTCCGACGGCATCGGGCTGGTCTACTCGGTGAGCAAGACGTTCCTGGCCATGGCGGCCGGGTTGGCCGAGGCCGAGGGCCTGCTGTCGCGTGACGAGCGGCTCGTCGACGTCTTCCCCGAGGCCGCCGATGTCGCCGGCCGGCACGCCGCACGGATCACCGTCGAGGACTGCCTGCGGATGTCGACCGGTCACCACGACGACACCCTCGACGCGGTGCACGGCATGCGCGGCGGTGGCGAGGAGTCGGCGGCGCTCTTCCTCGCGACCGAGCCCGAGCAGGAGCCGGGCTCGTGGTTCCTCTACCACAACGGGGCGAGCCGGGTGCTGGCCCTGGCGGTTCAGCGGCGCACCGGGCAGCGGCTGGTCGACTACCTCAGGCCGCGGCTCCTCGACCCACTGGGCGTCCGGCAGGCGGCGTGGACCACCTGGGCCGGCACCGACCTCGGCTTCAGCGGCCTGCACGTCAGCACCGACACCGTGGCGCGGCTCGGGCTGCTGCTGCTGCAGGACGGCGTGTGGCAGGGTCGTCGGCTGCTGCCGGCGGGCTGGGTGGCACGGGCGTCGAGCCCGCTGGCCGACACCACTCACCACCCGGGCAGCGCCGACTGGACCGCCGGTTACGGCTACCAGATGTGGCGCAACGCCTCCGGTGGGTTCCGTGCCGACGGCGCTTTCGGTCAGTTCGCGCTCGTGCTGCCCGAGCACGACCTGGTCGTCGCGGTGACCGGGTGCACCGAGGACACCCAGGAGGTGCTCGACGCCGTCTGGCAGGAGCTGCTCCCCCACCTGGTCGACAGGCCCCTCCCACCCGACCCGGACGCCCACGCCCGTCTGGCGGCCGCGCTCGAGGCCACCGCCGCGCCGGCATCCGGGTCGACGACGCAGCCACCGTCGACGCCGGCACCGTGGGCGTTCACGCACGTCCCGGACGCCGAGCACCCGCACCTGCGGTCGGTCGAGGTTCGCCCCGGCGAGCACGGCTGGGTGCTGGAGGTCGACGACGGCGACCGGCTGAGCATCGCCTGCGGCGACCGCAGCTGGCCGGATGCCGTGGGCGCGCCCTGGGTGGCCAGCGGTGGCTGGGTGGCCCCGGGCGTGTTCGAGGCGACGGTCGTCGCCGTGCAGACGCCGCACTCGCTGTTGCTGCGGTGCGCCGACGGCGCCGTGACCGCGACCTGGCGCGGTGTGCCGCTGCACGGCCCGAGCCTGGCCTCGCTGCGGGCACCGCTGGGCTGAGCGGTTCCGGCGGGTGGCAGGCTGGTGTCGTGCAGCCGCTGACCGACGAGCAGTTCGACACCATCCTCGGCGATGCCCTCGACGAGGTGCCCGGCGAGCTGATGGCCATGCTCGACAACGTCGTCTTCCTCGTCGAGAGCGAGCCGGCGGGCGACGACCCCGACCTGCTCGGCATCTACGAGGGGACCCCGATCACCGACCGCGGCGCCTGGTGGGACTCGGGGTCGCTCCCGGACCGGATCACCGTGTTCCGGGGCCCTCTCCTGCGGATGTGCGAGGACGAGGAGGAGCTGCGTGAGGAGATCGCCGTGACGGTCGTGCACGAGATCGCGCACCACTTCGGCATCGAGGAGGACACGCTGCACGAGCTCGGCTGGGGCTGATCGTCAGCGCCCGCGGGGCGCCTCGGCGGCCGGGGATGCACCTTCTCCCGGGTGGGGACGCGACAGCGGACCACCGCGGTGGTCCGGGCTGGCCCTCTGGTCGAGAGCAGCTGCGCTACAGCGCGTTCTGGCCCTTCCAGTACTCGAAGGTCCAGCCGACGAGCGCGGGGATCGCGAAGAACGCACCGATGATGAACAGCCACCAGCCGACCGCCAGACCTGCGAAGCAGACCGCGGCCGCGGCGCCGAGGAACAACGGCCACCAGCTGTGCGGGCTGAAGAAGCCGTACTCGCCCTGGATCTCGTCGACGTCACCGAGCGGGTCGTCGCTGGGGTCTCGCTCCAGCCGACGCCGGGTCATCCACAGGTACCAGGCGATCATGAACCCGAGCAGGCCGCCGAGGACCAGACCGATGACGCCGACCCACTCGAAGCCGATCGCGGTGGAGGAGGTCCACACCCCGTAGATGGTCGCCATCGTGAAGGCGAACACCCCGATCAGGGTGCCGATGCGCTCCATGGCCAGCATGGGTCAGTGCTCCTTGTCGGTGTCGACGAACGAGTTTCCGCCCAGGTCGGCCGGCCCGAGCACCGAGACCGCCGACTTGCCGTCGGCCCACTGTGCATCCATGACCCCCGCCGTGACCGAGTCCGGGTGGTGCAGGTCGAAGGCCGGGCGCTCGGAACGGATCCGCGGGATGCTGTCGAAGTTGTGCCGCGGCGGCGGGCACGACGTCGCCCACTCCAGCGAGGCGCCGTAGCCCCACGGGTCGTCGACCTCGACGAGGGGCGCGGTGCGCCAGGTCTTCCAGACGTTCATGGCGAACGGGATCATCGAGATCGCGAGGATGACCGACCCGGCGGTGGAGATGCGGTTGCCGAGCGTGAAACCGTCCTCGGGCAGGTAGTCGGCGTAGCGCCGGGGCATGCCCTGGATGCCCAGCAGGTGCTGCACGAGGAAGGTCGTGTGGAACCCGATGAACAGCAGCCAGAAGTGGATCTTGCCGAGCCGCTCGTCGAGCATCCGGCCGGTGAACTTCGGCCACCAGAAGTAGAAGCCGGAGAACATGGCGAAGACCACGGTGCCGAACACGACGTAGTGGAAGTGCGCGACGACGAAGTAGCTGTCGGAGAGCTGGAAGTCGAGCGCCGGGCTGGCGAGGATGACGCCGGTCAGGCCGCCGAACAGGAAGGTGACCAGGAAGCCCAGCGCCCACAGCATCGGGGTGTCGAACGACAGCTTGCCGCCCCACATCGTGCCGACCCAGTTGAAGAACTTCACTCCCGTTGGCACCGCGATCAGCATGGTCATGATCGCGAAGAACGGCAGCAGCACCTGGCCGGTCACGTACATGTGGTGCGCCCAGACGCTGACCGAGAGCGCCGCGATGGCGATCGTGGCGTACACGAGGGTCTTGTAGCCGAAGATCGGCTTGCGCGAGAAGACCGGCAGCACCTCGGAGATGATGCCGAAGAAGGGCAGGGCGATGACGTAGACCTCTGGGTGCCCGAAGAACCAGAAGATGTGTTGCCACAGCATGGGCCCACCGTTGGCGGGGTCGAACACGTGCGCCCCGAACCTGCGGTCGGCGCCGAGGGCGAACAGCGCGGCGGCCAGGGCCGGGAAGATGAGCAGCACCAGGATCGAGGTGACGAGCACGGTCCAGGTGAAGATCGGCATCCGGAACATGGTCATGCCGGGGGCGCGCATGGTCAGGATCGTGGTGAGGAAGTTGACCGCACCCAGGATGGTGCCGAAACCGCCCAGGGCCAGGCCGAAGACCCACAGGTCGCCACCGAGCCCGGGGCTGTAGGAGTTGTCGGACAGCGGCGCGTAGGCGAACCAACCGAAGGCGGCCGCGCCACCCGGGGTGAGGAAGCCCGCGCCGGCGATGAGGCCGCCGAAGAAGTAGAGCCAGTAGGCGAACATGTTCAGCCGCGGGAAGGCGACGTCGGGGGCGCCGATCTGCAGCGGCATCAGGGCGTTGGCGAAACCCGCGAACAGCGGCGTCGCGAACAGCAGCAGCATGATCGTGCCGTGCATGGTGAACAGCTGGTTGTACTGGTCGGGGGTGTCGACGACCTGCAGCCCGGGTGAGGCGAGCTCGGCGCGGATGACCAGCGCCATGACGCCCGCGAGCAGGAACCAGATGAACGAGGTGATGAAGTAGAGGTTGCCGATCACCTTGTGGTCGGTCGTGGTGACCCACTTGACGACCGTGGCGCCCTTGGAGACGCGACGGGTGTAGGTGGGGGTGGGCGCGGTTCGCAGCCGCGTGGCGTCAGTGGCGGCGCTCATCGTCAGTTACCTCCGTCGATGCTGTCGGTGACGGGCCGGGCATCCTTCATCAGCTCTTCGCGGCTCAGCGTGTTGTTGAGCAGGCCGGTCTGACCGGCGGCACGCAGGTCGGAGAGGTGCTGCTCGTACTCGGTGCGGGACACGACCTTGACGTTGAAGAGCATGTGCGAGTGGTAGGCGCCGCAGAGCTCGGCGCACTTGCCCTTGAAGGTGCCCTCCTGGGTGGGCACGACCTGGAACTTGTTGACCCGCCCCGGGATCATGTCCATCTTCTGCAGGAACGAGGGCACCCAGAACGAGTGGATGACGTCGCGGGCGGTGAGGATGAACTCGATGCGCTCGCCGACCGGGAGGTACATCGTCGGGATGGTCTCCTCGGCGCCCGGCTTTCCGGTCAGGATCGCCTGTTCGCCAGTCTCGTGGACGTCCTCGGCGACGTAGTTGAAGTCCCAGCTCCACTGCTTGCCGATGACGTTGATGGTGACGTCCGGCCGCTGCGAGGTCTCGGTCAGGGCCGACTCGTCACGCGCCGTGTAGTAGAAGAGCACGACCACCATGAAGATCGGGACCACCGTGTAGAGGATCTCGATCGGGATGTTGTAGCGCAGCTGCACGGGCAGCTCGTTGTCGTCCTTCTTGCGGCGGTACGCCACGACGCACCAGATGATCAGGCCCCACACGAGGCACCCGACGGCCAGGGCCGCGATCCAGGCCGCGATCCACAGGCTCGTGACGGTCTCGCCACCCTTGGTGACGGCCGGGGGAAGCCAGCCGGTCGACGCGTCGCCGCGCAGGTTGCCGGCGGCGCAACCGGTGAGGGCGACAGCGGACAGCGCACCGATGAGCAGCCCGGCACCGAGTCGGCGCCGGGATCGGCGGGGCGATGAGAGGTCGTGCAAGCGCACCGCGGATCCTTCGTGTGGAGGAGGTGAAGAACAGATGCAAACCCTACTGCACCACCTACGAGGAGGTCAGGCAGGGCGGGGCTACCGTCTAAGCGTGGCGCGCTCCCCCCTCGACCGGCCTTCGGCCGGGCTTCTCGACGCCGCGCGGGGCCCCCTGCACCCGGTGGCCGCCCAGACCCTGGCCGCCGCTGTCGGCACGGCGTGGGCCGACCCCACCCGGCTCAACCCGCCCGGTCGCCGGGCCCGGGCCCTGCTCGACGCGGCACGCGAGGTGCTGGCCGGGGCGGTGGGAGTGCGCCCCGACGAGCTGTCGGTGCACCCGAGCCCCGAGGCGGCCCTCGAGCTGGCCCTCACCGGGCTGCGCCACGCCCGTCGCCGCACCGGCCCGCGCGTGGTCGCCGGGCGCACCGAACGCTCGGTGGTGCTGCTCCAGCCCGGTGTGGACGAGCCGGTCCCCGTCGACCTGCTGGGCCGGGTCGACCGCGCCAGGTATGCCGTGGCGCTCGGCGGTGGTGACGTCGCCGCCGCTGTGCTCCAGTCGGCCAACGCCGAGGTGGGCACCCGGCAGCCGGTGGCCGACGTCGACGTCCTCTGCCGCGAGCACGGCATCCCGCTGCTGGTCGACGCCACGGCGTCGCTGGGACGCGACCCGCACGGCATCCCGCCCGGCACGGGGTCGGCCGTGGTCGCCGACGCCGCGGCCTTCGGCGGTCCCCCGCTCGGCCTGCTCGCCGTGCGCACCGGCACCCGGTGGGGGCTGCCCGGCCCCCGGCGCGAGGCGGAGCACGGCCGAGAGCCCGCAGCCCCGTGGGTGCCGCTGGTGCTGGCCGCAGCGGAGGCGTGGCAGCAGACCGATGCGACGGCAACCACCGAGGAGCGCTCGGCGCGCGAGCTGGTCGACCGGGTGCGGCGGGCCGCGGCGGCCGTGCCCGACGTCGAGGTGGTGGGCGACCCCGACGACCGGCTCCCCCACGTGGTGACGTTCAGCGTGCTCTACGCCGACGGCGAGGTGCTGCTCGAGGAGCTCGCCCGGCGCGGGCTGGCGGTCGCGTCCGGATCGGCCTGCACCTCGAGCGCGCTGCGCCCCAGCCACGTGCTCGCCGCGATGGGGGTGCTGACCCACGGCAACGTGCGGGTGACCCTGCCGCTGCAGGCGGTGTCGCCGACACGCGCCGACGATGTCGACCGGCTCTGCCGCGAGCTGCCGGATGCCGTCGCCACCGTGCGGCGCCGGCTCGGGACGGCGGGCCTGTGAGCGGGTCGGAGCCGCCGCCGGGCGACGAGGGCAGCGGGGGCCGCGGGCGGCGGGGCGGCCCGCCGGTCGTCGATGCCCGGGGGTCGCGGTGCCCGGTGCCCGTCATCCGGCTGGCGCGGGCCGCCCTGGGGCTCCCCCCCGGCACCACCGTGGTGCTCCTCGCCGACGACGACGCGGCCTGGTCCGACGTGCCGGCCTGGGCGCGGATGAAGGGGCACACCGTCTCGCTGCACGAGGACGAGGACTGGACCGAGTACCGCGTCCTGCTCGGCCCCCCGCGCACCGAGCGCGGTCAGGCCGACAGCTCGACCTGAGGGGCGAGCAGCGCCTGGGCCAGCCGCTCGAGGTACCGCTCACGCGGCCACTCCTGCGCCCCCAGCCGGCGCAGGTGGTCAGTGGCCCACTGCACGTCGACGAGCCGGCGGGGGTCGCCGTCGGCGTGGAAGCGCTCGACGAGCCCGACGAGCGCGACCTTCGAGGCGTCCCGTGCCGTGTGGAACATCGACTCCCCCGCGAACAGGCCCCCGACCGCCACGCCGTAGAGACCGCCGACGAGCTCGCCGCCCTGCCACGTCTCGACACTGTGCGCCCAGCCGAGCTCGTGCAACCGGCGGTAGGCCCGGGCCACCTCCGGAGTGATCCACCGGCCCTCGCGCGACGGGTCGGCGCAACGGGCGACGACCTCGGCGAAGGCCGTGTCGACCCGCACGTCGAACCGGTCGCACGCCTTGCGCAGCGAGCGGCTCACCCGCAGCCCACCCGCGGGGATGACGCCGCGCGGGTCGGGCGACCACCACCCCACCGCGCCCGTGCCGTTCGGGCCGAGGCCCATCGGAAACAGGCCGAGACGGTAGGCCGCGAGCAGGGTGCCCGGCTCCAGGTCGGCGCCGGCCGCCACGAGGTCGTCGCCGGGGTCGGCGCGGGCGGCGTCGAGCAGCCAGGCGGTGTGCGGCGGTTCGACCGGCGGGTGCTGCATCGCGGTGTCGTGGGACGTCGTCAGTCGTGGGCGCAGCGCACGAGCGGCGCGATCTCCTGCGCGGCGGTGTCGCCGTAGGCCGCGGCGACGTGGTCGACGAAGGCCTGCCGGGTGATGACGTACTCCTGCGCGCCGTCGGTCTGCAGCACGTGGGCGGCGAGCACCGACCCGATCTGGCCGCACCGCTCGTAGCCCAGGCCACCGGCCAGGCCGACGAGGAAGCCCGCCCGGAACGCGTCGCCCACGCCGGTGGGGTCGACCCGCTCGACGTCGCCCGCGATCGGCACGTGGATGGGGTCCTGGCCCTTGGTGCGGATGTCGGCGCCGTCCTTGCCGCGGGTGATGACCCGGGTGGTGACCCGGTCGTCGATCTCGGCCTGGCTCCATCCGGTCTTGGTCTCGGTCAGGTGCGACTCGTACTCGTTGGTGAAGAGGTAGTCGGCGCCGTCGATGAGCTTTCGGATGAAGGGGCCGTCGGCGAACGCCAGCTGCTGCGAGGGGTCCGCGATGAACGGGATGCCGCCGCTGCGGCACTCGTCGGTGTGGCGCAGCATCGCCTCGGGGTCGTCGGCGCCGATGAGCACCAGGTCGAGGTTCCACTTGTCGTGGATCGGGCCGAGCTCGATCATCCGCGCCTCGGACATCGCACCCGCGTAGAAGGTCGCGATCTGGGCCATCGTGTCGTCTGTCGTGCAGACGAAGCGCGCCGTGTGCTTGGACTGCGATACGTGCACGTGGTCGGTGATGACGCCGTGCCGGCTCAGCCAGCTGCGGTAGTCGGCGAAGTCCTCGCCCGCGGCACCGATGAGGATCGGCCGCGCCCCCAGCACGCCCATGCCGAAGCAGATGTTGCCCGCCACCCCGCCTCGCCGGATCTCGAGGCTGTCGGCCAGGAAGCTGACCGAGATCTTGTCGAGCTGTTCGACGACGAGGGAGTCCGAGAAGCTGCCCCGGAAGGTCATGAGGTGGTCGGTCGCGATGGACCCGGTGACGGCGATCTGCACGGGGACGAACCTACCCCGCCGCGCCCGCGCCCGTCGGCCCCGCGACGACGAGAGGGCCCGTGCCGGCGGCACGGGCCCTCTCGTGGTGAGGCGTCAGCTGAAGCTGTCGCCGCAGGCGCAGGAGCTGCCCGCGTTGGGGTTGTCGATGGTGAAGCCCTGCTTCTCGATGGTGTCGGCGAAGTCGATCGTCGCGCCGTCGAGGTAGGGGGCGCTCATCCGGTCGATGACGACCTCGACCCCGTCGAAGTCGCGCACGAGGTCACCGTCGAGGGTGCGCTCGTCGAAGTAGAGCTGGTAGATGAGGCCCGAGCAGCCGCCCGGCTGCACGCCGACCCGAAGGCGCAGGTCGTCGCGGCCCTCCTGCGCGAGCAGTGACTGCACCTTGCCCGCGGCGACGTCGGTGAGGACGACACCGTGTGCGGGGGCCTCGGTCGCCGGGCTCTGCGTGGTCGGGGCCTCGGTGGTCTGGAGCTGGTCGCTCATGGATGCACTCCCTGTGCTGGCGGTGGCCTGAGGATCGGCCCGGTCGCGATGGTCAACCCGTGTCGGGCCGCCGGTGTTCCCGGGCTGACAACAGGATACGTCGCGCCGCTCACAATGCCGATTTCCGCCCGCTCGCTCCGATGCCGGGGAGGCCCGTCAGCCCGATTCCACCTCGCCTACCGCCTGGTAGGTGCAGTGATCCGTGGCGTTACCAGGCGGCAGCCCGGGCGCGGCGGCATTGCCGGTCCAGCGCGGCGGCGACCAGGTGCGGAAGCCGGTCAGTGCGCTGGTGACCAGGTGCGCGCCACTCGCGCGGTGCGGTTGGCCACGGTCGTGACCGGGTCGGCCACCATCGCCTCGACCTCGGCCCGGCTGTCGGCGACGGCGTAGGTGCCCGCCAGGCCCAGCGTCATCGTCTCGCGCCGGCCGACCAGGCACTCGCCGGCGACGAGCACCGTCGGCCGCCCCGTCTCGAGCGTGGCGGCAGCCACACCGGCGACGACCGACCCCCGCAGGGTGCTCCAGTCGACCCGGCCGGCCCCCGTGACGACCAGGTCGCTGCGCGCGGCGGCGATGCCGAAGCCGGTCTCGCGCAGCACCTCGGCGACGCCGCCCACCCGCCGGGCGCCCAGGGCGAGCAGCCCGTAGCCCAGGCCCCCGGCGGCACCGGCGCCGGCCTCGCGGTCGAGCCGGCGCGGCATCCCGCTGAGCAGCTCGACGGGGGGCGAGGGCAGCGAACGGCCCACGACGTCGGTGAAGTGACCCAGCGCGCCCTCGAGCGCCTGGGCCAGCTCGGGCGAGGCGCCCTTGCGCGGCGACTCCACGGCGCTGGTGCCCTGCAGGCCGAGCAGCGGGGTGTCGTCGTCGGTCGCGAGCACGATCTCGACGGCGGCCAGTCGGGCGACGACATCGCCCAGGCCGGGCAGCGCGTCGTCGGGCGCGCCGGCCAGGGCCAGGCCGCCGCGGGCCAGCACCGATGCCGGCCCGGCCCCGAGCGCCGCCAACATGCCGGCCCCCGCGTCGTTGGTGCCGCTGCCGCCCACACCCACGACGACCTTCGTGGCGCCCTGCTCCACGGCGACCTCGAGCAGCTGCCCCACACCCCAGGTGCTGGTGAGACCGGGGTCGCGCTCGTCGGCGCCGAGCAGGTGCAGCCCGCTCGCCTGAGAGGCCTCGACGTAGGCGGTGCGTCGACCCCCACGCTCGACGAGCAGCACCGCGGCCGGCACCTCGCGGCCGAGCGGGTCGCTGACCGTCGTCGCGACGGTGAGACCCCCGAGGGCCCCAGCGAGCACGTCGAGGAAGCCCGGGCCGCCGTCGGACAGCGGCAGCAGCTCCAGCTCGTCGTGCGGTGCCCCCTGCGCCCAGCCCTGCGCCATCGCCGTGGCCGCCTGGACGGGGCCGAGGGTCGAACCGAAGGAGTCCGGAGCGATGAGGACGCGCACGCGGTGAGGCTATCGGTGTGCGGCCCACCCGACGACCCCGCGTCCTCCCCTCCCCACTTCCTGCCACCCGCCTACGGATACGCCGAGCCGAGCGCCGCGAGATCGCGGCCAGGCCGCACGACGTCCGGTGGGTGCGCCGCGGGCCGGAGGGCTGACGCCCGGCGCGAGCACACGGCATACGATCGTGGTGTGACGACGACCACCGGCGGGCCCGCGCCCCTCCCGCTGCTCGTGCTGGGCCGGGGCCGCGACCTCGCGAGCGAGCGTGGGGTCGAGTGCCCCGGGGACCTCCCCGCCCCCTCCGACCCCGACCTCGTCGAGCGCGCCCGCGCGGCAAAGGCCGCCCTCGGCCACCGGGTGTTCGTGCTCGGACACCACTACCAGCGCGACGAGGTGATCGAGTTCGCCGACGTGACCGGTGACTCCTTCAAGCTCGCCAAGGAGGCGGCGGCCCGCCCCGATGCCGAGTGGGTCGTCTTCTGCGGCGTGCACTTCATGGCCGAGTCGGCCGACATCCTCACCGCCGACACCCAGACCGTGGTGCTGCCCGACCTCGCGGCCGGCTGCTCGATGGCCGACATGGCCGCCATCGACCAGGTCGAGGAGTGCTGGGACGAGCTGGTCGACGCCGGCGTCGCCGACGTCACGGTGCCGGTCACCTACATGAACTCCTCCGCGGCGATCAAGGCGTTCACGGGGCGGCACGGCGGCACGATCTGCACGTCGTCCAACGCAAGGACGGCCCTCACCTGGGCGCTCGGCCGTGCAGGTGAGGGCGGCAAGGTGCTCTTCCTTCCCGACCAGCACCTCGGCCGCAACACCTACGCGCGCGACCTCGGCCGCCCGCTCGACGACTGCGTGGTCTGGGACCCGCACCGCCCGATGGGTGGCCTCACCGCCGAGCAGCTGCGCGCCGCCACGATGATCCTGTGGCGGGGGCACTGCTCGGTGCACGGGCGCTTCTCCGTCGAGGCCGTCGAGGCCGCTCGGCGCGACATCCCCGACGTCAAGGTGATCGTGCACCCCGAGTGCCGCCACGAGGTCGTCGAGCTGGCCGACGAGGTCGGCTCAACCGAGAAGATCATCGCGACCATCGCCGCCGCTCCCCCGGGCACCGCCTGGGCCGTGGGCACCGAGCTCAACCTCGTGCAGCGCCTGGCGAGGCAGTTCCCCGAGCAGCGCATCGCCTTCCTCGAGAAGAACGTCTGCTACTGCTCCACGATGAACCGCATCGACCTGCCGCACCTGGTCTGGGCGCTGGAGTCGCTCGTCGACGGCCGGGTGGTCAACCCCATCCGGGTCGACCCGCAGGTGGCCGCGCAGGCCCGGGTGGCCCTCGACCAGATGCTCGCCCTGCCGGGGAAGACCGCCAAGGACTGACCAGCCCAGCGGATGCCGGGCGTAGCCGAGCTCGCGCCGGGGCGGGACACGCCTCGGGGTCGACAGGCATTGTGGACAGCTCCCCGGGCGAGCACCGTCGTGGTGCCGACGTGGCGACCCTCCGAGACCTGGGTGCACACCGTGGGCTGACCGCGCCGGTCGGCCCCGTTGTCGGTCAGCCGTGCACCAGCCCGTCGCGGCCCACGTGCGGGTTGTGCGCCGTCGGCACCCGTTCGCCCACCGGCGGCGGGCCGGGCGGGGTGCCGTCGCCGAACGGTCGGCCGCCGAGCGCCTCCCGGCCGTGCGGCTCCATCCAGCCGGCGAGGTCGGGGCCGAGGGGCACGATGCCAGTCGGGTTGATGTCACGGTGCACGTGGTAGTAGTGCCGCTTGATCTGCACGAAGTCGGTCGTGTCGCCGAAGCCCGGGGTGCGGAACAGGTCGCGCGCGTAGGCCCACAGCACCGGGAGCTCCGACAGCTTCTGGCGGTTGCACTTGAAGTGCCCGTGGTAGACCGCGTCGAACCGGGCGAGCGTGGTGAACAGCCGCACGTCGGCCTCCGTCACGCTGTCACCGACGAGGTAGCGCCGCGAGGACAGTCGCTCCGACAGCCGGTCGAGCGCACCGAACAGCCGCTCGTAGGCGTCGTCGTAGGCCTCCTGCGAGCCGGCGAAGCCACAGCGGTACACCCCGTTGTTGACCTCGGTGTAGACCCAGCCGTTCACCTCGTCGATCTCGTCCCGCAGGGCCTCGGGGTAGAGGTCGGGCGCCCCGGCCCGGTGGTACGTGCGCCACTGGGTGGTGAGGTCGAGCGTCATCCGGGCGAAGTCGTTCGTGACGACCCGGCCGGTGGGCACGTCGACGATCGCCGGCACCGTGATGCCACGGGGGTAGCCGGGGAAGCGCGCCTCGTAGGCGTCCTTCAGCCTCGGGATGCCGAGCACCGGGTCGACCCCACCCGGGTCGAGGTCGAAGGTCCACGAGTCGGCGTCGTGGGTGGGGCCGCACAGGCCCATCGACAGCACCGGCTCGAGCCCGAGCAGCCGGCGCACGATGATCGACCGGTTGGCCCACGGGCAGGCCCGCGCCACGACCAGCCGGTAGCGGCCCGGCTGGACCGGCCACTCGTGCGGGCCCGCACCGCCGGCCGTGATGCGGTCCTCGATGTAGGTGGTGTCGCGGTCGAACGACTCCTCGACGTAGGACCCCTCGGTCATCGCCTCTCCTCAGGTCAGCGGTCAGTCTTCAGCGGTCAGTGGTCAGCGGTCAGCGCCATCGGTCAGCAGGGGAGGGCGCCGAGCCGGGCGAGCAGCACGGCCTCCGCCACGCACACCTTCTCGAACTCGCCGAGGTGCAGCGACTCGTTGGCGCCGTGCGCGCGGGCGTCGGGGTCCTCGACGCCGGTCACGAGGATCGCGGCATCCGGGAACTGCTCGGCGAAGGCCGCGACGAACGGGATGGACCCGCCCACGCCGATGTCGACGGGCTCGACGCCCCAGGCGTCGGCGAAGGCGGCCCGGGCCTGGTCGTAGACCGGGCCACGTGCGTCGGCGGCGAAGCCCAGCCCACGGTCGTCGAGGGTCACCTCGACCCTCGAGCCCCAGGGCGCGTGGGCGAGGAGGTGGGCCTCGACCAGCTCGAAGGCCTCGACGTCGACCTCGTCGGGCGCCAGGCGGATCGACACCTTGGCCGAGGCGCTCGGCACGAGGGTGTTCGACGAGGTGGCCACCGAGGGGGCGTCGATGCCGATGGTCGTGGCCGACGGCTTGGTCCAGATCCGTGACAGCAGGGAGCCCGAGCCGATCGTCGACACCCCGTCGAGGAGCCCCGACTCCGCGCGCAGCCGCTCCTCGGAGTAGTCCAGGTCGGACGCCACGCCCGCCTTCAGACCCGCCACGGCCACGTTGCCGTCGTCGTCGTGCAGGCTCGCCAGCACTCTGATGAGGGCGGTGAGCGCGTCGGGGACCGCCCCACCGAACATGCCCGAGTGCACGCCGTGGTCGAGCGTCGTCACGGTGACCACCACCCGGATCATCCCCCGCAGGGTGGTGGTGAGGGCCGGCTCGCCGATCGCCCAGTTGGTGGAGTCGGCGAGCACGATGGCGTCGGCGCGCAGCTTCTCGCCGTGCCGCTCGAGGATGGTGGCCAGCGAGTCGGAGCCGACCTCCTCCTCGCCCTCGACGAAGACCGTCACGCCCACCGGCAGCTCCCCGGCGTGCGCCCGCAGGGCCGCGAGGTGCGCCATGATGCCGGCCTTGTCGTCGGCGGCGCCGCGCCCGTAGAGCCGCCCGTCGCGCTCGGTGGGCTCGAACGGCGCGCTGTCCCACAGCGAGTCGTCACCGGGGGGCTGCACGTCGTGGTGGGCGTAGAGCATGACGGTCCGCGACCCGGGCGGCCCGTCGAGGTGCCCGATGACGGCCGGGCGGCCCCCCTCGCGCACGATCTCGACGTCGAGGCCCTCGGCCCGCAGCAGGGCGGCCGTGGCCTCGGCGCTGGCCTCGACGTGCGCCTGGTCGAAGGCGTCGAGGCTGACGCTGGGGATGCGGGTGAGCGCCTCGAGGTCGGCGCGCAGGGCGGGCATGAGGGCGGCGACCCGGCCGCGGAGGGCGGAGATCTGGTCGGGAGTCAGCACGTCGGTCACGGCGCCGACCCTACCGACGGGTGCGGCCGGCAACGGGACGCGCGTGCACGGCATCCGCGGCCGAGCACCTACAGTGGAGGCGTGTTCGGACGCAGCAAGACCCCCAACGACGAGCTCGTCGACGACCTCCACCCGCAGCGCGACGGGGCCAAGAACCGGCCCACGCCCAAGCGGAAGGACCAGGAGGCCGCGCGCCGCCAGCCCTTGGTCGTCGCCGACCGCAAGCAGGCCAAGCAGCTCGACAAGGCCCGCCGCAACGAGCAGATGGCGAAGACCCGCCAGGCGATGATCAGCGGCGACGACGCCGGCCTGCCCGCGCGCGACAAGGGCCCGGTGCGCCGCTACATGCGCGACCACATCGACGCCCGGTGGAACCTGGCGGAGTTCATGCTGCCGGTGATGCTGATCGTGCTGGCGCTCAGCTTCATCCGCACGCAGGGCGGGGTGATCCTGTTCTTCGTCACCATCCTCACCTACTCGGTGCTGCTCCTCGCCGTGGCCGACACCTTCCTGATGTACCGCGGGCTGAAGAAGCGGCTGCGCACCAAGTTCGGCGACGACGCCGCATCGGCCAAGGGCAACGGCATGTATGCCGCGATGCGCGCCTTCCAGATGCGCCGCTCACGGATGCCGCGACCGCAGGTCAAGCGCGGCGAGTACCCCAGCTGACCCGGTCGCCCAGGCACCGGGGACCAGCCACCGTGCCGGGCGGTCAGGACGGGCCCTCCAGGCTCATCGGACCGTAGACCTTCTGGCCGTCACGCAGCAGGGTCACCGCCGCGACCCCGGCCGCGGACAGGTCGTGCCACACCTCTCCGAACCACGACTCGGCATCCGACTGGGTGGGGAAGGCGGTCTCGCCCAGGCCGGCGGCCGGCAGCGGGGCGCCGTCGGGGCCCTCGTACGCCCACGTCCACTGCTCGCTCACTTCTCGCGCACCCCCACCTCGACGAACGGGGGCTTGGACACCGTCGCGGCGACGTCACGGCCGCGCACGTCGACGACCACCTCGTCGCCGAGGGTCACCGACCGCTCGAGCAGCGCCAGCGCGATGCCCTGCTTGCGGGTGGGCGAGAAGGTCCCCGAAGTCACCTCGCCGACGACCGCGCCGGTGGCGTCCTTGACCGCACAGTGCGAGCGGGGGATGCCGCGACCGGTCACCACGAGCCCGCGCATCAGCCGCGACTGCTTGGCCGCCCGCTCGGCGGTGAGGGCGTCGCGACCCCAGAACCGCGGCTTGTCCCAGCCGACGGCCCAGGCGGCGCCGGCCATCACCGGCGTGATGTCGAGCGAGAGGTCGTTGCCGTGCAGGGGGTAACCCATCTCGGTGCGCAGCGTGTCGCGGGCGCCCAGGCCGGCGGGCAGACCGCCCTCGGCCGCGACGGCGGCGGCGAGGGCGTCCCACACCGAGACGGCGACGTCCCAGGGCGGCACGATCTCGTAGCCGCGCTCGCCCGTGTAGCCGGTGCGGCAGACGATGACCGGCAGCCCCTCCCAGTCGGTCTCGACGAAGCTCATGTAGTCGTGGTCGACCGGGAAGCCGAGGCCGCGCAGCACCTCGTCGGAGCGCGGGCCCTGCACGGCGATGACGCCGAAGCGGTCGTGCAGGTTCTCGACGGTGATGCCCTCGGGTGCCGCCGCCGCGAGCAGCTCGACGACCTTGGCGGTGTTGGCGGCGTTCGGGATCAGGAAGACGTCGTCGTCGGAGCGCAGGTACTGGATCAGGTCGTCGACGACGCCACCGGTCTCGGTGCAGCACATCGTGTACTGCGCCTGTCCCGGCCCGATGCGGCGCAGGTCGTTGGTGAGGCACGCGTTGACGAAGTCGGCGGCGCCGGGGCCGGAGACCCGGGCCTTGCCCAGGTGCGAGACGTCGAAGATGCCGACCCGCTCCCGCACCGCGGTGTGCTCGGCGACGACACCGCCGCCGGGGTACTCGATGGGCATCGACCAGCCCCCGAAGTCAGCCATCTTCGCGTTCAGCGCGACGTGCCGGTCGTGGAGCGGTGAGTGCAGCAGCTCGGTCATGGTCGGCACGTTACCGCCTTGCGGCCCAGGCCCACCGCGGTCGATAGTCTGCCCGCATGACCACTGTGGCCCTCACGACCAGACCCCCCGCCGAGCTCGCCGTCGACACCCTCGTCGTCGGGTCGGTGCGAACTCCCGACGGCGCCGACCTCGCGACCGGCCACCACCTGCCGCGCAAGTCCGTCGTGCACCTGCAGGCGGTGCTGTCCGACGTGGAGGCCACGGGCAAGGCCGACGAGGTGGTGCGCGTGGTGGCGGTGCCCGGGGTCAAGGCCACCTCGGTGGTCGTCACCGGGCTGGGCGAGGGCACCTCCCGCCGCTCGAGCTACCCGCACGCCGCCCTGCGGGCCGCTGCCGGTGCGGCGCTGCGGTCGGTGCGGGGCAAGCGCACCGTCGCCGTGGCGCTGCCGACTCCCGACCTCGAGAGCCTGTCGGCCGTCGCCGACGGCGCCTACGCGGGGTGCTACGTCTACGACAAGTCCGCGCCGCTCGGCGCGGGGCGCGGCACCGGCATCCGGGCATCGGCCAAGGCGGCGACCACCGGCGCCGGCCCGCGGCTCATGGTCGTCTCGGGGGCCGGCCAGGGCAAGGCCGCCAAGGATGCCGTGACCCGAGCCGCGGTGCTCGGTGCGGCGCGCGACTGGGCCCGCGACCTGGTGAACACGCCGCCGAACTACCTGTTCCCGCAGTCGTTCGCCGACAACGTCAAGAAGCGCGTGGCCGGGTCCGCGGCCAAGGTCACCGTGTCGGTGCTCGACGACAGGGCACTGGTCAAGGGCGGCTTCGGCGGCATCGTCGGCGTCGGCCAGGGGTCGGTCAACCCGCCCCGCATCGTGACCATGTCGTACGCCCCGCCGACCCCGGCGGCATCGGTGGCGCTGGTCGGCAAGGGCATCACCTTCGACTCCGGTGGCCTGAACATCAAGCCGTCCTCCGGCATGGTCACGATGAAGTGCGACATGGCCGGTGCCGCAGCCGTGGCGGCGACCGTGCTCGCCGCCGCAGAGCTCGGGCTGCCGGTGGCCGTCACCGGCTACCTGTGCCTGGCCGAGAACATGCCCAGCGGCACGGCCCAGCGGCCGAGCGACGTGGTGGTCATGCGCAACGGCACCAGCGTCGAGATCCTCGACACCGACGCCGAGGGCCGGATGGTGCTCGGCGACGGCCTGTGCCTGGCCAGCGAGAAGCACCCGGACTGGGTCGTCGACATCGCCACCCTCACCGGCGCGCAGGTGGTGGCCCTGGGCACCGACATCGCCGGCGTGATGGCCAACGACGACGCGTTCCGTGGGCGGGTCGTCGACGCCGCCGGGTCCGCCGGCGAGGGCGCCTGGCCGATGCCGCTGCCGGTCGAGCTGCGGGCCAAGCTCGACACCCCGACCGCCGACATCGCACACAAGGGCGACCGCGACGGAGGCATGCTCACCGCCGGGCTGTTCCTCAAGGAGTTCGTGGGCGAGGGCATCCCGTGGGCGCACGTCGACATCGCCGGGCCGGCGTTCAACGACAAGGGACCCAAGGGCCACCACCCCAAGGGCGGCACCGGGTTCGGCGTCGGCACCCTGCTGACCCTGGTCGAGTCCTCCGCACCCTGAGCCTCCGCCCTCCCGACCTGGTCGGGGATGGCGGGCGGGTCAGCCGCCGCTCTTGCGGCGGAACATCTGCTGCGTCGCGCTGGTCTCGGGGCCATGGGCGGAGTCGACCTTGGTGTGCTCTCCGTGGTCGGACACGTCAGCGCCCCCGTGTGACTTCTTCGCGTCCAGCGCAGCCCGGAACTTCGCCTTCACCTCGTCGTCGACCGCGGGACGCGGCTTCTTCGGGGCTGACATGGTGGTTCCTTCCGTCGGCTGGCAGGTTGCCTCCACCCTCGCAGACGCAGCGCGCCCGCTCCACCTCTTTGCCGCCGGCGGCCGCCCGGCGGCCGCCCGGCGCCGAGCGGTCAGGGCCGATCCGTCAGCGGCTCTTCGGCTTGCGCTGGCGCGCGGTCCACTGGCGCATCCGCGCCGGGTAGCCGGTGAGGTTGACGTCGTAGACCGGGATGTCGAACGAGCGCGCCACCTCGAAGGCGATCGGGCGCGACGGCAGGGCTCGGCGGGTCCACTCGCCGTCGTGGGCGATGAGCACCACCGTGGTCGCCGTGATGTTGGTGGCCGGCTCCACGTAGGCCTCCACCCCGCGCCGCGTGGCGATGAAGTCGGCGAAGTGCGCCTGGGCGCTCGCCAGGTCTCCGCCACCGTGTGGGGCCTGCTTCGCGCGACCGCGTCTCCACCACGCCATGCGCAGAGGATAGGGCGTGGGCCTCGGCGCCCCGCACGACCATCCGGTCCCCGGGAGGCGCAAGGGGGTGTGTGGCCAGCCACTGCGGAGTGACAGGATGCTGGGCAGCGTCCGGTGGCCCACCCCGTCGCCGACGCCCACGACCGCCACAGCAAGGGAGCAACTTCGGATGCCGGCCACTGCCGAGACCACCCATGACGTCGTCGTCCTCGGCGGAGGCAGCGGAGGCTACGCCTGCGCGCTGCGGGCCGCCGAGCTCGGGATGAGCGTCGCGCTCGTCGAGAAGGACCTGCTGGGAGGCACCTGCCTGCACCGCGGCTGCATCCCCACCAAGGCGCTGCTGCACGCCGCCGAGGTCGCCGACTCCGCCCGCGAGGCGGGCCGGTTCGGGGTGCGCGCCACGCTCGAGGGTGTCGACCTGCCGGCCGTGACGACCTACCGCGAGGGTGTGGTGGGCCGCCTCCACAAGGGCCTGCAGGGGCTGGTGAAGTCGCGTGCGGTCGACTACGTCGAGGGCACCGGCCGCCTCGAGGGCGACCGCACCGTCGTCGTGGGCGACCGACGCCTGGTCGGCAGGCACGTCGTGCTCGCCACCGGCTCCTACGCACGGACCCTGCCCGGGCTCGAGATCGGCGGCCCCGTCGTCACGAGCGACGGGGCGCTGGCGCTGGATGCCGTACCGGGCCGCGTCATCGTGCTCGGCGGTGGCGTGATCGGGGTCGAGTTCGCCTCCGTCATGCGCTCTTTCGGGGCCGAGGTCACCATCGTCGAGGCGCTCCCGCGGCTGGTGGCCGCGGAGGACCCCGCGGTGAGTACCGCCCTGGAGCGCGCGTTCCGAAAGCGCGGGATCGCCTTCCGCACCGGGGTGCGGTTCGAGTCGGCGACCGTCGACGGGGATGCCGTCACCGTGCGCCTCGAGGGCGGCGACGAGCTCGCGGCCGACCTGCTCCTCGTCGCGGTGGGGCGTGGGCCGGTCACCGCCGGGCTGGGCTACGAGGAGGCCGGTGTCACCCTCGACCGCGGTCTCGTCGTCACCGACGAGCGCTGCCGCACCTCGGTCGACGGCGTGTACGCCGTGGGCGACATCGTCCCCGGCCTGCAGCTGGCCCACCGCGGCTTCGCCCAGGGCATCTTCGTCGCCGAGGACATCGCCGGGCTCAACCCCTCGCCGATCGTCGAGTCCGGCATCCCGCGGGTCACCTACTGCGAGCCCGAGGTCGCGTCGGTGGGGCTCACCGAGGAGCAGGCCCGTGAGGCGCACGGCGAGGTCGAGACCTACGAGTACAACCTCGGCGGCAACGGCAAGTCGCAGATCCTGCGCACCGCCGGCTTCGTCAAGCTGGTGCGCGTCAAGGACGGCCCGGTCGTGGGCGTTCACATGGTCGGCTCGCGGATGGGCGAGCAGGTCGGCGAGGCCCAGCTGATCGTCAACTGGGAGGCCCACCCCGAGGACGTCGCAGCCCTGGTGCACGCCCACCCGACCCAGAACGAGGCCCTCGGCGAAGCCCACCTGGCGCTCGCCGGGAAACCGCTCCACGCGCACAACTAGAGTGATGACCGCCACCGCCCACGAAGGAGAGCTGTCCCGATGTCAGAACGCGTGAAGATGCCTGCGCTCGGCGAGTCCGTCACCGAAGGGACCGTGACGCGCTGGCTCAAGGGGGTCGGTGACACCGTCGAGGTCGACGAGCCGCTCCTGGAGGTGTCGACCGACAAGGTCGACACCGAGATCCCCTCGCCGGTGGCCGGCACGCTGCAGGAGATCCTCGTCCAGGAGGACGACACGGTCCCGGTCGGCGCCGACCTCGCGGTCATCGGTGACGGCGCGGCCCCGGCGGGTGGCGACTCCGGTGGCGAGCAGTCCGGTGCGCAGGGTTCCGGCCCGAGCGACGAGGTCTCCGACCAGTCCGACGGCGACGCGGTGGCGCAGGCGGGCGACGAGGGTGGCCAGGAGCCGGCCGAGCCGCAGGCCGACGCGTCGCAGGAGCAGGCGCCCCAGGCCGCGCCGCAGGAGCAGCCGGCCGCCGCACCGGCGCCCACGGCATCCGGTGACTCGGGCGGGTCCGGCGACGGCACCACGGTGAAGATGCCGGCTCTCGGCGAGTCCGTCACCGAGGGCACCGTCACGCGGTGGCTGAAGCAGGAGGGCGAGGAGGTTGCCGTCGACGAGCCCCTCCTCGAGGTCTCGACCGACAAGGTCGACACCGAGATCCCCTCGCCGGTGGGCGGCACGCTGACGAAGATCCTGGTCCAGGAGGACGACACGGTGCCGGTCGGCGCCGACCTCGCGGTCGTCGGTGGGTCCGGCGGTGGCGGAGGCACTGCCGCTCCCCAGTCGGAGCAGGCCAAGGAGGCCACCGGCGCCCAGGGCGACGAGCAGTCCCAGCCGGCCCCCGAGCTCACCGAGGCTCCCGAGCCGCAGACGCCGCAGACGCCGCAGCCGGCGCAGCCGGCGCCCAGCGCTCCCCCGGTGCAGGCCGAGTCCGCGCCGGCCCAGCAGGAGGCCTCGGCCCCGGCCGGAGCACCGGCCCAACAGGAGGCGCCGGCGCTGGCCGTTCCCGACACGGCGGCCGCCGAGGCCGACGGCGCCGGCAGCGCCCCGGTGGAGTCCGGCGCACCGTCGGGCGGCGGCGACCGTGACGCGGCCGCCTACGTCACCCCGCTGGTGCGCAAGCTCGCCAACGACCACGGCATCGACCTGTCCACCGTGAGCGGCACGGGCATCGGTGGCCGCATCCGCAAGCAGGACGTGCTCGCTGCCGCGGAGGCCGCCAAGGCCTCCGAGCCCGAGCCCGCCGCGGCACCGGCGGCACAGGCCCCTGCCTCGGCGGCCAAGGCCCCGGCCGCAGCCTCGTCGGAGGGTTCGAAGCGCGGCACGACCGAGAAGATGTCCCGCCTGCGCAAGACGATCGCGCGCCGGATGGTCGAGTCGCTCCAGGTGTCGGCGCAGCTCACCACCGTCGTCGAGGTCGACGTCACCCGCATCTCGCGGCTGCGCGACCGTGCCAAGAGCGACTTCGCCCAGCGCGAGGGCACCAAGCTGAGCTTCCTGCCGTTCTTCGCGCTGGCCGCCGTCGAGGCGCTCAAGGCCCACCCGACCGTCAACGCGAGCATCGAGGGCGACGAGGTGACCTACCACGGCGGCGAGCACCTCGGCATCGCGGTCGACACCGAGAAGGGGCTGCTGGTGCCGGTGCTGAAGAACGCCGGCGACCTCAACATCGCGGGCCTGGCCCGCGGCATCGCCGACGTCGCCGAGCGCACGCGGAGCAACAAGATCATGCCCGACGACCTGGCCGGCGGCACCTTCACGATCACCAACACCGGTTCTCGCGGAGCGCTGTTCGACACCCCGATCATCAACCAGCCGCAGGTCGCGATCCTGGGCACGGGGTCGGTCGTGAAGCGGCCGATCGTCGTCAGCAGCGAGGAGGGCGAGACGATCGCCATCCGCTCGATGGTCTACCTCGCGCTGTCCTACGACCACCGGATCGTCGACGGCGCGGATGCCGCCCGCTTCCTCACCACGATGAAGCAGCGACTCGAGGAAGGCGCCTTCGAGGCCGACCTCGGTCTCTGACCGGCCGGCCCCGAGGACACCTCCATGAGTCGCATCGTCGTCACCGGGTCCTCGGGCCTGATCGGTACACCGCTCGTCGCCGCGCTGCGCCAGCGCGGCGACGAGGTGGTCCGCCTCGTCCGTCGACCGCCACGGGGGGCCGACGAGGTCCAGTGGGACCCCACGAGCCGCACCCTCGACCCCCGCACGCTCGACGCCGTCGACGGCGTCGTGCACCTGGCCGGTGCTGGCGTCGGTGACAAGCGCTGGACACCTGCGTACAAGCACGAGATCCTCGCGTCTCGCGTCGACTCCACCCACGCCGTGGCCGAGGCGGTCGCGGCGGCGGACCATCCCGTGCGGCTCGTGTCGGGGTCGGCGGTCGGGTTCTACGGCGACCGGGGTGACGAGGAGCTCACCGAGGCCAGCAGCCCGGGCAACGACTTCCTCAGCGACGTCGTGATCGCGTGGGAGGCCGCCACCCAGCCCGCGGTGGACGCGGGGGCGTCGGTGGCGCTGCTGCGCACCGGCATCGTGATGGCACCCGAGGGCGGCGCCATGAAACCGATGCTGCGCCTGGCGCGGCTCGGCGCCGGTGGTGCCCTCGGTTCCGGACGCCAGTTCATGCCCTGGATCACCCTGCAGGACGAGGTCGGCGCGATCATGCACCTGCTCGACCACCCCGAGGTCACCGGCCCGATCAACCTCACCGCCTCGAAGCCGGCTCGCCAGAAGGAGATCGCCAAGGCTCTGGGCGCGGCCCTGCACCGTCCGGCGGTGCTTCCCGCGCCGTCGTTCGCGCTGCGGGCGGTGCTCGGCGAGTTCGCCATGGAGGTGCTCGGCGGCCAACGCATCGTCGGAGACGCCCTGCGCGACAGTGGGTACCAGCTGATCCACGGCGACCTCGACACGGCCGTGCGCTGGCTCGTCGCCTGACACCTCGCCCTGCCATGGCCGACCTGTCGATGCACGAGGGGATGCCCTTCGACGAGGAGGCCGCTCCCCCGCCGGTGTCCACGGGCGAGCTGCCCCAGGCCGACGAGGTCCGCGAGCTCGTCACGCAGGCATACGAGCGCTACCGCACGAACACCGACGGCACGGTCGCCGACTACATCCCGGTGCTCGCGCAGGCCTCGCCCGACTGGTTCGGCATCTGCGTGGTCGGCGCCCGCGGCCGGTCCGTCGAGATCGGTGACGTCGGGACGGCGTTCTCGATCCAGAGCGTGTCGAAGCCGTTCGTGTTCGCGCTGGTGTGCGAGGCGATCGGCTACCCGGAGGCGCGGCGCCGGCTGGGCGTCAACAGCACCGGCTTCCCGTTCGACTCGCTGATGGCCGTCGAGCTCAACGCCGACCGCACCATGAACCCGCTGGTGAACGCCGGGGCGATCGCCACCACCAGCCTGGTTCCCGGCGACACTGCGGACGAGAAGTGGGAGCGGTTGCGCGGCGGGTTGTCCCGCTTCGCCGGGCGCGAGCTGCAGGTCAACGAGGAGGTATACGCCTCGGAGTCGGCCACGAACCTGCGCAACCAGGGGATCGCCCACCTCCTCGAGAGCTACGGACGGCTCTACTTCGACCCCGACGAGGCGACCGACGTCTACACCCGGCAGTGCTCGCTGGAGGTGACGGTGCACGACCTGGCGGTCATGGCCGCCACCCTGTCCAACGGCGGGGTCAACCCGGTGACCGGCGAGGTGGTCGTGCTGCCCGGCGTCTGCCGGCGGGTGCTCGCCGTGATGGCCACCGCTGGCCTCTACGAGCTGTCGGGCGACTGGCTCTACGAGATCGGGATACCGGGCAAGAGCGGAGTCAGCGGAGGCATCGTCACGGTCTCGCCCGGCAAGGGCGGCCTGGCCACCTTCTCGCCACCCCTGGATGCCGCGGGCAACAGCGTGCGCGGCCAGCTGGTGACCAAGTTCCTCTCCGAACGGCTCGGGCTCAACCTCTTCGCCTCCCAGGCCGCCCCGCGGGGCTGACCCGGCCGCGCCGCGGGCTGACCTGGCCGCGCCGCGGGCTGACCTGACCGCGCCGCGGGCTGACCAGGCAGCACCGCGTGCCTGACAGGGCCGGGCTGCCTCGGCCGGGCTGACCCCGTCACCTCCATCCTCAGCAGTACACCATCACCAGTGGCCACCCGTCGGGGCGGACCACGCACGTTGACGCCTGGTGCGACGGTGGTCATCGCACGGGCCGCAGGTCAGCCATCCGCCAGCCGACGTCAGCGCGCACCAGGTCGACGAGCACCGGGACGCCGGCCACGGCTGGCCGCTGCGTCGAGCCCGTGGCGGCAGTGATGACGTAGGGGCCCACGTCGACCCGCGCCTTGAGCACGGCTCGTTGCGTGGTTGCCACGACGACGCTGACGTCGGCGACGCTGTAGTGAAGACCGGTGTAGCGCAACCCGGTCCGCTCGACCTCGGCGACATCGGCGGCATCCCGGGCGGCCACCGCGGAACCGCGTGCGTCGGCGGCGTGCAGCAGCGCCGGGCTGGCCTCCCGCCACGCAGCGGCCCGTGCGTCGGCGAGCACCGTGAGCAGCTCGCTCGGCCGCGTCGCCGGCGCGCGAGCGTCGGTGCGGGGGTCGGTGCCGGCGGCGAACGCAGTGCTGCCGGCGGCGGTCGAGGTGGGCCTGGCCGTGCTGGTGGAGCCAGCGGCGGAGGTGCCGGAGGACGTCGGTGGGCCGCCCGCCGTCCGGCCGGCGTCGACCCCCGGTCGTGCCTGGGCCGTGTCGCCGGCGCGGCCGAGCACCGCGGTGCCGAGCACGACGAGCAGGAGCAGCGCCAGGCACAGCACGGCCGTCGACACGGCCGCCCTGGCCGGCCGAGGCCGTCTCCGCCTGCTCGTCACGGACACCACCCGGGGGTGCTTGCCCACGGCAGGCACCTTTCCGGCCGCCGGTGCCTGGCTCACCTCAGCCGCCTTCCCGTCCACCGGCGCCGCGGCCACACGCGAACGGGCGACGGGAAGACCCCATCCCCGGCGCACCACACCACCACCGTGCCGACCGGCCCGCGCCGGATGCTGCGTGGTCGCTCGCTTCCCCGGCGGCCACGGCGGCCGCCCGAACCGGCCATTCAGCACCCGGCGCCCGCCCTCGCGCAGACGCGGGGACGGCCACCGCCGGCGCCGCGCCCCGGAATGGGCCGGAGGGCGGCCCGCTGCCGCCCGCAGCCGGTAGGTCACCGCGCTGACCTGGTCGTCGCCGTGCACGAGGCGCAGCGGCTCGGGCTCCGCGGCGGCGAACAGCAGCCAGGCCAGCTCGTGGGCGCCCGGACGGTCGGGCGCCTCGGCGCTGACGGCCATGGCCAGGGCGCTCACCACCGGCTCCGAGCCCTCGCCCGCCAGGCACACGTCGGACAGCTCGGGCCGCAGGCCCGGCGGACCGGGCACCGTGCCGGTCAGGCAGAGCCAGCCCAGCGCCCCGAGGGAGTAGACGTCGGATGCCGGGGTGGGGTCGGCCCCGAGCAGCACCTCGGGTGCGACGTAGCCGTCGGTGCCCCAGACCCCCGGCGACACGTCGCCGACCACGTGGCCCAGCCCGAGGTCGGCGAGCAGCGGGCGGCCGTCGAGGTCGAGCAGCACGTTGCCCGGCGAGACGTCGCCGTGCACCACCCCGAGGTCGTGCAGCCGCCCCAGCGCGGAGGCCACCGGTGCCAGCACGGTGACCACCTCGCCCGGCGACAGGTGGCCACGAGCCCGCACCAGGGCGTCGAGCGCACCGCCCAGCAGGTGCGGCATGACCACCGCCACCCGGCCGTCGGGCAGCGGTACGCACGCCTCGACCGGCACCACGTGCGCGCTCGCCGACCGAGCCGAGACGGTCGCCTCGCGCGAGGCGACCTCGAGCGCGTCGAGCTCGGCATGAACCACCTTGACCGCCACCCGGTGCGCGCCGTCGTGCGCCACCCCGGCCCACACCTCGCTGCTGCCACCGCGGGCCAGCAGCTCACCGAGCTCGTAGCCGGGCACCTGCGGCGGTTGGGGCACCGTCGGCAGGCCGGGCGAGTGGTCATCCTCGCCCACCGGCCCGGCTGCCTGCTCACCCGCGCCCCGCCACCCGACCGTCGTCACGGCATCCCCCTGATCGCCCATGACGCCACTCTGCCCCGACCGGGAGACAAGCCTGCCGAGTTATCCACAGGCCCTTAGGGTGGGCGCCATGCCTGCCGACTCCCCCACGATCCTGGCCACCTCCGGAGGCTCCCGCTACGGACGCCGCACCCAGCTGGAGTTCAACTCGCTCGTGCACCATGCCGTCGAGCTGTCCGGTGTGCACGGTCGCGCCCCGCGGCTCACCTTCGTCGGCACGGCATCCGGCGACCCGCGGTTCATGAACTACTGGGCGCAGGAGGCCGGTCGGGTGGCGGGGTTCGACGTCACCTGCCTCGACCTCTTCCCGATGCCCAACCTCGACGACGTGCCCGGGCACCTGCTCCAGGCCGACGTCGTCTGGGTCAACGGCGGATCGGTCGCGAACCTGCTGGCCGTCTGGGACGTGCACGACCTGCGGCCCGCCATGCGCTCCGCATGGGAGGCGGGAGTCGTGCTCGGTGGCGTCTCGGCCGGGTCGATCTGCTGGTACCTCGGCGGAACCACCGACTCGTTCGGGCCCGAGCTGCGCGCGGTGACCAACGGGCTGGGCCTGCTCCCCTACGGCAGCGGCGTGCACTACGACTCCGAGGCCAGCCGCCGCCCAACGGTGCACCGGCTGGTTGCCGACGGCACCCTGCCCGAGACGCACTGCACCGACGACGGCGTCGGCCTGGTCTACCGAGGCACGGAGCTGGTCGAGGCGGTCAGCGAGGCGGACGGCAAGGGCGCGTACATCGTCACGCGGAGCTCAGGAGCCGACCGCTCCGATGAGGCTGAAGGGGTGCACGAGCAGCGGATCGAGCCCCGCCGCCTCCCCTCCCCCTGACGCACCGACTGATTGCGGATCTTCCACCGCGGCCCGCCCCGGAGGGTGGGAGATCCGCAAGAAGTCGGGACGTGGGAGTGGGAGATCCGCAAGAAGTCGAGTCAGCGAAGGGGGGTCTCGACGGTCACCACGCGCTGCTCGGCTGCCGAGACGCGGGCGGCATCGATGACCGCCAGGGTGTGCACGGCATCCCACGGGTTCACCGGCATCGCGGCCTGTGGGTCGTCGGACGCCAGCGCGGCAGCCACCGCCCGGTAGAGGTCGGCCTGACCGCTACCGGCCCGCTCGACCGGCTCGCGCGTGTCGCCGCGGTAGAGCCACCCGCTGTGGGCGGGATCGGCGTCGGCCTGGCCCGCCCAGACGTGCACCTCGCCGGTGAAGTCGGCCATGACGTACGCCGCCTGGGTGCCCAGCAGCCGCACCCGCGGGCCGGGTGCCCCGGACAGCGAGGTCGC
>JBJMHU010000149.1:0-8007 GCA_045807225.1 Ornithinibacter sp. | reverse complement strand
AGGATCGCCGGCTGCTCGCAGCCGGGCACGTCGACGCAGACCACCGTGACGTCAGCCGGTCCACCGGCGGCGGCCACGGCATCGGACAGGCCGAGGGGTGAGCGGGCGTCCGCGAGGACCACGGCATCAGCCAGCCCGCTCTCGCGCAGCAGCACCGCCTCACGCTCGAACGGCACGACCCCGATGCAGCGCCCCGCCCCCGCGTCGCGCGCCGCGGCCAGCGACAGGGAGCCGGACTTCCCCGCGCCGCCGAGCACGGCCACGGTCGGCGCGACGCCACGCGCGACGTACTCCCCCACCACCCGCGCGACCAGGGCCGGCGCACCGCACACGTCCATCACCATCAGCGCCAGGGCTGGCGAGAGGTCCTCGGGCAGGCGGGCGGCGATCGAGCGGCCGAAGAGCACCGCGGTGCCCTCCGCGGGCACCCGCTCGGAGCGACCGTCCCAGCGGGCCAGGCCGTCGCTGATCGTCAGGGGGGTCAGCGAGAGCGAGACCAGGGTGGCGACGCGGTCGCCGACCGCCAGGCCCAGGGGCGACTGCGGCCCGACCTCGGCGACGGTGCCGATCAGCATGCCGCCCGAGCCGGTGACCGGGTTCTGCATCTTGCCGCGGGCGGCGACGATCTCGAGCACCTCGCCACGCACCGCATCCCCGTCGCCGGAGTGCTTCTCGGACAGCTGACGGAACGACGCCGCGTCGAGGTTGAGCGTCTCGACCGCGATGAGCACCTCGTCCGGCCACAGTTCCGGCGAGGCGTCGACCACCCGTGCCGCCTGGGGCAGGGCCGCCCCGGCGGGGTCGGTCACGCGGTGCAGGCCGACCGGTGAAGCGGGAGTGGTGCGCACAAGAATCTCCTCGTCAAGCGACACGGCGCCGTAATGTTTGCGGTCAGAACGTGACATCAGCGTCATCCGTTGCGTATCCTGCCACGCATGACGACGAACATCGACCAGCCCTACGCCTACCGGCGCCGCGAGCTGGTTGAGCCCGACTGGACCCGGATCCCGGGGTGGCGTGACGTCACCGTCGAGCAGTGGGCCGACGCCCAGTGGCAGCGGGCGCACTGCGTGAAGAACGTCGCGCAGCTGCGGGCCCTCATGGGCGACCTCCTCGAGGACCGCTTCTACGCCGACCTCGAGCGCGACCAGGCCGAGCGGGCCACCATGTCGATGCTCGTGCCCCCGCAGATGCTGAACACGATGGTGCCGGCCACCGACGACCCGATGCCGAGCGCCGGCGCGGCCTTCACCGAGGCGTTCTACGCCGACCCGGTGCGCAACTACATGCTCCCGGTCTTCTCCGACCGCCGCACCGACTGGCCCAGCCACCCGTTCGCCACCCGCGACAGCCTGCACGAGCACGACATGTGGGCGGTCGAGGGGCTCACTCACCGCTACCCCACCAAGGTGCTGGCCGAGATGTTGCCCACCTGCCCGCAGTACTGCGGCCACTGCACCCGCATGGACCTCGTCGGCAACTCCACGCCGCAGTTCACCAAGCTCAAGCTCGCGGGCAAGCCGGTCGACCGCTACGCCGCGATGCTCGACTACCTGCACCGCACCCCGGGTGTGCGCGACGTCGTCGTCTCCGGCGGTGACGTGGCGAACATGCCGTGGAAGAACCTCGAGGGCTTCCTCGACAAGCTGCTCGAGGTCGACACCATCCGCGACATCCGGCTCGCCACCAAGGCGCTCATGGGCCTGCCCCAGCACTGGCTGCAGCCCGACGTCGTCGAGGGGGTGGCCCGCATCTCGGCCAAGGCGCGCTCGCGCGGGGTCTCCGTCGCCATCCACACCCACGTCAACAACGCCCAGTCCGTCACTCCGCTCGTCGCCGACGCCGCCAAGGCCATGCTCGACGCCGGGGTGCGCAACGTGCGCAACCAGGGCGTGCTGATGCGCGGGGTCAACGACTCGCCGGAGGCGCTGCTCGACCTCTGCTTCGCCCTGCAGGACGACGCACTGATCACGCCCTACTACTTCTACATGTGCGACATGATCCCGTTCGCGGAGCACTGGCGAGTCTCCCTCAAGGAGGCCCAGGAGCTGCAGCACGCGATCATGGGCTACCTGCCCGGGTTCGCGACGCCGCGCATCGTGTGCGACGTGCCGTTCGTCGGCAAGCGGTGGGTGCACCAGGTCGAGACGTACGACACCGAGCGAGGAATGTCGTTCTGGCGCAAGCACTACCGCACCTCAATCGAGGCCGGTGACGAGCAGGCGCTGTCGCGCGAGTACGTCTACTACGACCCGATCTACACGCTCGACGAGGCCGGCCAGCGCTGGTGGCGCGAGGGCCACGACATGGATGCCGTGCACGAGGCGGCGCTCGTCGGCGCCGGTGCCAGCCACGCGGCATCCCTCGCCGACCTCGCCTGATCCCGTGCCCTCCGGGACGCCCGCCACGGTGGCACTCACCGCGGCGGGCGTCGCGTTCACCCAGCACGCCTACGAGCACGACCCCACCGCGCGGTCGTTCGGCCTCGAGGCGGCCGACGTGCTCGGGCTCCCGGCGGAGCAGGTGTTCAAGACGCTGGTCGTCGACACCGGCGCCGGCCTCGCGGTCGCCGTGGTGCCGGTGGCCGGCCAGCTCGACCTCAAGGCAATGGCGGACGCGGTCGGCGCCAAGCGCGTGACAATGGCCGATCCTGCTGCAGCACAGCGTTCGTCGGGCTACGTGGTCGGTGGCATCTCGCCGATCGGCCAGAAGCGCCGCCTGCCCACGGTCGTCGACGAGAGCGCGGAGCTGTTCGACGTCGTCTACGTGTCGGGTGGGCGGCGCGGGCTCGACCTCGGGCTCTCGCCCGCAGACCTCGTGCGGGTCACCGGCGCCGACGTCGCCGACATCGCCCGCTGAGGTCACCGCAGACGCTCACCCACCGGTACCCCGGCATCGGGGCGGCCCACGCCGGCCGATACAGGCGCACGAACCGCTCACTCCCACGGCGTGGAGAGGACGACGGTCGTGCGGGTGGAGACGTGGGCCACGCCGCGGATGGAGGCGATCAGCTCCTCGAGCTCGGAGGGCGTGGCCACGCGCACCTTGAGGATGTAGTTCTCGTCGCCCGCGACCGAGTGGCACTCCTCGATCTGCGGCACCTCGTGCAGCCGCTCCGGGATGTCGTCGGGGGCTGCCGGGTCGAGCGGGGTGATCGAGATGAAGGCGGTGAGCTGCTGGCCCAGCGCGGTGTGGTCGATCTTCGCCGTGTAGCCCTTGACGACGCCACGCTGCTCGAGGCGGCGGACGCGCTGGTGCACGGCGGACGTGGACATGCCCAACGCCTTGCCGAGGTCGGTGAAGCTGATCCGGCCGTCCTTGGCGAGCAGGTCGACGATGCGACGGTCGAGGTCTTCCACCCGCTCAGGGTAGTGCGCCGGGAGTTCGCCCCCCGGCAGGGTTCTACCGCTCGGCGTGGTCACCCGTGGCGGCTACTGTCGGGCGCATGCCGGAACGCCTCATGCTCCTGGACTCCGCCTCGCTGTACTTCCGCGCCTTCTTCGGCGTGCCCGACCAGCGCACGAGCCCCGACGAGATCCCGACCAACGCGGTGCGCGGCTTCCTCGACATGATCGCCACCCTGGTCACCGCGCACCGCCCGACGCACCTGGTCGCCTGCTGGGACGACGACTGGCGGCCGCAGTGGCGGGTCGACCTGGTGCCCACCTACAAGACGCACCGGCTGACCGAGGGCTCCGACGTCGTGGAGGAGAGCCCCGACGACCTCACCCCGCAGGTACCGATCATCCGCGACGCGCTGCGCGCCATCGGCATCGTGCGCCTCGGAGCGCCGGGCTGCGAGGCCGACGACGTCATCGGCACGCTCAGCGAGCGGCACCGCGGCGTGATGCCGGTCGACGTCGTGACGGGCGACCGCGACCTGCTCCAGCTCGTCGACGACGCCCACGCCATCCGGGTGCTCTACACCGGCAAGGGCGGGGTGCGCGACCCCGACCTGGCGACCCAGGCCTACCTCCACGAGCGGTATGCCGTGCCCACCGGAGCTGCCTACCTCGACATGTCGGTGCTGCGCGGCGACACCAGCGACGGGCTGCCGGGCGTCAAGGGCATCGGCGACAAGACAGCCGCCCAGCTCATCGCCACCTACGGGTCGCTCGCCGGCCTGCGAGCGGCCGTCGACGGGGCCGACCCGGGGCTCAAGGGCGCGCGGCGCGCCAACCTCGAGGCGGCATCCGCCTACCTCGACGTCGCCCCCACCGTGGTTCGGGTGCTGCGCGACGCCCCGGTGGCGGAGGTCGACCTGGCGCTGCCCCGCGAGGTGGCCGACCCCGAGCTGCTCGAGCAGCTCGGCGAGGCCTACGGCGTGGCCAACCCGGTGGGCCGGGTGCTCAAGGCCCTGGGTCTGGACTGAGCCGCTCGCCGGCCGGGCGGGTCCACCGCATCCGGAAGGTGGTGGGCACGAAGGCGGTCGCGGGGTCGGCGCCGCTGCGGTAGGCCGAGGGCGAGGTGCCCACGATGTCGCGGAACGTGCGGCTGAACGTGCCGAGGCTGGAGAAGCCCACCTGCATGCAGACGTCGGTGACCGGGGTCTGCGTGGTGCGCAGCAGGGTCATCGCGCGCTCGATCCGGCGCCGCTGCAGGTAGCGGTGCGGCGTCTCGCCGAACGTCGCCCGGAACTCGCGGATGAAGTGTGCCCGCGCCATGTGCGCCGTGGCCGCCAGCAGGTCGACGTCGAGGGGCTCGGTGCTGCGCCGGTCGATGAGGTCGCGGGCACGCAGCAGCCGCCGGTTGCGGTCCTCCTCGCCGACACCCACGCCGTCCACCGTAGGTTGTGCTGCGGGCAGAAGCGCACTTTCGGAGAAGCGGGCCCCCGGCAGCGCCCCTAGCGTGATCACACCAGCTCCCCGCTACAGAAGGAACGCCGATCATGCTCACACGCAACAACATCTCGTCGATCTTCGTCCTCGACCAGGACGAGGCGCTGACGTTCTACACGGAGGTGCTCGGCCTCGAGGTGGGCGAGGACATGGACTTCGGTCCGATGCGCTGGCTCACGGTGCGCGTGCCCGGCGACGACAAGACCATCCTGCTCGAGAAGCCGGGGCCGCCCGCCCACGACGAGGCCACCGCCGAGCAGATCCGGGCACTGGTGACCAAGGGCGCCGGCGGTGGGTGGCTCGCCTTCACCACGAACGACGTGGAGGCCGCGTTCGCGCGGGTCAAGGAGTCGGGCGCCGACATCACCCAGGACGTCGTCAGCCAGCCCTATGGGCGGGACTTCGCCCTACGTGACCCGTTCGGCAACCACATCCGGATCGGCGAGGTCTACTGAGGCCTCAGTCCAGGCGGTCGGCGGCGACGACGCCGCGCAGCACGGCATCCACCGCGGTGCGGGCCGTGCGGCGCAGCTCGCCGTCGGTCGCCGCCTTGGCCACCTGGTCGAGCAGGTCGACGATCTGCTTGCACCGGCGCACGAAGTCACCGGCCGCCATGTCCTGGCCGCGCAGCACCGTGTCGAGCCGCTCGCCGGAGGCCCACCGGTGCACCATCCAGGCCATGCCGCCGTCGGGCATCGACGTCGACGGCAGGTCGTGCTCGGTCTCCAGGTCCTCGATCTGCGACCAGAGGCGCGACATCCGGGTCAGCGCCTCGGCGACCTCCTCGTTCGGCATCCGGGGCGAGACCTCGGCCTCCTCGTGCCGGGGCTCGTGCACCAGGGCCGACACGGCGGCGGCGAGCCCAGCGGCATCCAGCCGCTTCCACACGTCATGGCGCAGGCACTCGGCGGCGAGCAGGTCCTTCTCGGTGTAGAGGCGGCGCAGCCGCTCGCCGCGCTCGGTGACCACCGTGCCACCCTCGCCGAGGTAACCGAGCGCCTCGAGGGCGTCGCAGATCCGGTCGAAGGTGCGCGCCACGGTGTTGGTGCGGCCCTCGACCCGGCGCTGCAGGCCGACCGTCTCGCGCTTGAGCCGCCACCAGCGCTCGGCCCACCGGGCGTGCGTCTCGCGGTCGGGGCACTGGTGGCACGGGTGGGTCGTGAGCTCGTGCCGCAGCTGCGCGACGCGCTCGGACTCCCCCGCCGTCACCTGGCGGGCCCGGCGGCGCGGGGAGTCCTCGATGCCGTGCGGCACGGCGATCCTCAGCGAGGTCGCCAGGTCACGGCGCGACCTGGGCGACTTGGGGTTGAAGTTGGGCGGCACCTTCACCTGGGTGACCGACTCGACCGGCTCGGGCACGTCGACCAGGGTGAGCCGGCGGAACTGCCTGTCCTCGGTGACCACGGCAGGCCCGGTGGGGGTGCCCTTGCCACCGCGCGACGGCTGCACCACCACGGCCCACCCGGCACGCCGACCGGCCGGGATGCGGATGACGTCGCCGATGCGCAATGCCTCGAGGGACACGGCCGCCTCGGCCCGACGGGAGGCGGAGCGGGCCTTGACGCCCTCCTTCTCGGCGTCGGCCAGGGACCGGCGCAGCGCGGCGTACTCGCGGAAGTCGCCGAGGTGGCAGTGCATCGCCTCGGCGTAGCCCTCCATCCCTTCTTCGTTGCGCCGCACCGCAGTTGCGATGCCGACGACCGCCCGGTCGGCCTGGAACTGGGCGAACGAGGTCTCGAGGATCTCGCGGGCCACCTCGCGCCCCACCTGAGCGACGAGGTTGACGGCCATGTTGTAGGTGGGCCGGAAGCTCGAGCGCAGTGGGTAGGTGCGGGTGGAGGCCAGTCCGCCCACGGCCAGCGGGTCGACGCCGCGCGCCCACTGCACGACCGCGTGGCCCTCGATGTCGATGCCGCGCCGGCCGGCCCGCCCGGTGAGCTGGGTGTACTCAGCGGGGGTGATGTCGACGTGCGCCTCACCGTTGAACTTGACGAGCTTCTCGAGCACCACGGTGCGGGCCGGCATGTTGATGCCGAGCGCCAGTGTCTCAGTGGCGAACACGGCCCGGATGCGGGCCGCCGTGAAGAGCTCCTCGACGATCTCGCGGAACAACGGCAGCATGCCGGCGTGGTGGGCGGCGAACCCGCGCGAGAGCCCTTCGACGAAGTCGAAGTAGCCCAGCACCGAGAGGTCCTCGTCGGCCAGTGACTCGACGCGCTCCTCGACGTGGCGCCGGATGCGCAGCCCTTCCCGGTCCGGGATGAGGCGGGTGCCGGCAGCGAGCAGCTGGCTGACCGCAGCCTCGCAGCCGACGCGGCTGAAGATGAAGGTGATGGCGGGCAGCAGCCCGTCGCGGTCGAGCTCGTCGATGACCTCGGCCCTCGTGGCACCACCGCCGGGACGGCCACCACGGGCGAACCCGGCGCCGCCGGCTCCTCCCCCGGGCCCCCGGCCACCTCCGCCGCGGCGGTTGCCGCCCCGGTGCGAGCGCGCCGGGGGGCCGCCCCGGCCGGAGCCGCCCCGCCGCGGCTCGTCGTCCCAGCGGCCGCGCTGCTCGGACGTGCGGATGGCGGCCAGCAGGTCGGGGTTGACCCGGTTGCCCGCGAAGAGGTCGAACAGGGTGGTGCCGACGAGCACGTGCTGGGACAGGGGCACCGGCCGGTGCTCGGAGACGACCACCGCGTGGTTGCCCCGCACCTCGGCGAGCCAGTCGCCGAACTCCTCGGCGTTGCTCACGGTGGCCGACAGCGACACGACCTGCACGTGCTCGGGGAGGTGGATGATGACCTCCTCCCACACCGCCCCGCGGAACCGGTCGGCGAGGTAGTGCACCTCGTCCATGACCACGTAGCCCAGGCCGTCGAGGGTGCGTGACCCGGCATACATCATGTTGCGCAGCACCTCGGTGGTCATGACGACCACCGGCGCCTCGCCGTTGACGGAGGAGTCGCCGGTCAGCAGCCCGACCTTGTCGACACCGTGCACCCGCACCAGGTCGTGGTACTTCTGGTTCGACAGCGCCTTGATCGGGGTGGTGTAGAAGCACTTTCGTCCGGTGGCCAGGGCGAGGTGCACGGCGAACTCCCCCACCAGCGTCTTGCCCGAGCCCGTCGGGGCGGCGACGAGCACCGAATGACCCTCCTCGAGAACCTGGCACGCGCGCACCTGG
>JBJMHU010000148.1:0-3058 GCA_045807225.1 Ornithinibacter sp. | reverse complement strand
GCAGCTCGGCTGGGGCGGCGGCACGGCGACCAAGATCGTGGCGGCCGCCGTGGTCGCCCTGCTCATCGTCGCGGCCTCGGTGGCCGGCTACCACATCATCATGCGGATGCAGTCGGTGCTCACCTGGGTCACCGGCATCGTCACCGTCGGCTACATCCTGCTCACGCTCAACCACGTCAACTGGTCCGCCGTGCAGTCACTGCCCAGCGGGCCGCCGCAGGCGGTCGTCGGCGCGCTCGTGCTGGTCATGACCGGATTCGGCCTGGGGTGGATCAACATCGCCGCCGACTGGTCGCGCTACCAGCGGCGCGACGCCTCGGGCGCAGCCATCGTCGGCTGGAACACCTTCGGCGGTGCGGTGGCGCCGGTCATCCTGGTCATCTACGGCCTGCTGCTGGCAGGGTCCGACCCGGCCCTCAAGGACGGCATCGCCGCCGACCCGATCGGCACGCTCGCCACCCTGCTCCCGACCTGGCTGCTCGTGCCGTTCCTCATCGCGGTGATCCTGTCGCTGGTGTCCGGTGCCGTGCTCGGCATCTACTCCTCCGGGCTCACCCTGCTCTCACTCGGGGTGCGCATCCCGAGGCCGGCCGCGGCCCTGGTCGACGGCGTCATCCTCACCCTGGGCACCATCTGGGTGGTGTTCTTCGCCGAGAGCTTCATCGGGCCGTTCCAGAGCTTCCTCATCACCCTCGGCGTGCCGCTGGCCTCGTGGGCCGGCATCATGATCGCCGACATCGCCCTGCGCAAGCACGACTACGACGACAACGACCTGTTCGACGCGCGGGGCCGCTACGGCTCGTTCGACTGGGTCTCGATCGGCACCATGGTGGTCGCCTCGGTCATCGGCTGGGGGCTGGTCGTCAACAGCTTCGCCACGGACGCCGCCTGGAACAACTGGCAGGGCTACCTGCTGGAGCCGCTGGGCCTGGGCACGTACGTCACCGAGGGTGAGGGCGCCCCGTTCTGGGACGGCAACTGGCCCTACTCCAACATCGGTGTGCTGCTGGCCCTGGTGCTGAGCTTCCTCGTCACCTACCTCGCCCGGCGCGGCCGGGTGCGCCGGCAGGAGGCCGCCGCCCCGTCGTCACCGGCCACGGTGCAGGACCGCGAGCCCGCCCGGTGACCGATGCCTTCGACGACGGGTGGCTGGTCGTCGTCGACCCCCAGGTCGTCTTCGCCGACCCGGCGACCTCGCCGTGGGGGTCGCCGATGTGGGCGGCGGCGCTACCGCGCATCGCCGAGCTCACGGCATCCTTCGGGCCTGACCGCACGGTGGTCACCCGCTTCGTGGCGGACCCGTCGCTCGGCGGGTCGTGGGTGCCGTACTACCGCGACTGGCCGTTCGCGCTGGTGCCCGACGGCGACCCGCTCTATGCCGTGGTGCCCGAGCTGGCCGACGTCACCGCCCACCTGCTCACGGCCGGCACGTTCGGGAAGTGGCCGGTGCTGCGCGAGGTGCTCGGGTCCGACGCCCACCTCACGCTGACCGGGGTCGCCACCGACTGCTGCGTGCTGTCGACCGCCCTGCCCGCGGCGGATGCCGGGGCGACGGTGCGTGTCGTGCGCGACGCCTGCGCGGGGTCGAGCCCCGAGAACCACGAGCAGGCCCTCGCCGCGATGGCCCTCTACGCCCCGCAGATCACCATCGTCTGATCCGGCTTCGTGCGACGTGGCCACGGTTCTTCTGCCTTCGGTGACCCAGAACCACAGGTAGATCGCACGACGTCGGCTCAGGGCGTGGGGTGCTCGCCGACGACCTGCACCGAGCCGCCGTCGACGCCCTTGGCGCCGCGGACGACCTCGACGCCGTCCTCGACCGGTGCGCCGTCGGCCGCGGTGACCTCACCGATCACCCAGGTGTGGATGCCGCGTGCCTCCAGCAGCGCGGTGGCCGCGTCGACGCCGCCTGCCGGCAGCACCGCCACGAACCCGACGCCCATGTTGAGGGTGCGCTCGAGGTCGGCGCGGGGCACCGACCCGAGGGCGCCGATCGTGCCGAACACCGGTGGTGGGGTCCAGGTGGAACGGTCGAGCCGCGCGTGCACGCTGGGCGGCAGCACCCGGGCGAGGTTGGCGGCGAGCCCACCGCCGGTGACGTGCGAGAGGGCGTGCACGTCGACGGCATCCGAGCGCACGAGGTCGAGCAGGTCGGCGGAGTAGACGCGGGTCGGCTCGAGCAGCTCCTCACCCAGCGTGCGGCCGAACTCCGCGACGTGCCGGTCGAGGGCCCAGCCGGCGTGCGCGACGACCCGCCGCACCAGGGAGTAGCCGTTGGAGTGCAGCCCGCTGCTCGCGAGGCCGAGCACGACGTCACCGGGGGCGACTCGCTGGGGGCCGAGCACGGCATCACGCTCGACGACGCCCGTGGCGGCACCGGCGACGTCGTACTCGTCCGGGTCGAGCAGACCGGGGTGCTCGGCGGTCTCGCCGCCGATGAGGGCGACCCGCGCCTGGGCGCACGCCGCGGCGATGCCCGAGACGATGGCGGCGACACGCTCGGGCACGACCTTGCCGCAGGCGATGTAGTCGGTCATGAACAGCGGCTCGGCCCCGCACACCACGAGGTCGTCGACGACCATGCCGACCAGGTCGAAGCCGATCGTGTCGTGGACGTCCATCGCCTGGGCGATCGCGACCTTGGTGCCGGCCCCGTCGGTCGAGGTGGCCAGGATCGGCCGGGTGTACCGGGTGAGTGCGGAGGCGTCGTACAGCCCGGCGAAGCCGCCGAGCGAGCCGATCACCTCGGGGCTCGACGTCTTCTCGACCCAACCCCTCATCAAGGTGATGGCCTTGTCGGCGGCCTCCAGGTCGACGCCGGCAGAGGCGTAGGCGCTGCTGCCGGGGGCCCCCGAGGGCGGGGTCGGCTCGGTCACGGGGCGGGCTCCCTCGGTCAGGGGTTGTTGAGCACGGGAAGCTCCCGGGCGGCGTGCGGCGAGGTGAGCGAGGCCTCGAGGAGGTGCTTGCCGAGCAGGCTCTCGTCGGGCAGCTGCACGGGGTAGCTGCCGGTGAAGCACGCCATGCACAGGTCGTCCTGGGACCGGCCGGTGGCGTCGGT
>JBJMHU010000147.1:0-9851 GCA_045807225.1 Ornithinibacter sp. | reverse complement strand
CAGGGCGCCGTGGGCGTCCGTCACCGCGATCGTCGCGCGGTGGGCCGACTCCACGAACCCGCCGCGGATCGCGTGGGCCACGACCGGGGCGTCGGCCAGGGCCGGTGGAGTGGCGGCACTGCCTGCTGCTGCGGTCCGGTCGGGCACGGGCCGACCCTATCCGGGCGGGGTCGGGCGGCATCCGACCTGCTGGCGGCGCACGGCGTCCGAAGGGTGGGGCGCACGGCATCGGAAGGGTGGGGCGCACGGCATCGGAAGGGTGGGGCGCACGGCATCCAACCGGGCCGGTACGCCGGACGACCGGGGCCGGTCGAGCCGGCCCGGGTCGTCGGGGGTGTCACCGGGAAAGGGGGGAACCCGGTGACGGGTGGTCGGGCGAGGCCGACCTTGGCGCGAGGGTCAGCTCGCGTCCGGAGTGGCCGGCTTCTCGGCCGGGGTGGCCGGCTTCTCGGCCGGGGTGAGGGGGGCGGTGCCGACCTTCTCGGCGGCCTTCTCGGTGGCCTTCTCGGCGGCGGCGGCGGTCTTGCGAACGCTCGTCGTCGCGCCCTTGGCCGAGCTGGTGGCCTTCTTGGTGGCGTTCTTGGTCGTGGTGGTCGTGCGCTTGGCCGCGGTGCGGGTGCGCTTGGCCGACTTGGTGACCTCGGCCTGGGCGACCTTGGTCTCCTCGGCGACGGAGCCGCTGACGACGGTGACGACCTTCGCGGCCTCCTTGCGGGCGGTCGTGACGGTGGCCTTCGCGGACCGCTCGATGTCGGCGCTCGCCTTGCGGGCCGAGGTGACGGCACCCTTGACCTGGGCCACGGCCGTGTCGGCCTGGGCGACCAGGTCCTTGGTGGCCTTCTGGTCCTGGATGCGCTTGACGAGCTTGTGGCCGCGGGCGGCGAGCTCGTCGTAGGCCTCGGTCAGCTTGCCGCCGAAGACCATGGTCTGGTTGATCGCCAGGGCCGGGATCTCCTTGGCGTCGTCGACGGCCTTGGTGGCTCGGGCCTGGACGTTGGCCGGGGCCAGGTCGGTGGAGAGCTCGACGCGAGCCTTCTCGGCGCGCAGGGCGAGGTCGGCGCGGGCCTTGTCGGCGCGCAGGCGGGCCTCGCGCACCTTCTCGACCGCGAGGTCGGTGGCGCCGACGGCGGCGAAGAACGGAGTGGTGTCGACGGTGTTCTTGAGGTCCTCGATGACGGACATGGTGGGTCTCCTTCGGGTGGTGCGGGGTTGGTTCAGCTGGTGGGTGTTCTGGGGGCCTTGGCGGTGGTGGTGCGCGCCGGAGCCTTCTTGGCCGTCTTGGTGGTCTTGGCCGTTGTGCCGGCGGCGTCGCGCTGGGTGGCGCTGCGGGCCTTGCGAGTCGGCGGCGTTGCCGTGGGGGGCTCCTCGAGGTAGGACTCGTAGATGTCGAGGAGGGTCTTCTTCTGCCGCTGGGTCAGCGCCGCGTCGGCAGCGATGGCCACGCGGACGTCCGGGGCCGTGGAGGGCGGGGCGACCTCGGCGTCGAGGATGCCCGCTCTGACGTAGAGGCTCTCGGCCGAGACCTCGAGGCCCTTCGCCAGCTGTTGGAGGATCTCCGCGCTCGGCCGCTTCAGCCCGCGCTCGATCTGGGACAGGTAGGGGTTGGACACCCCGGCGAGCTCGGACAGCTGACGCAGGGAGAGCCGGGCCGACGTGCGCTGCTCGCGCAGGTAGTCGCCGAGGCTGCTGCCCAGGTCGTTCAGCGGGTTCTTGCTCACGACCTCATTATGCTTGCTGTAGTTAGCAAAATGCAAACTGCAGCAAGCGTGAGGGCTCTCACACGGCGTACGGGCGAGGTGCCTCGGCCGCCGAAAAGCCTTGTGTTCAGGTCGCTATTGGATGCGCCCCTCACGGTGCAACTTTCAAATTCGCTTCCCAGCGGCGAGCAAGTTTCGAAGTTTGCTCACTGGTGGGGAGCATCCAACAGGGGCGGCGGAACACTTGTGCTGGGAGCCGCGGAGGGGCTCAGGCGGTGGCGGACTCGCGCTGGCGCAGGGAGATGTCGGCGCAGGCCGCGCAGGTCTCCTCGGGCACGAGCCCGACCTTCATCAGCTGGGCGAACACGAAGCAGCCGGCGCAGAAACCGACGACCGACTCCAGCAATGCGAACACCAGAAGCACCGCGAGCAGCCCCACCGTCACCACCGGCAGCCCCGCCACGAGGAATCCGGTGGCCGCCAGCGTGAACACCAGCCCGACGCTCTGGGCGAAGCGCTTCGGCGGCCCGGCCACCAGGGTCGGCGCCCCTAGCCGCGGCGCGACCACCTTGGCGGCCAGCCGGCCGAGCGGGCTGTAGCGGGGACCGGCCGCCACCCGCAGCGCGAAGCCGACCGCGAGCACGGCACTGAGCCACAGCCATCCGGTGAGCAGGGCCGTGGCGGTGATCAGCGCGACGCCGCCGGCCACGACGCGGGCGGCCTTCTCGTTGACGACGGCCGGAAACCCGAAAGCATCACGCACGGAAGCCATAACTGTTAATTATGCAGCGACATTCCGCCGCTCACCGAGTCCGTCCAGACCTCGGACTCCGCACCAGAGCGCCCGGATGTCGTTGCACGCCCCCTCCTCGTGGAGCGACCGCACCGTCAGCGAGGAGCGCCGCCAAAGGCGCGCGGCAGCGCCCCCACCGTCCGCGGGTGGCCGGTGCCCGGTGCCCGGTGGCGGCGGCGCGGCACCCCTCACCGTCAGGGAGTGCGCCGGTCCTTGACCCCGAGCAGCTCACGGGCCTGCTCAGTGCCCAGCGGCGGTCGCTGCATCACCGTGGCGAGCTCGGCGGCTCGGGCCACGAGCTCGTCGTTGTGCTGCACGACCTGCCCCCGGGCGAAGACGACGTTGTCCTCCATCCCCACCCGCAGGTGCCCGCCGGCCGACAGCGCCGCCGCCATCATCGGCAGGTGGCCGCGCCCGATGCCGGTCGCCGACCACGAGGTCACCTCGGGTGGCAACATCGCGACCCCCGCCAGCAGCGCGGCGGTCGTGGCCGGCATCCCGCCCGGCACCCCGGTCACGAAGTCGGCGTGCACCCGCCCGCCGAACGGCAGGCCGTGGGTGTCGATCAGCCGCCGCAGCGCGTGGGCGTGGCCGAGGTCGAAGAGCTCGAACTCGGGCACCACCTCGCGCTCCTGCGCCTGCACGTACAGGTCGCTCATGAACCCCCAGGGGTTGAGGAACACGTCGTCGCCGAAGTTGGTGGTGCCACAGGTGAGGGAGCACGAGTCGGGGTCGGCGTCGAGCACGGTGAGGCGCTGCTCGAGCGGGTCGTGCACTGACCCACCCGTCGAGAGCTGCACCACCAGGTCCGTCGACGACCGCACCGCCTCGACCGCGGCTCGCAGGCGGCCGGCGTCCAGGGTGGGCCGGTGCTCGGCGTCGCGGATGTGCAGGTGGATGAGCGAGGCGCCCGCGGCCTGGCAGCGCACCGCTGTCTCGACGAGCTCCTCGAGCGTGGTCGGCAGCTGCGGCAGGTCGGCCTTGGCGTGCTCGGCGCCGGTCGGGGCGACGGTGATCAGGGTGCCCGTGGGCACGGAGGCAGCGGGCGCGACGGGGACCATGCCCCCATCATGGCAGCAACGATCCGCAGGATCTGCGGCGTTCAGCCGCTCACGACGACGGTCTGCGCGGCTGAGATGCCCTCGACGAGAAGATCCACGTCGGTCGCCACCGATCGCTTGACCACCGCCAGCGCCACGGGGCCGTCCTCGTGGTGCCGCGCCACCGAGGTGAGCCGGCCCACCTCGCGCTCGCCGTGCAGCACCGGTGCACCGGCCGGCGGCAGCACGTGCCCGGACCCGTCGAGGTGCAGGAACACCAGCCGCCGCGGCGGCCGGCCCAGGTTGTGCACCCGGGCGATGGTCTCCTGGCCGCGGTAGCAGCCCTTGTGCAGGTGCACGGCGGTGCGCAGCCAGTCGACCTCGTGCGCAATGGTGCGGTGGTCGGTCTCGAAGCCGAGGCGGGGTCGCCACGCGGCCACGCGCAGGGCCTCTGCCGCCCAGGTGCCGGCCAGTGGGCGGTCACCGACCGCCGCCTCGAGCCCGGCCCGGGGCACGACGAGCTCGCGCCAGGCGCGGCCGGCCGCCGGGTGCCCCTCGACCGGTCCGTAGGCCGCCGTGTCGCCGACCAGCCCGGGCCAGGGATCGACCCACGCCAGCGGCTCACCGGGCACCGACTCCGCGCCGATCGGCTCACCCAGCACCGCCCAGTCGCGCGACACGTCGGCCACCTCGACCCGCAGCATGAACCGCATCGACTCCAGCCAGGACACCAACGCGGATGCCGTACCGGGCTCGACCGTGAGCCAGGCCGTCTCGCCGTCGTCGACGACGTGCAGGGCGTGCTCGACGTGCCCCTTGGGCGACAGCACGAGCGACTCGCGGGAGGTGCGGGGCTCGAGCCCGAGCAGGTGCTGGGAGGTCATCGAGTGCAGCCAGCTCAGCCGGTCGGGGCCGGTGATCGTGACGACACCGCGGTGCGACAGGTCGACGGCCGCCAGTCCCTCCGCGAGCAGCCGCTGCTCGCGCACCGGGTCGCCGTAGTGGGAGGCGACGCCGGCGTCGGCGCCCTCTCCCTCGACGGCGCCGTGGCGCGCGAGGAGCGGCGACGTCGTGGTGGACGGGGAGAAGCTCATCAGGTGGCCTTCCGGCTCGTGGGGGGTGGCGATGCAGCGGGTGCTGCACCGTGCAACGCCGCGCCCAGCCGCTCCTCTTCCGGCGTCTCGCCGTGGCGGCACCTGCGGCACAACCCGTGCACGGCGGCGTGCGACACGTCGGACGCGAAACCGAGCGACTCGTCGAGCCGCGCGACGAGCTCGTCGGCTGCCGACAGCGGCGCCTCACCCACCCAGCCGCAGCCCCGGCAGACCACGTGCAGGTGGGTGGCGTGCTCGGCGAGGTGGTAGCTCGGCGCCCGGTGGTCGACGTGGGTGTGCCCGACCAGGCCGAGCTCCTGCAGGGCCTCGAGCGCGCGGTAGACGGTGGAGGCGGGCACGGCATCCGCACCGTCAGCCGCCACGGCATCCACGATCTCGTCGGGGGTGGCGTGCCCGAGCCGGCCCACGGCGGCCAGCACCCGCTCGCGCTGCGAGGTCAGGCGCTTGCCCCGCGCCCGGAGCCGCTCGCCGAGATCACTCATTCGTCCAATGTAAGCCGCACCCAGGTTCCGCCCAGACCACCGACCTACACTGACCCCGTGACGGACCGGGGCGTGGAGTGGCTGACCCAGGACACTGAGGATCCGCCGAGGCCCGTCGTCGAGGAGCAGCGTCACGGCCACCGCCGTCTCAAGCGGGCCCTCATCGTGATGGTCGCCCTGCTCCTGCTTCTCCTCGGGGGCGCGGCAGCCTTCGTCGGATACCTCGGCTACACGGTCAACAGCAACGTCAAGCACGCCGACCTGCTGCCTCAGGCGCGTCCTCCGGTCACAGCGCCCGACGGCACCAAGGTCGCCGAGACCGGCACCGGCACCAACTTCCTCGTCGTCGGTGCCGACACCCGCCCCGGCGATGCCGGCCGGTCCGACGTCATCGTCCTGGTGCACATCGCGGGTGACGGCAAGACGGTCAACATGATCCACTTCCCGCGCGACCTCTACGTCGACATCCCCGGCCACGGCAAGGACAAGATCAACGCCGCCTACGCCTACGGCCGCGAGCCACTCCTGGTCCAGACCCTCGAGAACCTGCTCAAGATCCGCATCCACCACGTCGCCAAGACCGACTTCGAGGGCTTCAAGAACATGACGGATGCCGTCGGCGGCGTCCGCGTGTACGCCGAGGAGGCCAGCAACGGCAAGGGCAACGGCGGGCCGGTCGTCATCAGGAAGGGCTGGAACGACCTCAACGGCACGCAGGCGCTGTCGTTCGTGCGCGAGCGCTACCAGCTCAGTGAGGGTGACATCTCGCGTGGCCGGCGGCAGCTGGCCTTCATCAAGGCGCTGATGCTCAAGGCCATCAGCCAGGACACGGTGACGAACCCGGTCACGATCGCCAAGTTCACCGATGCCGCCACCAAGAACCTGGTGCTCGACCAGAAGCTGTCGCTCACGCAGCTGCGCGACTACGCCATATCGCTGCGCGACATCCGCGTCGGCGACGTCGTCTTCTCGACGGCGCCCTTCAGCGGCTTCGGCACCACCGCGGGCGGCGCCTCGATCGACGTCGTCGACAAGCAGGGCATGGCCGACCTCGGCGACGCGCTGCGCACCGACACGATGAGCGACTACGGCGACGTGTTCGTCACGCCCTGAGCCGGTGGGCCCGTCCCGGGCCGGAGGGCCCGGCGCGGCGGGACCACCCCGGCCGGCGTCACTCCACGCGCTTGAGCTCGGCCGACACGTGGGACTGCAGCGGCTGACCCATGGCCGCCATGTCCATCACCCAGAGCAGGTCGCTGTTGACGTAGCCGTAGAGCCGGTGCGCGGCGGAGTACTCCTTGGCGGTCGGGCTGCGCATGACACCGTCGGTGCGCAGCTCGACCTTGGCCGGCTCGGCGACACCCGCGTACATCTCGACGAACCCGGTCGGGTGCGTGAGCAGCAGCTCGACGTTGGTGCCGTCGGGCTGGTCGGCGACCGGACGCCAGAAGCCGAGCTCGGTGGCCAGCGGCCGCACCTGGTTGCCGTCGGCGTCGAGGAGCCAGGTGCGTGACTCCCACCGCAGGAAGGGCCGGCCGTCGTGGCTGCACACGATCTCCTGGCCGAACTGGTGCGGCTCGATGGTGGGGTAGCCGACCAGGCCGGCGCCCTCCCAGCGGCCGACGAGCCACGCGAGGGGGGCAAGCGACTCGTGCAGGGAGGTGTCGAGCGTGAAGACCATACGCTGCAGTCTATGGACTCCCCCGCGGCCTCCCTCGTCGTCAAGGTCACCTGTGGCACCGAGGCGCTGGAGCGGCTCAACCAGGGGTTCACGGTGGCGGCGACGGCCCTCGCGGCCGGGGTCGACGTCAGCCTCTGGCTCACCGGGGACGCGACGCTGATGGTCGTGCCGGGCCGCGCCGAGGAGGTGGAGCTGCCGCACGCCGCCCCGCTCGCCGAGCTGCGCGACGCCCTGCTCGAGGGCGCCCGGGTCACGGTCTGCGGGCAGTGCGCCGCGCGGCGCGGCCTCAGTGTCGACGACGTGCTCCCGGGTGTGGTCATCCGCGGGGCGGCGGCGTTCGTCGAGGAGGTCATGGCCGACGGTGCGAGGTCCCTCGTCTACTGACGCCCCTCCCGCCCGAAGCCGTGGCGGGGCGTGGTTGCGCCGACGCGGGCCCGCCGGATGACTGCGCCGAAGCAGGTCTGGGGCCCGGTGCGCCGCGGCGGTCACCCGACGATGGCGAGCGCGAGGCCGTAGGCGACCACGCCGGGCACGAGCAGGGATGCCGCGGCGGTCGACAGCTGCCCGCGCACCGAGCTGACCCCCGGCAACACGCAGAGCATCCGCCGGGTCGCGTGCGAGACCGCGGCCACGAGGAACCCCACGAGGGAGGCCGGCGCCGGCGAGGGCGAACCTGTCACCGCGGCGGCCACCACCGCACCCGCGCCACCGAGCAGCATCGCGAGGGGCAGCATCCACGGCCGCAGCCGCTCGACGCCCGTGACGAGGTCGGCCAGCGACGCGACCGCGATCGCCGCGAACGCCAGCAGCGCGATGTCGCTGGCCCGGCTGCTGCGCGACAACGGCATCCAGGTGGTGCCCAGCGCCACGACCGCGAGCCCGAGCGAGGTGATGCCGATCGACTCGGTGAGCCGGGGGCGGCCGTCACGGCGCACCATCTGGTGGCCGAACATCAGTGCCAGACCGACCAGCAGTGCCACCGGCACGAGCCGCAGGTAGGGCTCGTCGGTGGTGGCGACGGCGGCCACCGGCGCGAGCACCCCGGTGACCCCGATCGCCAGCGACGACCCGAACCGGCTCGACGAGCCGAGCAGGGACGGCCAGCCCCACGCCACGACGATGCCGCCCCAGGCCAGTCCCGCGGCGAGCAGCACCGGGTCGGCGAGCAGGGCCAGCACGAGCAGGGCCGCGAGCACGACCACCCCGGCGACCACGAGCGGACGGCGCACGGCGGCCAGGGACGGCAGCACCGGCTCGCGCAGCACCGCCTCGCGCCGCGCCCGGCGCTCGGCCCGGGTCTCGACCGCGGCGTCTCCGGCGTCCGGCGCGTCCGGCTCGTCGGCCGACGCGTCCGGCTCGTCGGCCGGCCCCGACGGCTCGTCGGCGTCGACGGCCGCGGACCGGGCCGGCTCGGCCCCGGGGCTCAGGTCGGTCGGCTGGTCGTCCACGCGCGGCATCCTCCCATCATCCGCCGGCGAAGGGCGGCAGGATCTCGACGACGGCGCCGGCCGGCACCGGGTCGTCACCCGTGCTCGCGCGGCCCCCCACGAGCACCGAGCAGACCGGGAGCACCGGCTCCAGGGGCGGGTGCGCGGCCGCGAGCCGGGTCAGCAGGTCACCCACGGTGTGGATGCCGGTGACGTGCTCGGCGTCGACGCCGGCGGCGGCACGGGCGCCCGCCCAGTACCGCACGAGCACCGTCTCAGGGGGGCGCTGGGCGCCTTCGCTGCTCTGCATGACCGCCTATCCTGATCGACGATGGCCCATCTGCTGCTGCTGACGAACACCTTGGCCCCCAGCGCCGAGGTGGTTCCGGCGCTCGGGCTGCTCTCCCACCATGTTCGCATCCTCCCGGCCGAGGCCTCCGCCCTGGTCGACGCCCCCAAGGCCGACGTGGTCGTCGTCGACGCCCGTCGCGAGCTGGCCATGGCGAAGTCGCTGTGCCGGGTCATCTGCACCACGGGCATCTCGATCCCGCTCATCGTGGTCGTCACCGAGGGCGGCCTGGCCGGCATCACCAGCGACTGGGGGGTCGACGACGTCATCCTCGACACCGCCGGGCCGGCCGAGGTCGAGGCCCGGCTGCGGCTGGCGGTGGGTCGCACCGTCGAGGCCGCCGTCGAGGAGGGCGGCCCGATCACGGCCGGCGCCCTGGTCATCGACGAGGCGACCTACTCGGTGCGGCTGCGCGGCCGCCTGCTCGACCTCACCTACAAGGAGTTCGAGCTGCTGAAGTACCTCGCGCAGCACCCGGGCCGGGTGTTCACCCGCTCCCAGCTGCTCCAGGAGGTGTGGGGCTACGACTACTTCGGCGGCACCCGCACCGTCGACGTGCACGTGCGGCGGCTGCGCGCCAAGCTCGGCACCGACTACGAGGTGCTCATCGGCACGGTGCGCAACGTCGGCTACCGGTTCGTGCTGCCCAAGGAGCCCAAGGAAACCGGTACGCCGGTCTCCGCCCCGGTCGGGTGAGCCGGCGCCACGGTTACCCGCTCCGCGCGAGGTCCCGGCCCTAGGCTCGGCCGGTGGCGAGCATCGAGGTCGCGGGGCCGCTCGACCCCGACGAGGTGCGCGCGGTGAGCGCGCTCGTCGAGGCGGCCACCGAGACCGACGGCGTTCGCCCGCTGTCCGAGCACGTGATGCTGCACTTGCGCTACGGCGGGGACGACCGGGTCCGCAACGTCCTCGCCTGGGAGGGCGACGCGGTCGCGGCCTACGCGCACCTCGACGTCACGGACGAGGTGGCCGGGTCGAGCGCCGAGCTGGTGGTCTCCCCGGCGCACCGCGACCGCGGACTGGGCCGCTCACTGGTCCACGCGGTGCTGACCGAGAGCCCGGACGGCCGGCTGCGGCTGTGGTCGCACGGCGAGCATCCCGGCGCCGCCGCGCTGGCCGGCTCGATGGGGTTCCGCGAGTCCCGGTCGCTGTGGCAGATGCGCCGCTCGATGTACGCCCCGCTGCCGACGGCGCAGCTCCCCGACGGAGTGTCGGTGCGCACCTTTGTCGCCGGCCGCGACGACGAACCCTGGGTGCGACTGAACCG
>JBJMHU010000146.1:0-14154 GCA_045807225.1 Ornithinibacter sp. | reverse complement strand
ACGTCGTCGACGACGCGGATGCCGCGGCATACCTGGTCGCGCCGACCGTGGAGATCCTCGCCGCACTGGTCGAGCGCGCGTCGCCTGCGGCCGTGCTCATCCCGAGCAGCGCCACCGGCCGCGAGGTCGCCGCACGGCTGGCCATCAAGACCGGCTCCGGTGTCATCACCGACGCCATCGACGTGCAGGCCGGCGACAACGGCGTCGAGACCACGCAGTCGGTCTTCGCCGGCTCGTACACCGTGACCTCGACGGTCACCACCGGCACCCCGATCATCGCCGTCAAGCCCAACTCCGTTGCGCTGCAGGCCTCCCCAGCGGCTGGTGCGGTCGAGACGTTCGCGGTCACGCTCAGCGACGCGGCCCGGGCCGCCCGCATCACGGACTCGCAGCCGAAGAAGTCCACCGGCCGCCCCGAGCTCACCGAGGCCGCCATCGTCGTGGCCGGTGGCCGCGGCACCAGCGGCGACTTCAACCCCATCGAGGAGTTCGCCGACTCGCTCGGCGCCGCCGTGGGCGCGAGCCGTGCCGCCGTCGACGCCGGCTGGTACCCGCACAGCAGCCAGATCGGGCAGACCGGCAAGCAGGTCTCGCCCCAGCTCTACGTCGCCGCGGGCATCTCGGGCGCGATCCAGCACCGGGCCGGCATGCAGACCTCCAAGACCATCGTCGCCGTCAACAAGGACGAGGAGGCGCCGATCTTCGAGCTGGTCGACTTCGGCATCGTCGGCGACCTGTTCACCGTGCTGCCGCAGGCCGCCGCCGAGGTCAAGAAGCGCAAGGGCTGACCGGGCAACCGACCACCGCCCGCGAGGCGGTGCACCGCGCGAGCGGGCGACGAGGGGCGACCGATCCGGTCGCCCCTCTGTCGTGTCCGACGGCAGGGGGCCCTGCGCCGCACAGGTCGCTGGCCCATCATGGGGTGGTGAGTGACAGCGGCTCAGCGACACCCTGGGTCGCCCCGGTCCACTGGGGCGTCGTGGGCGCCCTCGTGGCCTTCGGCGTCGCCGGCCTGGCCACCATCGGGCTCTTCCTGCTGGCCCTGGCCGTCGTGCTCGTGGCGGTGGCCTTCGCGGTGCCGGCCCTGCGCCGGCCCAGCGTGCCCGGTGTCCTGGTCGGGCTGTCGACCGCGCCGCTCTTCATCGCCTGGCTCAACCGCGGCGGTCCCGGCACCGTCTGCACGACGGCGGCCGACTCCACCTCGTGCGCCGACCAGTGGAGCCCGTGGCCGTTCGTGGCGGTGGGGCTGCTCCTGGCCGGTGCGGGAGTGGTCCTGCTGGTGAGTGCCCGGTGGCGGGGTTCCGTGCCGCCGCCCACAGGGTTTCCCGACGCGGCCGGGTCGGCACCCCGCACGTAGACTCGACCACCGTGACGGCCTACCTCGACCACGCGGCGACCACCCCGATGCTGCCCGCCGCGGTCGAGGCGCTCGCCGAGCAGTCCCGGAAGGTGGGCAACGCCTCGTCGCTGCACACCTCCGGTCGCGCGGCCCGGGCCGTGGTCGAGGAGTCGCGCGAGCGGATCGCGTCGGTCCTCGGGGCGCGGCCCTCGGAGGTCGTCTTCACCTCGGGCGGCACGGAGGCCGACAACCTCGCGCTGAAGGGCACGTATGCCGCCCGGCTCGCCGCCGACCCGGCCCGCACCCGGCTGGTGGTCAGCGGCATCGAGCACCACGCGGTGCTCGACCCCGTCGAGTTCCTCGTCACGCAGGGCGCCACGGTCAGCTGGCTCGAGCCGGACCGCTGCGGCCACATCGCCGCCGACGACCTGCGCCGGGTGCTCGGCGAGCGGTCCGACGACGTCGCCCTGGTGAGCGTCATGTGGGCCAACAACGAGGTCGGCACGGTGCAGCCGGTGGCCGAGCTCTCGGCGGTGGCGCGCGAGCACGGCGTGCCGTTCCACACCGACGCCGTGCAGGCTGTCCCCCACCTGCCGGTGCGGTTCGAGGAGTCCGGTGCCGACCTGATGTCGATCTCAGGTCACAAGGTGGGTGGCCCGCTCGGCGTCGGCGCCCTGCTCGCCCGGCGCGACGCGAAGCTGGTGCCGCTCGCTCACGGCGGCGGGCAGGAGCGCCAGGTGCGCAGCGGCACCCTCGACGTGCCCGGCATCCGGTCGCTCGCGGTCGCGCTCGAGGAGACCGTGGCGATGCGCGACATCGAGGCGAAGCGGGTCATGGTGCTGCGCGACCGGCTGCTCGAGGGGGCGCTCGGGCTCGGCCTGGGCATCGAGGTCAGCGGCTGCTGGACCGCCGGTGACGGAACGCGGCGGCTGCCCGGCAACGCCCACCTGGTGGTGCCCGGCTGCGAGGGCGACTCGCTGCTCTACCTGCTCGACGCCGCCGGGGTCGAGTGCAGCACCGGCTCGGCGTGCCAGGCCGGGGTGCCCCAGCCCAGCCACGTGCTGCTGGCGATGGGGCTCACCGAAGCCGAGGCGCGCGGAGCCCTGCGGCTCTCGCTGGGCCACACCTCGACCGAGGCCGACGTCGACGCGTTCCTGGCCGCACTGCCGGCGGTCGTCGAGCGCGCGCAGCGGGCGGGAGGCCTGCTCTGATGCGCGTCGTCGCCGCCATGTCGGGTGGGGTCGACTCTGCGGTCGCCGCGGCCCGCATGCTCGAGGCCGGCCACGAGGTGGTCGGGGTGCACCTGGCCCTGTCGCGCTCGGCCGCCACGCTGCGCGAGGGCGCCCGCGGCTGCTGCACCCTCGAGGATGCCGGTGACGCCCGCCGCGTCGCCGACCGGCTCGGCATCCCGTTCTACGTCTGGGACCTCGCCAGCCGCTTCGAGCGCGACGTCGTCGACGACTTCGTCGCCGAGTACGCGGCGGGGCGCACGCCCAACCCGTGCCTACGGTGCAACGAGCGGATCAAGTTCGCCGGGCTGCTCGACAAGGCGGTCGCCCTGGGGTTCGACGCCGTGGCCACCGGCCACTACGCGCGCGTGGTGGAGGCGGCCGACGGGCGGCGCGAGCTGCACCGGGCGGTCGACCACGCGAAGGACCAGTCGTACGTGCTCGGTGTGCTCGACGCCGACCAGCTGGCCCGCTCGTTCTTCCCCCTCGGCGACTCGACCAAGCCGCAGGTGCGCGAGGAGGCCGCGGCGCACGGGTTCTCGGTGGCCAGGAAGCCCGACAGCCACGACATCTGCTTCATCCCCGACGGTGACACGCGCGGCTGGCTGACCGGCCGGCTGGGAGAGCGGCCCGGCGAGCTCGTCGACGCCGTGTCAGGTGCGGTCGTGGGCTCGCACGGTGGCGCCCACGGGTTCACCGTCGGCCAGCGACGCGGGCTGGGCATCGACCGGTCCGCGCTCGACGGAGAGCCCCGCTACGTCGTGTCGGTCGACGCCCCGACCAACCGGGTGCTCATCGGCACCGCGGACCTCCTCGGCGTCGACCTCGTCGAGGGCTCCCACCTGCGCTGGTGCGGGGCGGCCCCGGTGGGGGAGGTGCGGCTGGGTGCCCAGCTGCGCGCCCACGGCGCCGAGGTGCCGGCCACGGTGAGCGTCGACTCGGCGGCGGATGCCGTGCGCGTCGTGCTCGACGAGCGGGTGCGGGGCGTGGCGCCCGGCCAGTCGGCCGTGCTCTACGAGGGCACCCGGGTCGTCGGCTCGGCGACCATCAGCACCACCGGCCGCGCCTGAGCGCCAGGACGGCCCCGGGGACGTGATCGGCGAGCGCTCAGGGAGGCGGCGCACGGGAATGATTGAAGGGTCAACTACCGTTGTAGGGTGCACCTCCCACGCCGGAGGATGAACCACCCTCAAGGAGCTGATCCCATGCCGGCCGTGACCGTCGACAACATCCTGACTCTTCCCCGCGTCTCCGAGCCCGTCGCCGAGGCCGTGGCGCGCCCCGTGCGTTCGGTGACGACCGCCCCCTCGGGCTTCGAGGGCGAGGGGTTCCCCGTGCGCCGCGCGTTCGCCGGCGTCGACCTCGCCGCGCTCGACCCGTTCATCCACATGGACCAGATGGGTGAGGTGGAGTACGCCCCGGGCGAGCCCAAGGGCACCGCGTGGCACCCCCACCGCGGCTTCGAGACCGTCACCTACATCATCGACGGCACCTTCGTGCACCAGGACTCCAACGGTGGCGGCGGCACGATCACCAACGGTGACACCCAGTGGATGACGGCGGGCTCCGGCCTGCTGCACATCGAGGTGCCGCCGGAGTCGCTCGTGGTCTCCGGCGGGCTGTTCCACGGCCTGCAGCTGTGGGTCAACCTGCCCCGCGCGATGAAGATGTCGAACCCCCGCTACCAGGACATCCGCGGCGGCGACGTCGCGCTGCTCTCCAGCCCCGACGGTGGTGCGCTGGTGCGCGTCATCGCCGGTGAGCTCGACGGGCACCAGGGGCCCGGCATCACCCACACGCCCATCACCGTGCTGCACGCGACGGTCGCCCCCGGCGCCCGGGTGCGGCTGCCCTGGGCCCAGGACTACAACGCCCTGGTCTACGTGCTCAACGGCCAGGGCACCGTGGGCCCCGACCGCCGCCCGATCCGGATGGGCCAGCTGGCCGTGCTCGGCGCCGGCGACCTGATCGAGGTGGGCGCCGACGAGAGCCAGGAGAGCCGCAGCCCCAGCCTGGACCTCTACGTGCTCGGCGGGCGGCCGATCCGCGAGCCCGTCGCGGCCTACGGCCCGTTCGTCATGAACACCCGCGAGGAGCTCATCCAGGCGTTCGAGGACTTCCAGGCCGGCCGGCTCGGCACCATCCCCACCGAGGCACACCCGGGGCACGACGTGCTCTGACCCTGCACGCACCGCAGGAACGGGGCTCCACCGGCCAGCCGCCGGTGGAGCCCCGTTCCTCGTCAGGGCCCACGACGACACCGCACCCCCCGGAACCGGGAGGGGGTGGTCGTGCGACCTAGGCCGGCGTCGCGCTGGCCCCCGTCCCGCCGCGCGGCCGAGTCCGTGCCGCCAGGGCGAGCTGCCGCACCCGGGCGAAGTCATCGTCGGTGTAGACGCCGTTCACCCCGGACACGGCAGCCAGCCGCATGCCGTGCCGCAGGCCCAGCTGGTAGATCTCCTTGACCTTCTCCCACTCGATCGCCCGGCCGACCGTGAAGGTCTCGTAGCGGCCCTCGAGGGCCAGGGCGACGGTCTCGGCCAGGCAGGCGTAGGCGACGCCGTCGGGCAGGCCGATGTCGCGCATCCGCACGTCGTCGCCGGGCAGCTCGATCTCGCCGGACTCGACGACCAGCACGTCCGGGCGCTTGGCGACGTCCTCCGCCGACAGGTCGAGGGGGCGGGCGACGTCGGTGATGACGCAGCCGGGCTTGACGTCCATGATGTCGAGCACCCGCTTGCCCGCGCCCGAGGTGGCCGTGACGATGACGTCCATGTCGGCCAGGTGCTCGCCGGGCGTCGCAGCCGCGTGCACCACGGCGCGGGGGTGCTCGCGCTCGATGTCCTGCTTGAGGGCCAGCAGCTTGGCCGTCTCGGGCGAGACCAGCCACAGCTCGTCGCTGGCCAGGGCCAGCAGCCGCGCGCAGACCGAGCCGATCGCCCCGGTGGCGCCGACGACCATGGTGCGGCCGTGGATGATGCCGTCGTCGCCCCGCTGGAGCAGGCCGAGCCGGGCGACCGCCTCGTGGGCGGCCCACAGGGCTCCGGAGGCGCTGTAGCTGTTGCCGGTGGTGATGGGCAGCGACGACTTGCGCGCCACGGTCACCCCGGCGTCGCCGACGACCTTGGTGAACGCACCCAGCCCCATGATCTGCGCGCCGAGGCCGCGAGCCACCTCGGCGGCGGCGAGCAGCTTGTCGTAGGTGAACTCCGGGTCGTGCGCGAGGATCTCCTTCGGGGTGCCGCCCACCGTGATCAGCCAGCCCTCGGCCTCGGCGCCGGTCGGTGAGGTCACCCCCGTGACGTGGCTGTAGACCGTCGGCGGCAGGTAGGCCATCGCCTTCTCGACCAGGTCGTGGACCACCGGCGGCGAGACCTTCATGACCGTGCCCAGCGGCTCGACCTTGGTGAAGAACTTCTTCGACAGCGGGTGGATGACGAACGCGAACCGGCTCTTGCGGCGCGGCCCGTTCGGCTCGAGCAGGCGCGGCTGCAGCCCGGCCGTGAGGATGATCTCGAGCAGGTCGTCGTCGCTGAGCCGCTCCGGAGCGCCGCCGGGCGCCCGCACCGTGGCGCGCATCATCGCCTCGAGCGTCGCGACGTCGATGGTGACGTCGTAGGGCTGCGGCGTGGTGTCGACCACGAGGTCGACGTCGCGGGCGGCGAGGTCGGCGAGCTGGTCGTCGGTGACCGCCGAGGTGATGACCGCCTTCCCGTGCAGCTGGGTGAAGCCGGAGGTGACGAGCTCGTGGTAGGTGGCCACCACCACGTCGCTGTCCTCGGGCCGGTGTGCCAGCCACGAGCGGTTGGCGAGCTCGGCCGGCACGAACGTGTCCTCGCGCACGGCGGCGCTGACCTGGCGCAGCGGCCAGGTGACGGCGCCGGCCGCGGCCCCGAGCGCGGGGGCGGGGGAGAGCCGCCTCGCCCAGCCGTCGGGTGCCGGAGGTCGCTGCACGTGGATGTTGTCGGTGAACTCGCGCAGCACCCGCACCGTGCGGGCGTGGTCGGCGCCGAGCACGCTGGTGCGGGCGTTGGAGAAGTAGCCCGGCATCTCGTTCTGCACCCAGCGCACCGACCACTCCTGCAGCACCTCGTGCAGGCGCTGCCCGTCGGTGGCCGTGCCGTCGGCGGCGGCGGCCTTCAGCCGGCGGATCGCCCCCGCCGGGTCGCTGCTGAGCACCCCGGTGGCCATCGCCTCGGCGGCTCCGTTGACCGCGATGGCGTCGGCCAGCGGCACCCAGCGGCGCACGAGGGTCTCGGCCGTGCGCAGGTCGCCGTCGGTGCCGATGCGCAGCAGGCGCACGGGCCGACCGAGGAAGTCCACGGTGACGTCGTGGTCGCGCTCGGACGCGCCCAGGCTGATCTCGACGACCACCAGGGGTGGGTCGGCGCGTCGGGTGCTTGTGCGGGCCATGGTGTCCTTCCAGGGGGTGGTGCTCAGGTCATCGCGTTGGCGTCGTACTCCGGGTGGGCCTGCATGAAGTCGAGCAGGCGGCCGGCATAGCTCTGGAACGGCGGGCAGGTCAGGCCGGATGCCGTGAGGTCGCGGGTCGTGTTCGCCGTCGCGTACGTGGTGGGGGAGGCGAAGTAGTCGAGGGCCTCGGCGGGCAGGCCGAGCAGCCGCTCGATGCCGGGGACGTGCTCGACGATGGCGTGCACCGGAGCCAGCGGCAACGGCATCCAGACGACCTTGGTGTTGCGGTGCCGGGCGAAGGTCGTGACGACCTCGCGCACGGTCGGCGGGTGAGGGTCGACGAGGGCGTAGGTGCACCCGGCCGACGCGTCGAGCACCGAGAGCTCGTCCATCGCGCCCACCACGAAGTCACGGGGCACGAGGCAGACCCGCACGAGGTCGGCATCCCCGACCGCCGGGACCACCGCGATGGAGGCCTGGCGCGCGAGGAAGGTGGCGAGGAAGTACGGGCCGTCGTACTTCTGGGTGGCCCCGGTCTGCGAGTCACCGACGACGATGCCCGGGCGGTAGACGGTGGCCGGGATGCCGTCGGCCATCGCCTTGCGCACGAGCAGCTCGGCCTCGTACTTGGTCTGCTCGTAGTGGTTGCGGAACGACTGCCCCACCTCGAGCTCGTCCTCGGGGAAGTCGCCCTCGTAGCGGCCGCTGACGTAGCAGGTGCTGACGTAGTGCAGGCGGTGCAGGTGCGGCTGCTCGCGGCAGAAGTCGAGCACGTTGGTGGTGCCGTCGACGTTCACCCGGTGGGCGACCTGCGGCGCCACGGCGAGGTCGTAGACGGCCGCGAGGTGCCAGACCTCGCGCACGTCGTCGAGGCGCTCGCGCTCGACGGAGCCCAGGCCCAGCCCGGGCACGGTGATGTCGCCCTCGGTGAGCCGGATGCGGCCCATCGTGTGCGGGTCGGTGATCTCGAGCTCCTTGACCCGGGAGCGGGCCAGCACGGCGTGCTGGGGCTGCACCAGGCAGACGGCGTCCAGGTCGGGGCGCCGGGCGAGCAGCCTGGGCAACAGGGCGGATCCGAGGAAACCGGGGAAGCCGGTCATGAGCAGCTGTGCCACGCGAACGTCCTTCTGCGCACGGTCTCGCGGACTGGCACCGGTGGGGGTCCCGGTGCCGTCACCGGATGGACCTGCCACGCACTGTAGTTGTCGGGCGCGGCGGCCTCCTAACGAGGTCGGCCAGAACACCCCCTGGCGCGCGTGATCCTCGTCGCATCCTGTCGTCCCCGCTGCGGGGCCCGGTCAGGGCCCGGCGAGGGTCGCGGCCAGGGTGCGCACGGCCGCGTCCGCCCGGGTCTCGGGCAGCCCGGCGTAGCAGAGCACCAGCCCGCGCACCGGTGCCTCGACCGCGTAGGCGGACAGCGGGCTCGCTGCCAGACCGCGCGATGAGAGCCGCGAGACCAGCTCGAGGTCATCGACGTCGTCGGGCAGCCGAAGCACCACGTGCAGCCCGGCGTCGACGCCCTCCAGCCGGGCGCCGGGCAGGTGCCGGCCCACGGCGGTGACCAGGGCCGCCCGCCGGGCGGCGTACGTGCGCGAGGCGCGAGCGTGGTGCGCGGCCAGGGCGCCGGACGCGACCAGCTCGGCCAGGGCCAGGCCGGTCACCTCGTTGACGACCAGCCCACGCGACTCGAGCTCACGCCGGAGGCCGTCGCGCAGCCGCCTCGGCGGGGCCATCCACGCCACCCGCAGCGAGGGCGCCACCAGCTTGGATGCCGTGCCGATGTAGAGGACGTGCTCCTCGGCCCCCGGCAGCGAGCGCAGCGCCGGCAGCGGCGAGACGTCGTAGCGGAACTCGCCGTCGTAGTCGTCCTCGAGCACCAGCGAGCCCGTGCGCCGCGCCCAGCCGAGCAGCTGCACCCGGCGGGTGACCGGCATCCGCGCCCCCAGCGGGTACTGGTGCGAGGGGGTGACGTAGGCGGCGGCAGCACCGCCGGGCAGGAGTGCCGGGTCGAGCCCGTCGCCGTCGACCGGCACCGCGGCGACGCGCACGCCCTCGGTGGAGAAGGCGGTCCAGGCCTCGACGTAGCCCGGGTCCTCGAGCGCGACCGTGGCCCCCACGAGCCCCAGGGCCGCGGGCAGCGCTCGCAGGGAGGCCCCGACACCGGGCACGACGAGCAGGTCGTCGGGAGCGACGGCCACCCCGCGGCTGCGGCGCAGGTGCTCGGCCAGCACCTGGCGCAGGCGGTCGTGGGCCGGGCCGGCGCCGGTGTCGTTGCCGGGCACCCCGGACGCCGCGAGCCGCCAGGCCCGCCGCCACGCCGCCGGGTCGACGAGCGAGGTGTCGGGCCGCCCGGGGCGCAGGTCCCAGCGCGGTGGTGTGGGCCGGAACCGCTCGGGGTCCGCGCCGACGCCTCGGGGGGTGTGCACGTGGGTGAGCGCACCGGCCGCAGCCGCCCGGTCCGCGCCCGTCGCCACGACCGCGCCCGAGCCCGCCCGGCTGACCACGAACCCCGCCGCGGCCAGCTCGTCGTAGGCCGCGACGACCGGGCCGCGCGACAGGCCGAGCGCGCCGGCGAGCGCCCGGGTCGAGGGGAGCGTGTCGCCCGGTCGCAGCCGGCCGGCCCGCAGCTCGCCCACCACGGCGTCGGCCAGCCGGTGGCGCAGCGGCGCCGGGCCGTCGTCGACCTCGAGGGCGAGGTCGACGGGGCGTGGGGTGCGCGGCATCCGCCGAGGATACTGGTCCTGCGAAGTGTGGCGGTAGTGGATCTTGGCGAGGGCCAGTTCGTGGCGTTGACTGGTGCCGGGGCGACGCCCCACGGGGCCGCGCGCTCCGACGGCACGACCGATGCCGCCCCTGTCGGGGTGGCGCGAGAGGATGACGCGGTGAGCGGGCTCGAGATGCGACCAGGGTGCGAGTGCTGCGACGTCGACCTGCCGGCCGACGACGTCAGTGCGGTGGTGTGCTCCTTCGAGTGCACCTTCTGCGCGGGCTGCTCCGAGCACCTCGAACGCACCTGCCCCAACTGCGGTGGCGCGCTGATGCCGCGCCCCACCCGGGTGGGCGACGCGCTGGTGCGCCACCCGGCATCCACGACGCGGGTGGTGTCGGATGCCGTGTGCCCCGGGCCGGGCTACGCCGGCCGGCTGACCGGTGAGGCGCCGGTCGAGCGCCTGGGCCGCCACGCCGAGCGCGGGCGGTCCGAGCGCGAGGCCCTCGACGCCCTGCTCGACGAGGTGCTCGCCGGCACCCTGTCGACCGTGGTCGACGGCCGCCCCTGGGTGGTGCCGATGCTCTTCGCCCGCGACGGCGACCGCGTCCTGCTGCACGGCTCGACCGGGGCCGGGGCGCTGCGCCAGGTGGCGGCCGGGGCGCCGGCGGTGCTCAGCGTCACCGTGGTCGACGGGCTGGTCGTGGCGCACACCACCTTCGAGTCCTCGGCCAACTACCGCTCGGCGGTCATCCACGGTGAGCTCACGCCCCTCGGTGACGCCGAGCGCACCACCGCCCTCGAGCTGCTCTCGGAACGGCTGATCCCGGGCCGCCCCGCCGAGGTGCGTGCCATCAACCGCCGCGAGGAGGTCGCCACCCTCGCCATGGAGCTGCCGATCACGCCCGGCCGGTGGCTGCTCAAGGAGCGCTCGGGTGGGCCCTCCGTCCCCGACGAGGAGACCGGCGCGTGGTCGGGCGTCGTGCCGTTCCGGCTCGTGGCCGGTGCGCCCGAGCCGGCGCCGTGGTCGGTCGAGGCCGGCACGCCGGTGCCCGCGTCGGTGACGGCTCTGGTGCAGCGGTGGACCCCGTGACCGGGGTCGGCGTGCCGGATGGCGCCGTGCCGGATGCCGTCGTGGCGCCGGTGCGCGCGACCGGCATCGGGTCGTGGCCGGGCACGTCGGCGCGTGAGGCGGTACGCACGGTGCGTGACCTGCTGGTCGACGGCGAAGGGGTGGGGCTGCCGCACTGCCCGGAGACCCCGGCCCGCGGGCCGGGCGCGGACATCATCGGCCGGGCCGCCGGGCTGCTCGTCGACCTGCCCGTCGACCTCCAGCCCAGCGGGTGGCGCTTCGTCGACCGGCCAGGGCTCGATGCCGCGCGCACCGCGTCGTTCCACCGTGAGGACCTCGACGAGCTCGCCGAGGCCTACGACGGCTACGTCGGTGCGCTCAAGGTGCAGGTGGCCGGGCCCTGGACGCTCGCGGCGTCGCTGCGGCTCAACCGCGGTGAGCGGGTCGTGGTCGACCCCGGCGCGGTCGCCGACCTCGTCGCGTCGCTCACCGACGGCATCCAGGCGTACGTCTCCGACGTGCGCCGGCTGGTGCCGGGGGCCGAGGTCGTGCTGCAGGTCGACGAGCCGTCGCTGCCCTCGGTGCTCGAGGGGTCATTGCCCACGTCGTCCGGGTTCGGGCGGGTGCGGGCGGTCGACCCGCAGGTCGTGATGAGGGCCCTGGAGTCGGTGCTGGCCGCGCACGCCGGCCCGACCGCCGTGCACTGCTGTCACGCGTCGGCGCCCCTGCCGCTGCTGCGGGCCACGGGTGCCGGGGCGCTCGCGGTCGACCTCACTGCTGCCACGCCGGCGCGCTGGGAGTCGGTCGCGGCGACCCTCGACGCCGGCACCGGCATCTGGGTCGGCTGCCTGCGCACCGACGGGTCGGAAGCCGGCGATTCGGGTGCCGGCGATTCGGGTGCCGGCCGGCCCGGCGCCGACGTCGAGGCCCGGGCGCTGGTGCTGAACGGCTTCGAGCGCTCCGGCCTCACGAGCGACGCGCTGCGGGGGCTGGTCGTCTCGCCCACCTGCGGGCTGGCCGGGCTCACACCTCAGGGGGCCCGCAACGTTCTACGGGCGGCGCTCGACACCGCGCGCCGACTCGCTGAGGAGGTGCCGTCGTGACGCAGACCCGCGTGCCGTGGCAGGTGAAGTACGTGGCGCTGGTGCTGATCTGGGGCTCGAGCTTCCTGCTGATGAAGGTCGGGCTCGAGTCGCTGTCGGCGGTGCAGATCTCCGGGCTGCGCATCCTGTCGGGAGCGGCCGTCCTCAGCGTGCTCCTGCTGGCGCGCGGCGGTCACCTGCCGACGGGGCGCCGCGTGTGGGGCCATCTGTTCGTGTGCGGCTTCTTCCTGGGAGCGCTGCCGTTCACCCTGTTCGCGCTGTCCGAGACCAGGATCAGCTCGGCCCTGGCCGGCATCGGCAACGCCGCCACGCCGATCGCCACGGTGCTGGCCACCATGGCGATCCTGCCGGGCGAGCGGGTCACCGGGCGGCGGCTGGTGGCGGTGGGCGTCGGCTTCCTCGGCGTGGTCACGATCATGCAGCCGTGGACCTCGGTCGACCGGCCCGACCTCGTCGGCTTCTCGATGGCGCTGGCCGGGGGCGCCAGCTACGGCATCGGGTGGACCTACAACCGGCGCTTCCTCAGCAGGGTCGACCTCGGAGGGCTCTCGCAGCCGGCGGCGACGCTGCTCACCGCGCTGGTGCTGATGGTGCCGGTGGTGCTCGGCTGGGCGTTGCTGCAGCCGGAGGGGCTGGCGGCGGTGTGGTCCTACGACGCCCCGGACGCCGGCACCTGGTTCTGGCTGCCGCTCGTCTGCGTGCTCGTGCTGGGCCTCGTCGGAACGGGGTTCGCCTACACCTTGCAGTTCGACGTGGTGCGCGGCGCCGGGCCGGTCATCGGCTCGACCATCACCTACCTGATCCCGGTGGTGTCCGTCGTGCTCGGCGTGGTCGTGCTCGGGGAGCGGCTCGGCCCGTGGCAGGTGGTGGGTTTCGTCATCGTGCTGGGCGCGGCGTGGGTGATCAACCGCAAGCCGCGCCGTTCGGAGACGACCGCCATTTCCGCAGGCGACCGCGAGCAGACGGTCAGCCCGGGTCGCTGACCTCTCCGCCTGATCTGCCGCCGCGCCCGCAAGCGGGTGTCGGAGCGACCGTCTGAGCGAGCACCTCGGCGGTCGACCTGAGCGGAGCGTCGTCGGTAGGCGCGGATGCCCGGCGTGGCGATACTCGACGCGGGTGACGGGGCCGGCGGCTCAGTGCTGCTCGTCGCCCGGGGCACCGGCTTTGTCGCCGCCGGCCTGGGCATCGGCGGCCCAGGCTCGGCGCGCCAGTAGGGCGACGGTCACCGACGCTGCGCCGAGCACGATGGCCGCCAGCAGGCCTCCGGCGACCTCGCGTGGCGGCCCCGATGCCTCGGTGCCGGCCGCGCCACCGGTTCGGGACGCGGCGAGCACCGCCTGCACCGTGAGCACCGACTGCATGACGGCCACCCCACCGAGGACGAGCAGGAGGGTCCACCCCTCCCGACGGCCCTGGCGCAACGCACCGGCCGACCGCCAGGCCCACCAGAGCAGGCCCACGGCCACCAGCGCGAACGGGGCGCCGACGAGCTGCACCAAGCCACGGTCCGTGCTCTCGGACCGGGAGAGGAAGGCGGCGTACAGCCACAGGACGACACCAGCCGCGAGCAGGGCCGACCACACGCCCAACAGCACCACTCCCGCTGTGCCCCAGCGTGATGCGGGGCGCTCGAGAGGTGCGCCGGGCGCGACGGAGGCGGGCGGCATCCGCGGAGGGTGCTGCCGGCTCACCCTTCAGCCGGGGCGTGAACCTCGCGGCGCAGGATCTTGCCGGTCGGCCCCTTGGGCAGCTCCGGGACCACCCACACCTTGCGCGGGTACTTGTAGGCGGCGATCCGCTCCTTGGTGTACTCGATGATGTCCTCGGGGGTCGCCGTGGCGCCCTCACGCAGCGCCACCGCGGCGCCGACCTGCTCGCCCATCAGCTCGTCGGGAATGCCGACGACCGCGACCTCGACGACGTCGGGGTGGGTGTAGACGACCTCCTCGACCTCGCGCGGGTACACGTTCATGCCGCCGCGCAGGATCATGTCCTTCTTGCGGTCGACGATCGTGAAGTAGCCCTCGTCGTCCATGGTGGCGAGGTCACCGGTGCGGAACCACCCGTCGGGGATGGCCTCGGCGGTGGCCTCCGGCTTGTTCCAGTAGCCCGTCATCACGTTGTCGCCGCGAATGGCGATCTCGCCGACCTCGCCGGCGGGCACCTCGTTGCCGTCGTCGTCCACGACCTTCATCTCCACGCCCTTGATCGGAGTGCCGATCGAGCCGGCCTTGCGCTCCTTGTCCGGGTGGTTGAAGGAGGCGACGGGCGAGGTCTCCGAGAGCCCGTAG
>JBJMHU010000145.1:0-36586 GCA_045807225.1 Ornithinibacter sp. | reverse complement strand
TCGACATACCTTTTGGTTTTCTGCCGGCCCACCGAGGGCCGACCGAGGGCCGACCGAGGGCCGCCCCAGGGCCGCCCGAAGGCCACCCTCGACGCGGTCGCGCGCGGCCCCCCGGGCCACGTTCAGAAGGTGAGAACCACGCGGCCGAGGAGGTCCTCGACCGGGATGGGCCCGTAGGTGCGCGAGTCGATCGACTCGGCGCGGTTGTCTCCCAGCACGAACACGGCATCCGGTGGCACCGTGACGGGACCGAAGTAGGTGGAGTCGATCCGCGAGACGTCGACCTGTGGCTCGTGCCGCACCGTCGAGTCCACGACCAGCTCGCCGTCCTCCAGCGCCACCGACTGCCCGCCCACCGCCACGACGCGCTTGACCACCAGCCGCTCTCCGACGGGGTCGCGGTAGACGACGATGTCGCCCACGGCCGGGGCGCGCCAGCGGCCGCTGAGCTTGTCGACGAGCACCTGGTCGCCGGTGTCGAGCGTCGGGCTCATGCTCTGGGAGGCGACCCGCAACGGCTCCACCGCCGTGACGAGGAGGACGACCAGCGCCACCAGCACGACCAGGACCGGCGCGACAGCGCGCACCGGCGCTCGGCCAGTCCGCGCTGGGTGCTCGGAGACCTCGGTCGGTGAGGGCATCAGCCCAGCACGCCGCTGAGCCGCAACGCCCACAGGCCCACACCTGCGACGAGCATCAGGTTGACCGCGACCCGACGCACCGGTGCCGGCAGCAGGGTGACGAGGAGGCAGATGACGAGCAGCTCTGCACCGGTGGCGACCAGGTCCACCGCGCCGACCGCCTCGACACCGTGGCCCGGCTCCACCGGGTGGGCGCCCTCGAGGGGGATGGGTCCTGCGACGTGGCCCCCCTCGTGCCCGGCGCCGTCCTCGGGTGGGGTGATCGGCAGGCCCGTGGTGCGGCTCACCACCCAGATGAGGACGATGGCGAGGTTGACGAGGATGCCGGTGAGCACGACGAGCGGTGTCGGCCGCCTGAGCACGGGTGCGGCATAGGCGAGCTGGAACAGACCGGTGACGACGAAGAAGGCGCCGTAGAGCCACCACTCCTCGAGGTGCTCGGGCGCGACGGCCAGGTGGATCGCCCCGGCGAGCACCGAAGCCAGCGCGATGCAGCCCTCGGTGGTGGTCAGGAGGTGCCGCCGCCGGACCGGCGTGGGCTGCTCGGCGGTCAGCTCGGTGGGTGCCGTGGTCGACATGGTGGCTCAGAACGCCGGCGCCGGGAGGGGGCGGGAGGGGGCCGCGTACACCGGGTCGTCGCCACCCGTGCCACCGACCCAGAACTGGCCCATCATGTCGTGGTCCTCGTGGGGGAGGTTGTGGCAGTGGATCATGTAGCGGCCTTGGTGTGGTCCGAAGCGCATGATGAGCCGCACCCGCTCGTTCTCGCCGACGTAGACGACGTCCTTGGGGCCCAGCTCGTTGGCCCGGGGTGCCACCCGCACGCCGTTCCGGTCGAACTCGCGGTCCAGGATGCGGAAGTCGACGAGGTGGATGTGCAGCGGGTGGTGCCAGCCGCCGTGGTCGTTGCGGATCTCCCAGACCTCGACACCGTTCAGGTCGGGGTTGGCCAGGGTGCGCGTGTAGGCGCTGGCCTCCACGTCGGCCCATGTCTCGCCGTTGATGGTCCACTGGCCGTTCTTGCGGTCCAGCGACATCACCCGGGTCGGCATCGTGCTCGTAGGGGTGAGCGCCATGACGGCGCTGCTGGGGTTGAGCACGCTGGGGATCGAGTTGTTCGCCGTGCTCGTCGCCTCGGACACGACGTCGAACGCCATCAGCTTGCCGGTGTTGGTGTAGTCGACGTTGTTCTTCGGGCTGATGTTGCGCAGCGTCACGCGCTGGCCGATCTTGTACTTCGCGAAGTCGATGATGACCTCGTAGCGCTCCGCGTTGCCGAGCGGCAGCCGTTGCACCGGCTGGGGCGCCGCCGTCAGGCCACCGTCGGTGCCGATGACGACCAGGGGCTGGCCGCTGTCGAGCTGCAGGCGGTAGGAGCGGGTCACCGACGCGTTCAGGATGCGGAACCGGTACTTGCGGCGCTCGACCTTCATGACCGGCCAGGCCCGGCCATTGACCAGGATGACGTCGCCGAAGGCCCCGGAGTGGTCGTCGTCGTCGAAGAGCAGCTGGCCCTTGTTGTCGAACATCGTGTCGCTGACGATCAGCGGCACGTCGTAACGGCCCTTCGGGATCGGCAGTGACTGCTCGAGGGCGTCGTGCATCCGGTACATGCCGGCCAGCCCCATGAAGACGTTGGAGGCCGTGTGGTGCACGCCGTGGTCGTGGTACCAGAGGGTGCGGGCGTCCTGGAAGTTCGGGTAGCGGTAGTCCTTCCAGGAGCCCGGGTAGGTCACGTCGCTGGCGTAGCCGTCGTACTGCGGGAGGGATGCCGAGCCGTGGAGGTGTACCGAGGTGAACGGGGTGTAGCCCAGTGTCGGGTGGGTCGACGGGAGCTGGTTGGCGTGTCGCACAACCGTTTCCCGGCCCTGCTGCACGTCGAAGGTCGGCCCGGGGAAGCTTCCGTTGTAGCCCCAGATGTTCGTCACGTGGCCGGGAATCATGCTGACGCCCTTCTGGCGCATGGTCAGCCAGTAGTAGTCGGTGGTGCCCACCGACGTCACCGGGGTCGCGACGGGCGGCACGTCGAACGGCACGGTGTACGGCCTGGGCAGCGAGCTCTCGGCGATGCGGCTCTGGGCGGCGGCCTGCACACTGCGTTCCAGCGGGATCATCATGGCTCCCCCGGACAGCACGCCGAACGTGAGCATCTCTCGTCTGGACACCGGCATGGCCTCACCTCTTGGTCGCACGATCAGTGACGCTAGGAAGCCCTTCTTTGAAGGACCTTTTGGCCTGTGCAAGGTTGTCGACATACCGCCGCCACGCCCGGCAGATACACCGTTTGGCGCCCCCACTTTTGGGGATGTTCGCCGGCTGGGCCCGATGGTTCCCTTCAACTACGCGAACGATGCAGGGCGTAAGCGGAAGTAGGACAACCATGGAAATTTCGATGTTCGGACCTCTCCACGTCAGAGACGGTGACCGCATCCTCGGTCCACGCGACCTCGGAGGAGTCAAGCCCCGACAGGTGCTCGAGATGCTGCTCCTGGCTCGGGGCCACCTCGTCTCCACCGACATGATCGCCACGGCACTGTGGGCCGAGGGGGAGGAGCCACGCAACGTGGTGGCCACTCTCAACACCTACGTGTGCGTGCTGCGGCACAGCATGTTCAGCGACCAGGCGCGGGCCAGGCGGGTCATCGTGACCGGAGCGGGCGCGTACCGCCTCGCCCTCGACGACGTCACCGTCGACCTCGACCGCTTCGACGACCTGGTGCTGCGTGCCGAGCGCGCTCCGCGGCTCGAGCGCCTCGAGCTGCTGACCGCAGCCGTGGGCCTGGCGAGCGGGCCGGTGCTGGAGCACGCGCGGTACGACGAGTGGGTGCAGGAGGACCGCCTCATCTACGAGGACCGGGTCACCCGGGCGCACCTGGACCTGGCGCTCGACAGCCTCGCCGAGGGGCAGCGCTCGATGTGCCTGCGGCACGCGGAGACGGCGCTGAGCCGGGACCGGTACTCCGAGGAGGCCTACCGGCTCGTCATGCTGGCGAACCACGGGCTCGGGCGCCACGACGCCGTGCGCCGCACCGTGGGCCGCTGCCGGGCCGTCCTCGACCGCGACCTCGGCGTGCGCTGCGGGCCCGAGACCGAGCAGATGCTCGCGGCGATCGAGGCCCGGGCCGCCGAGGTCGAGATCCTGCGGACCTTCTACCCCACCTCGTCGGCCGGCAGCCAGGTCGACCGCGAGCTGTCCGTGGCCTGAGCCGCCCGCCCCCGCGGTTCGGGGGTTAGTCCGTTCGGACTATGGACGTTCGTCGTGACCACCTCCACAGTGGTGTGAACCACACTGCAGGGAGGTGGTCACGATGGCCGTAAGAGGCGACGGCCCCGTGTCGGGGGCACGACATGTTGCGTGCTGCCCGCCGGGAACGCCGGCGTCGGGAAGTTCCCGACGATGACGAGCGCACTGATCACGCAAGAGCCGCTCATGGTGGCCGAGGAACGGTCAGCTATGCCGACAGCACGCACCAGGGTGCTCGTCGTGGACGACCACCGGACGTTCGCGGAGCTGCTGTCCCGTGCGCTGGACGCCGAGGACGACCTGGTGTGCGTCGGGCACGCGCAGGACTCGGCCGAGGCCCTCGCCGCCGTGGCCCGGCTGCGCCCCGACGTGGTGCTGATGGACGTCCACCTCCCCGACCGCGACGGCATCTCGACCTCGGCCGAGCTGGTCCGCGACCACCCCGACCTGAAGATCCTCATCCTCACGGCGCACGCGAGCCTGGCCGACGTCGAGCGAGCCGCCACCGCAGGCGCCTCGGGCTTCCTGGCCAAGGACGGGTCCCTCACCGAGGTGCTCAACGGGCTGCGCACCGCGCGGCGCGGGAGCCTGATCCTTCCCGACGGGCTGCTCGCCCGGCTCTCCGCCGTCGTCGAGCAGGACCGCTCCATGCTGCACTGGAACCTCACCCCGCGTGAGCTGGAGGTCCTCCGGCTGCTCGGCCAGGGGCGCGACCCACGCGGCATCGCCAAGGAGCTGGGCGTCACCCTGCACACGTGCCGCGGGTACGTGAAGGGTGTGCTGGCCAAGCTCGGCGTCCACTCCCAGCTCGAAGCGGTGGTGCTCGCCACCCGGACCGGTCTGATCCGACTGGGCGATTGATGTCAGCCGCTGGCCGGCCCGGACCCCCCGGGCCCCCCGGCCGCCACGCCCCGACCCACCCACCGGCTCCCCGCGACGCGTTGCGCCGCGCACTGCGGTGGTACCTCCTGTGGAACCTGGTGGCCTTCGTCGGCGTGGTCGTGGCCGTGCTCGTCATCAGCTGGGTCGTCGCGCGCAACGAGGCGCTGAGTGACGCGGAGGCCACTGCGCGAGCGGTGGCCCGCACCATCGTGTCGCCGCTCGCCGACGACCAGTTCCGGGCCGAGAACCCGCAGGCGCTGGCCCGCATGGCGCAGGTGCTGGAGGACCGCGCGCGCGACGGCTCCATCCGCCACGTCAAGGTGTGGGCCGATGCCGGCGACGGGCGCGGCCGCATCCTCTACTCGGACCTCAAGCCGCTGGTCGGGCAGACCTACGAGCTCAAGGAGGACGAGTACGCAGTGTTCGGCACCGACCACACGGTGTCGTCGATCTCCGACCTCGAGAAGGCCGAGAACCGGTTGGAGCGCCCGGAGGGTGAGCTGATCGAGGTCTACACCGGCACCAAGGACGCCACCGGCGCACCCATCCTCTTCGAGACCTACGTGCCCACCAACGGGGTGCAGGCCGAGATGGTCAAGCTGGTCAGCGTGATCCTGCCGCTCCCCATCGCCGCCCTGATCGCGCTGACCCTGGCCACCCTGCCGCTGGCCGTGTCGCTGGCACGCCGCGTCGACCGTGGGCAGCAGCAGATGCAGCGCCTGATGGTCAACGCCGTCGAGTCCTCCGACCTGGAGCGCCGCCGCATCGCGCAGGACCTGCACGACGGGGTGGTGCAGGACCTCGCCGGCATCGGCTACGCCCTCGACTCCGAGGCCCGACGGCTGCCCGAGGGCGGCGGGATGCGCGAGCGGCTGGAGCAGACCGCCGACATCCTGCGCCGCGACCTGGCCACCGTGCGAACCCTGATGACCGACATCTACCCACCCGACCTGGCAACGAAGGGGTTGGCGGAGGTGGTCCGCGAGCTGGCCGTCGACCAGGAGCTGACCGCGGGCGTCGTGCGAGTGGAGGTCGCCGAGCCGCTGGTGCCGCACCCCATGATCGACCGGCTCACCTACCGGGCCGTGCGGGAGGCCCTGGCCAACGCGCAGAAGCACGCCCCGGCCTCGACGATCGTGATCCGGATCGGCCAGACCGACGGCGTCATGAGCTTCGAGGTCACCGACGACGGAGTGGGGTTCGACCCGTCCGCGCCGAGCCCGGAGGGCCACCTCGGCATGCGCCTGATCACCGAGATGGTCGAGAACGCGGGCGGCGTCGTGACGGTGGAGTCCACCGTGGGGGCCGGCACCAGCGTGCGCGGTGAGCTGCCGCTCTGAGTACGTGATGCCGGCCCGCGTCGCGTCGGGGGCGCGAGCAAAGGTGCTCGGCAGAATTGCTGCAGCTCCGGGCCCGTGGGCCCCGGTTGACGGCAACACTGGTGCGGATGTCCTGGCGAAGGACCCCTGACCGCAAGGAGCGCCGATGATCCCGACGGTGTCGGCGGGCTCGGCCCGGTCCCAGGCGGGTGCCGACACCCTTGCCCCGGTGCGCGTCGCCGTGGTGGACAACCACCCGCTCCTGCGGAACTCGATCCGGTCCATCCTGGGCGACGCTCGTGACATGGAGTGGGTCGGCGAGGCGGAGGACGGCGGCGAGGCGGTCGAGCTCGTGACCCGCACCCGGCCCGACGTCGTGCTCATGGACCTGTCGATGCCCGGCACCGACGGCCTGACCGCGACCCGCAGCATCGTCGGCTCGTGCCCCGCCACCCAGGTGCTCGTGCTCACCAGCTCCACCGACCCGAGCCGCGTGCGGCACTCGATCGGTGCCGGCGCTGCCGGCGTGCTGACCAAGGACGGCGACCCGTCGACGATCCTCACCGGCATCCGGGCCCTGGTGGGCGACTGTCTCCCGGAGCCGACGCCCTAGCAGCTCACCTTCTCGGCCACCAGCGCGAACTTGCGCACGCGTCCCTCGCGCAGCCAACGGCCCCACGTGCGGTGCGCGGTGAGGATGCCGGTCACGGCGCCTTCGCCGGTGGTCGGGACGAGCGCCGGAGCGACCGCGGCGTAGGCACTGACCAGGGCGTCGACGGTGGCGAGGTGCGACGCCGTGAGCTCGGTGCACCAGGTGACCCGCAGGCCGTGGTGCTCGAGGTCGGCCCGCAGGGTCTCGAGCGGCGTCAGCCACACGGTGTCGGACCCGGGCATCTCGGCGCGCTCCGCCGCGGTGAGGGGGAGGCCCTCCTCGACGGTGAAGGCGAACCGCCCGCCGACCGGAAGGGCGGCACCGACCTGACCGAGCAGGGCCGGCTTGTCGGCGAAGGCGAGCAGCGTCTCGAGGAGCAGCACCACGTCGAACCGGCCCGGCGGCAGTGGCGGGACGTGCGCGACCGCGAAGCGCGCCGCGAGCCCTGCGGCAGACGCCCGCTGCCGGGCCCGGTCGACGGCAGCGGCGCGGGCGTCGACCCCCAGGTAGTCACAGCCCAGCTCTGCCATGACGTGCAGGCCGGGGCCGCCCACCCCGCAGCACAGGTCGAGCACCCGCACGCCGGGGGCCACCCCCGCACGACGGGCCAGTGACAGCACCTCGCCGGCGGTCACGAAGCTCTGCTGGTCGACGTACTCCCCGGGCGCGAAGGCGCTCGCGCGGGCCTGTGACAGCGCCGCGTCGACCAGGTGGTGGTCGTCGACCCTCATCGGTGGCCCAGGGCCGCGGCCGGTGGGGCGGCCCCCGGTGCGGGGCTGCTGAAGGCGGTGAGGAAGCGGTCGCGGAACAGGGCCATCGGCCACACGGGGGCCGACTGGTCGGGCCGCAGCCCGGCGGACCACCCCCAGTCGGAGATGGCGTCGAGCACCTTGGGGTCGCGGGCGAGCACGGTGACCGGCACCTCCCGGTCGCCGCCGAAGCCGCTGATGATGGTGGAGGGCTGGTGGTCACCCAGCATGACGACGACGAGGTCGTCGGCGTCATGCCCCTCCACGAACGACAGCAGGCTCGTGAGGGAGTAGGTGATCGACGTGCGGTACGCGCCGGGCACGTCGGCCCGGTTGCTCCACAGCTGGGCCGCCGTCACGGCATCCGCCTGGATGGGCCCGAAGACCGACCCGTCGCCGAGCACCTTCGGGTCGACCGTCGTCGGTAGCGGTGCCCACGGGCCGTGGCTGGAGGTGAGCTCGACCTCCGCCATGACCGGCGCGCGGTCGGCCTCGGCGAGCTCCAGCCGGTTGAACGCGGCCAGGGTGTACTGGTCGGGCATCGCCGAGAACCCGAATGCCGGGCCGGCGTACCCGAGGTCGGTGCTGCTGTAGATGCGGTCGAAGCCGTAGAAGCGCTTGCCCTCGGGCCACGGGCCGCGCGTCGACGGCAGCACGGCCACGGTGCTCCAGCCCGCTCGAGAGAAGGCCGAGCTGAGCGTCGTCCGGGGGCTGGCGAGCAGCCGGTCGTAGCGCACCTGGTCGCCCACCGTCAGCCCCGACTGGAACGTGGAGTGCGCCAGCCAGCTGCTGCCACCGAACGTCGGCGAGGTCAGCCAGCCACTGGATGCCGTGTAGCCCAGCCGGCGCAGCCGGTCCGTCCCGCTGTCCAGGAGTGCGCGCACGCCGGCCGACTCCGGGCCGTCGACGGCGACCCGGCCGTAGCTCTCGACGAAGGCGAGGACGACGTCCTTGCCCGCGAGCACCGACAGGTCGGCGGATGCCGGGTCGGTGTAGGAGTCCGCGACCAGGGCGTGCTGGAAGGCCTCCTCATCGCGGTAGGCGGCGGTCGCCGCCTGCACCTTGCCGGCCACGAACGGCGCGGCGTCGGCCGCGGCGACCGGGGCGCCCGGGAGGAGCTGGAGCCCGGTGAGCGCGCAGACCGCCCACACGGCAGCGACCGCGATGACCGCCCTGGTGCTCCAGCGTCGGTGACGGGCCACCATCCCCGACAGGCGGCCGACGGCCCAGGGCAGGCAAGACACGGCGGCTCCGACGGCGGCGACCGCCGCGACCGCTATGCCCCACGCCGCCCAGGGCCCGAGGGAGGCGCGCAGGAAGTCGAAGCCGGAGCCGAGCTCGCCGCGGTCGGTGACCACGTTGAACGGCCGGTCGAGCACGGTGAAGGCCCCGAGGTCGAGCACCTTGAGCAGGGTGACGACCCCCAGCGCGACGCCCACCACGACCGTCACGGCCCGCCCCCAGCGGACGGACAGCACCAGGGCGACGGCCGCGATGGCCACGGCCTCCACCGGCAGCCGCACGAAGGCGCCGGGGGTGAGCCGGTCGGGACGGGTGGGGGCGAGCAGGGCGAACCACACCAGCGCCAGCGCCAGCAGCGTCGCGCCGACGGCCAGGCTGCGGCGCAGCGGTTGTGGCAACCTCGACCTGCGGGGCACCCGAGCCGGGCCGGGCGCCGGTGGCCGGTGGCGCCACAGCCAGCGGACGTCGCGCCCGAAGGACTCGGCGAGCAGCCCCATCGCCACGACCGCCGCCACGAGGGTCGGCGCCGGGGGCAGCACCCCGGCGACCACCACGGTCAGCAGGATGCCGACGCCCGCGGTGACCACCTTGCGCCAGTGGCGGTACTCGAGCGGGGCTCGCATCCACGGCAGCACCCACCCGGCGACGGCGAAGGCGTAGCGCACCAGGCCCGCCGCCAGCACCCACCAGCCGACCACCGGTCCGGCGGCGACGCTGAGCACGAGGATGAGGAAGGCGTCGACCTCGCCGTCGAAGCGCCCCCCGAACTTCGAGACCGTGCCGGTGCGCCGGGCCACCCGGCCGTCGACGGCGTCGAGCGCGAGGGCGGGAACGGTCAGTGCGACCAGGGCCGGCGTGACGTCGTGCCCGAGCACGGACTGGACGGTGAGGGCCGCGACCGCGCAGGCGAGCAGGCCCCGGGTCAGGGTCACCAGGTCGGCCGGGCCCAGCGTGCGTCGGCCGTCGTCGGCCAGGCCGCGCACGACGAGGGCGGCCAGCAGCACACCACTGCCCAGGCCCGCGGCCCAGGCGCCGCTGCCGAGCCCCACCGTGGCGGTCAGCACGGCGAGCAGCGCCAGCAGCCCGGCCAGGCCCGCCAACACGGTCGCCCGTGCACCCGGCGCCGGCCAGGGCGCCGGGGCCGGGCCCAGGTCATCCTCGGGGAGGACGGCGAGCCGGCTCACGGGCGCGACCGGGGCGGCAGGGCGAGCAGGTCGAGGTGCTGGACGGTGACGGTCAGCGCCCCCTGCTCGATCTCCTCGTGGCGCCGGGTGAGGTAGGCGGGTGCCGCGGCGGCGAGCTCGGGGCGCTGCTCGACGGCGGCACCCACCCAGCCGGCCAGCCAGTCACGGGTCAGCGCGGGGCACCCGGCATCCAGCCGCCACGGGCTCGGCCGCACCTCGACCCGGGACCCCAGCTCGCCGAAGGTGTCGACGGCGGCTCGGGCCGCGACCGGCCCCAGCAGGGAGCGACCACCGACGGTCCTTCGCTGGTGCTGGTTGAAGGCACTGCCCAGGGCGCTGTCGAGGGGGTCGCTCGGCGTGAGGCGCACTCGGCCGGTGACCGAGAGCGTCACGAGCGCCGGCACGGCGGCGGCGACGCAGGAGCGGGCGAAGCGCTCCAGCTCGGCTGCGGTCAGCATGTCGAGCAGGGCGGAGGCGGTGAGGAGCGTGGCGCCGGCCAGGTCGTCCGGGGTCAGCCGGGTGAGGTCGCCCCGGCGGGTCTCGACGGTGACGGCGGAGCCGTCGGCGCTGCGCGGTGGGTCGTTCGCCGCGACGCGGAGCAGGTCGGCGTCGCGGTCGTGCAGCACCCAGTGCTGCGGACCGGCCAGGTGTGGCGCCAGCCAGCGGCCCATCGAACCACTCCCGCAGCCGAGGTCGTGCACGACCGTGCGGCCTTCGCCGGTCTGCGCGTGGACCGCCTTGCGCGCGAGGTCGAGGGATCGGGCGGCCGCGTCCGCCGGTTCACGCAGCCGCAGCCACCCAGGGGTCACCCGAACCTCGACGGTGGTCACGCCCCACAACACGGGCGTGGGGCCGCACCGGTTCAGCCGGGGTGCGGTCCGACTCTGGGGTGGGTCACCGGTGCCCGGCCGCCTCGCCCGGTGACCGAGGCGGCGCCGACCTTCGCGACCACCGAGGGGCGCACCAGGGCCGTGGGCGGCTCGACCAGGTTGACCACCTGGTTGAAGGTGCGGGCCAGGGGCACCGAGCGGTGGGTCGCCTTCACGACGCGCTGGGTGTAGCGGTTGGCCAGGTCGGTGCCCGGCGCCTTGGGGCCCGTCGTGCGCGGGTGCAGGAAGTCGGCGCCCACCGCGATCGTCCACGGGGCGTCGATGATCCGGGCAGCGCTGCGGTTGAACCGTGCCGGCAGCACGTCGCACCGCACGCCGGTGTCGGCCAGGGCCGCGGCGAGGGCCCGGGCCTGCAACGCGGCGCACGCCATCCCCTGGCCGTAGACCGGGTTGAAGCTGCAGGCCGCGTCGCCGAGGGTGACCAGGCCGGCCGGCGGTGCCGGCACCTTCTCGTAGTGGCGCCGTTGGCTCGACGGGAACCGGTACGACGTGACCCCGGAGAGCGGGCCGAGCCGGTCCACGAGCTGGGCGAAGGCGGTCGTCGCGAGGCCCCGAGCGAAGGCGAGCACCTCGTCGGGGGCGGTGCCCGGCACGTCACCGTGCACGCCGGCGAGGGTCACCATCCACCGCTCGCCCTCGACCGGTAGCAGCGCGCCGCTCCGGAACGACTCCGGGGGCGAGGTGCCGCACACGAGGAAGCTGCCGTCGAAGTCGTCCGCCGAGCGGGGAAGGAAGCCGCTCGCGTAGGCGCAGTCGATGCGCACCCGGGACACCGGCGGTGCGAGGATGCCGCTCGCCTCGAGCTGGTGGGCGATCCGTGAGGACCGGCCGGAGCAGTCGACGACCAGGTCCGGGCGCAGCACCTCACTGTGGACCACCACACCGGTCACCCGGCCGGGCGCGGCCTCCACCCGGTCGACCACCACGCCGTCGCGCAGGTCCACCCCCGGCAGGGCGGCGACCCGGCGCCGCACCACCTGCTCGAGCAGCGGCCGGGTCAGGCTGAGCACCGGCCGGCCCCAGTCACCCCTGGCGCGGTACCCACCCGACTGGTGCACCCACCCCCGGGTGCCGTCGACCCACACCGCGCCCAGCGACTCCAGCTCGTCGTCGAGACCGGGGAACCAGCCGACCAGCAGGTCGAGGCCGGCCGAGAGCAGGAGGTGCAGGTGACGCCCCTGGGGCACGTGGCCGCGCGGCCGGGCGGCATCCTCCAGCCGTTCCCGCTCGAGCACGACGACGTCGTCGACGTGGTCGGCCAGCGCCCGCGCGGCCAGCAGGCCGGCGACGCCGGCCCCGACGACGACCACGGACGTCATCGTGCGATTGTGGCCGACCCGGCGCGAACGGGCCAGCCCTGCTGCAGCACTCAGGGCGCGGGCCAGCCGGGATGCCTACTCGCCTCGGCTACCGCCTCGTAGGCGCAGTGATCGCATCGCCTACCAGGCGGTAGGTGACGTCATGGCCGACTCCGGATGCGGCGGCCGGCCCTCGTCGGGGTCGTCGGTGGCGGGACGTGGCGTCACCCCGGGTCCGATGCGATCGAGGTCGTCTCGTTCGCAGTGCTCACGCGCTGGGGCGGGTAGGCCCGCGCCAGGGCGTCGGCCGCGTCGTCGACGTCCCACTGCATCGTGGCCGGCCCCACGGTGAGCTCGGTCCACGACCAGCCCGGGGTGGGGGAGGGCGACCACGGCGGCGAGAGCCTGACCTGCTCGCGCTCCATCGCCACGACCCGGCGCTCGTCGAGGTCGGCCACCTCGCGCTCGACGTGGATGCGGAACGCGTTGGTGTGCGGCGGCTGGGGCGTGACCCGGATGCCGCGGGCCTCCAGCCGCTGCGCCAGCAGCACCGCCCGCTCGTGGTACTCGGCCATGCGGGGCAGCTCGCGGTCGAGTCCGCGCAGCGCGGCGACCGCGAACGGCATGAGGCTGAACAGGGTGCCGCCCATCCGGTTGCGCCAGACCCGCGCCTGCGCCACCTCGTCCTCCGGACCCGCCACCACTGCGCCGGCCAGCCCGCCGAGCCCCTTGTAGAGCGAGACGTAGACGCTGTCGGCCAGGCCGGCGATCTCCGCGGGGGAGTGCTCCAGATGTGGTGCCGACTCCCAGATCCGGGCGCCGTCGAGGTGCAGGGGGACACCGCGCTCGCGGCAGGCCCGCGCGAAGGCGACCAGCTCGTCCCACGTCGGCAGCAGGTAGCCGGCGTTGCGCAGCGGCAGCTCGAGCAAGACGGCGCCGAGCCGGCCGTGAATCGCCTCGAGGTGCTCGACCTGCGGCACGGTGGGCCCGTCGGTCAGCAGGGCGAAGTCGAAACCGTGCAGCAGGCGCGGTCCGTCGTCCTCGTGCTGGATGGGGTGGCAGAGCGCGGGCGCCGCGATGCGGCGTGAGCCCCGCTCGTCGCACCACACCCGCAGCATCGCCTGCTGGGCCATCACCCCGCTGGGGAACATCGCCGCCGTGGGGGTGCCGAGCAGGTCGGCGACCCGGCGCTCGAGGGTGGCGACCGGGCCGTGCTCGCCGTAGCGGTCCCACGCACCCGGCTCGTCGAGGGACTCGGCGGCGTCGGCCAGCTGCCGCAGGGCGGCGGCCGGCGGCGGAGGCAGGAGCCCGGGGAGCGAGCGGGCCAGGCCGGGCTCGGCCGCCCGGGCGCGCTCGGCGTGCGAGGGTGGCATGCGGTGCTCGGTCATCGGCCCATCCTGCCTGCCGGGGCCGGGCCGGAGTGGAGTCGACACCGGGACGGCACGCGAGGAGGGTTGAGCCGATGAGCAGGCGGTTCGAGGAGCTCGACTGGCAGCCCACCCCGATGGGCGAGATCAGCCTGCGCCGACGGCTCGAGCGCAGCCTCGACGTCGACGTCTACGAGGTCAAGCTGGGCGAGGAGTTCCTCATGTCCAGCCTGTTCCCGGTCGCCGAGATCGAGCTGGCCCGGCTGGGCCTCGCCGCCTGCGCCGGCGAGCGACTCGACGTCGTCGTGGGCGGTCTCGGGCTGGGTTACACCGCGGTCGCCACGCTCGAGGACCCGCGGGTGGGCTCGCTGGTCGTGGTCGAGGCGCTGGCGCCGGTCATCGGCTGGCACGAGCGAACGCTGTTGCCGGATGCCGCCGGGCTGGCCACCGACCCGCGCGCCCGGCTCGTGCAGGGTGACTTCTTCGCGCTCGCCGCGGCGGCCGCGCCGTTCGCGCCGGAGGGACCGGCCAGGGTGCACGCGGTGCTGCTCGACATCGACCACACGCCACGGCACGTGCTGCACCCCAGCCATGCGGCGTTCTACACCGCCGAGGGCCTGCACGCGCTCCGCGGGCACCTGCACCCCGGCGGTGTCTTCGCGCTGTGGTCGGACGACCCGCCGGACGACGACTTCATGGGGGTGCTGAGCGCCGGGTTCGGCGCCGCCGAGGCGCACGTGGTGCGATTCGCCAACCCGCTCACGGGTGGTACCTCGGCGAACACCGTCTACGTCGCGGTCGGCTGACCACGCCCTCGGGTCACTCCATCGGGTCGAGCCCGGCGTCGACGGTGGCAGGGCGGCCTGTCGGATCGTGGCGGGGGCGTCCGCGGGCGGACCGCCGCGCTGGAGCGAGGCGTCCGTGGTGGGGCGACGGTCTCGAGGAGGGGGTTGTCGGTGGGGGCGGACCCGCCGGTGCTCCTTGGTGCCGTCGATGGTGCTGCGCCGACCCCGGGTGGCTACCGCACGTCGAAGGGTCGCCGGGACCGGCCGGGCGGGTCGAGGAGGAGGTCGACGACGAGGGCGGTCCAGCCGGTCTGGTGCATGGCCCCGAGGCCGGCGCCGTTGTCACCGTGGAAGTACTCGAAGAACAGCAGGTTGTCCTTCCACGCCGGGTCCTCCTGCAGGCGCCGCACGCCGCCGAAGACCGGTCGGCGCCCGTCGGCGTCCGGGAGCCAGATCGACAGCAGGCGGTCGGACAGGTCCTGGGCGACCTCCCCCATGGTGCGTTGCGTCCCCGACCCCGTCGGGTACTCGACCGTGAAGTCGTCACCGAGGAAGCGGTGCCACACGACGAACTGGCGCACCGCCAGGTAGTTGAGCGGCATCCACACCGGTCCACGCCAGTTCGAGTTGCCGCCGAACATCCCGGTCGTGGACTCGGCCGGCTCGTAGTCGACCGTGGCGCCCGGCATCCCCGGGATACCGTAGGGGTTGCCCTCGTAGCGCTTCGAGACCGACCGCAGGCCGTGCGGCGAGAGGAAGGCGTCCTCGTCGAGGAACTCCGAGAGCGCGGCGTGCAGCTCATCCGGTCGCAGCACCGAGACCAGCACGTTCTCGTGCCCGTCGATCTCGCGCACCAGGCCGGCCAGGTTCTTGCCGTCAGCGGTCCAGGCGTCTCGGATGGCGGCGAACCGCTTGCCGAGCCGGTCGACCTGGGCGGCCTGCGGCCGGGGGATGCCGACGGCGGGGAGCAGCGGGATCAGGCCCGAGATGGTGCGCACCTTGACGGCCACCGACTCGCCCGAGGGCCGCAACAGCCGGTCGTAGAAGAACGCGTCCTGCGCGTCGTAGAGGTCGGTGTCCTCCAGGGCGGTGCGGATCTGGAGGAACTGCTCGAGGAACTTGACGACCATGTCCTCGTAGACCGGGTTCTCCTCGGCGAGCGCGATGGAGATGACCAGCATCCACATCGCGTAGTAGGCCATCCAGGCCGTGCCGTCGGCCTGCTCGAGCCGGTTGCCGTCGTCGAGGTTGGAGCGGTCGATCGGGCTGATGTTGTCCAGGCCGAGGAAGCCGCCGCCGAAGAGGTTGTTGCCGTCGGCGTCCTGGCGGTTGAGCCACCAGGTGAAGTTGACGAGCAGCTTCTGGAAGATCCGCTCCAGGAAGTCGCGGTCGCGCTGGCCGTCGAGCACGAACACGCGCAGCGCGGCGAGCACGTGCACGGGCGGGTTGACGTCGTCGAAGTTCCACTCGTAGGCCGGCAGCGCGCCGTTGGGGTGCTGGAACCACTCGCGCAGCAGCACGAGCATCTGGTACTTCGCGAACGCCGGATCCAGGTGGGCCCAGGCCGTGGCATGGAAGGCGAGGTCCCAGGCGGCGAACCACGGGTACTCCCACGGGTCGGGCATGGCGAGCACGTCGAACGAGTCGAGGTGCCGCCAGCCGGCGTTGCGACCCGTGTGGCGGCCCGGCGGCGGCGGTGGCTGCCCGGGGTCGCCGTCGAGCCAGCGTGCGACGTCGTAGGGGTAGATCTGCTTGCTCCACACCAGCCCCGCGCTCGCCTGCCGCAGGACGCGCAGCTGCTCGGGCGTGGTTCCCTCCGGCGCCAGGTGCGCGTAGAACTCGTCGGCGTCCGCCTCGCGATCGGCGACGACGGTGTCGAATGCCGTTGCAGCCCAAGAGGGTTCAGCGGCACCGGTCGGCTCCGGCCGGTGCAGGCGCAGCCGCAGCTCGGCGCTGCCGCCCGCAGGGACGGTGACCCGGTAGCGCAGGGACGCCTTGCTGCCCACCCCCGCGGGGTTGACGGTCTCGGCGCCGGACACCACGTGGTCGTTGATGCCGTCCTTCGGGAAGGGGGTGCTCGCGGACCCACCGAACACCCGCGGGAGGTTGGTCTCGTTCTCGCAGAACAACGCCTCCGGCGCCAGCCCGTCCGGGCCCGGCGCGGCATCCAGCCGGTAGCCGGCGAGCGCGTGGTCGGTGACCTCCAGCGAGCTGCCGTCGCCCGAGATGCGCGGCCGGGGTGCCCCCTCGTCCCACGACCAGGTGTTGCGGAACCACAGGGTGGGCAGCACCTCGAGGGTGGCCTCCTCCGGTCCGTGGTTCTCCACGACGACGCGCATCAGCACCTCGGTGGGGCTCGCCTTGGCGTAGGTGACGTCGACCGACCAGTAGCGGTCGTCGTCGAAGACCCCGGTGTCGAGCAGCTCGAGCTCGGGGTCGTCCAGCCCACGCCCGTGGTGGACCAGCGCCTCGTAGGGGAACTCGGCCTGCGGGTAGTGGTAGCGCCAGTGCAGCAGGGCGTGGCTGGGCAGGCCCTCGAGGTACCACCAGTACTCCTTGGCGTCCTCGCCGTGGTTCCCCTCGGGGCCGGAGAGGCCGAACATGCGCTCCTTGAGGATCGGGTCGCGGCCGTTCCACAGGGCCAGCCCCAGACACAGCTCGTGGTGGAGGTCGGAGATGCCGGCCATGCCGTCCTCGTTCCACCGGTAGGCCCGCGAGCGCGCCTGCTCGTGCGGGAAGGAGCGCCACGCGTCGCCGTCGGCGGAGTAGTCCTCACGCACCGTGCCCCAGGCGCGCTCACTGAGGTAGGGCCCCCACTCGTACCAGGGGTTGGCCGTGAACAGGCTGGTCTCGGCGCGGCCGGTGGCCTGAGCCAGCCGGGCGTGCTCCGCGGTGGGGGCGGCCTGTGCGGAGTCGTCCATCGCGCCATTGCACCGTCCGCTGCCCCCGGGCCGCATCATCCGGTGCGGGTGATGCCCCGATGCAGGCCGCCGTCGAGACTGCGTGGGGCAGCGCACCGCACGACAGGAAGGCCGAGACATGGACAACCGCACCCCGGGCACGACGAGGTCTCGAGGGTGGCTCGTGCCGACCGGCGCGACGGTGGCGTTGCTGCTGACCGGATGTGGCGGAGGCGGCGTCACCCTGCCCACCCCGTCCCGGTCGCTGACGGTGCCGTCAGTCTCGGTGTCCGTGCCGTCGATCTCGGTGCCGGTGCCGTCCGTCTCGCTCCCCTCGCTGTCGGTGCCACCCACCGCCGTGGTGCCCGACACCCCGACGCCGGAGCCCACCCGGACCCGGAGCGACACCCCGACACCCACACCTACTCCCACGCCCACACCCACGACAACGACCAAGCCACCCACCCCCACCCCGACGACGCAGCCGCCGACCCCGACCGAGACGACGTCGGTGGTGGTCACCTCGACGGTGACACCCACCACGGAGGTCACCCGCACCACGACCGCCACACCGACGCCCACGCCGACGCCCACCCCGACGCCGTCCGCCACCGTGACGGCCGCCCCCGCGCCGGTCGCCGACGAGGGTGGCGGCATTCCCGGCTGGCTGTGGCTCGTCCTGGCCGCGCTGCTTGCCGGCCTGGCCGGGTTCCTCGTCGTGCGCAGCCGGCGCCGCGCCGCCTGGGACGCCGAGCTCGCCGAGACCGAGGCCGAGGTCGCCTGGTTCGGGCGGGTGCTGCTGCCCGACCTGCAGCAGACCAGCACCCCCGACGCACTGGCCGGCGGGTGGCAGGTCAGCGCCGCCCGGGTGAGCGCCACCGAGGACCGGCTCACGGGCCTCGAGGCCGCGGCACCGGAGGAGGAGCGTGCCGCTCGCGCCCGCACGCTGCGGGATGCCGTGCGCGCCTCCCGCGCGGACGTCGAGTCACTGGTGGCCACCCGTGACCAGGCGGCGACCCCGGTGCAGCTCGCGGCGGCGACCAGCCGGCTGCTCACCGCCCTGAACCCGCCTCCGCCGCCGCCCGCCTGAGCCCACAGCGGCCCGTAGGGACCGATACGGCTGGGCGACGTAGCCCGCACGGGTGTCCTTCCGGGCGCCATGGCGCAGCACGCGCGCCTGGTGGGGCCGCTTGGAGGCAGCGGTGTGAGTGGCAGATCGACAACGCCGCAATGTCGGGGGGGCAGGTGTGACGGACGAGACGGCGTCGCCGGCCGGCACGCGGGGGATCATGGAGGCATGGCCGAGCACGAGGTCAGCACCCCCCTTCCCACCAGCTCGTCGGGCGCACCCGGGGACGAGATCCTGGGCGCCAGCGGGGCGGTGGTCGTCGCGGTCGACGGTTCCACCGCCGACGAGGCGGTCGTCGACTGGGCCACCGACGAGGCAGCCCGGCTGCGCGCACCCCTGCGGCTGGTGACCGTCGTCGACCCGCAGGTGCAGCTCTCGCCCTACGAGACCCTGGTGTCCGGGTCGCCGAGCCTCGCCGAGCACCTCGCCGAGGGGGCGCACCGCATCCTCGACCGGGCCGCCGATCGGGCGCGGGCCCGGCGCCACGAGGTGCTCGACGTGGCCGTCGCCGTGCCCTGGGGCCCGCCGGCTGCCGCCCTGGTCCGGTTGTCGGAGAACGCGGCGCGGGTGGTCGTCGGCGCACCGGCGCGTGGCCGCCTCGAGCGCATCCTCCTCGGGTCGGTCGCACTGCCCGTCGTGGCCCACGCCCACTGCCCCGTCGCCGTCGTGCCGTCCGACACGGTGGTGGCCGCGCCGCGGCGCATCCTCGTCGCGGTCGACGGCAGTGAGGCCAGCCGCCGTGCGGCCGAGCTGGCGTTCTCGGTCGCCGACGCCGCGGGTGCCGGCATCACCTGCGTGCTCGGCTGGAACGTGGAGGTCCAGGACGGGGTCGTGGTGACCGAGCGCTCCAGCAGCCGCTGGGAGGCCGTGGAGCAGCGGTACACCGAGCTGGGCCACCGCGTCGCCGACCCGGTGGCCGCCCGGCACCCCGGTGTGCCGGTGGACATCGTCGTGCGGCACGGGTCACCGGCTCGCGCGGTGGTCGAGGTGGCCATGCAGCGGGACGTCGACCTGGTCGTGCTCGGCCGGCGCGGAGCCGGTGGGTTCCGCGGGCTGCTGATGGGCTCGGTGAGCCGCCGCGTGGTGGAGCGCGCGGGCCGCGTGGTGCTCGTCGTGCGCTGACCGGGTGACCGCGGTGCGGCTCACGGCGCCGGTTCGTGCATCCAACCTGTGCAGCGGGGTCCGAGGAGCTAGGTTCGGCCCGGACCCCGGAGGTGTGAATGGCATCAGCCGCGACGACGCGCGTTCCGCCGTCACGCGTCCTTCTGGTCGCCAGCTTCGGCGCCTTCCTCGCCTTCCTCGACGCCACCATCGTCAACGTGGCGTTCCCCTCCATCCGGGAGTCGTTCTCCGACACCACTGTCGGCGAGCTCTCGTGGGTCCTCAACGCCTACAACATCGTCTTCGCGGCGTCGCTCATCCTCTGCGGCCGGCTGACCGACCTGGTGGGCCGCCGGCGGTCGTTCGTCGCCGGGGTCGCCGTCTTCACCGTCGCGTCGGCGGCCTGTGGGCTCGCCCCGTCGGTCGAGCTGCTGGTCCTCGCCCGGGTGGTGCAGGCGTTCGGTGCGGCGATGCTCGTCCCCGCGTCGCTGGCCCTGGTCATCGCGGCCTTCCCTGCCGAGCGCCGGGCGCACGCGATCGGGGTCTGGGGCGCCTCGGCCGCCGTGGCCGCGGGGGTCGGGCCGCCCATCGGCGGGGCGCTGGTGCAGCTGGGCGGTTGGCGCTGGGCGTTCCTGGTGAACCTGCCCTTCGGCCTGGTGGCCGTGTGGGCGGCGCGGCACCAGCTGGTCGAGAGCCGGGCGCCCGGCCGCCGCACCATGCCCGACCTGGTGGGTGCCGGCCTGCTGGTCACCAGCCTGGCACTGCTCAACCTCGGCATCGTCAAGGGTGCGGACTGGGGCTGGGCGAGCCCCCAGGTGATCGGGTCGTTCGTCGGCGCGACCGTCGCGCTGGTGCTCTTCGTGCTCAGCTCGAGGCGGCACCGGGCGCCGATGCTCGACCCGATGCTGCTGCGCCTGCGTTCGTTCGACCTGGGTTCTGCCGCAACGGTCGCCGCGGGATTCGGCTTCTACGCCTACCTCCTGACCAACGTGCTGTGGCTGCAGTACGTCTGGGGCTACGACGTGCTCGAGGCCGGCCTCGCGCTGGTGCCCGGCGCGGTCGTGGCGGCCTTCGTCGCGTCGCGCCTCGGGCCGCTCGCCGAGCGCCACGGCTACCGTGTCTTCGTCGTGCCCGGGGCGCTGGTCTGGGCCGCCGCCTACCTCTGGTACCACCAGCGGGTGGGCCTCGAGCCCGCGTTCTGGGCGCAGTGGATGCCGGGCCAGGTCCTCAGCGGCATCGGCGTCGGCGCCACCCTGCCCCTGCTCGGCAGCGCGACGCTGGCGGCGGTGCCCGGGGGCCGCTACGCCACGGCATCCGCGGTGGCGTCGAGCGCCCGCCAGCTCGGTGGCGTCATCGGCATCGCGGTGCTCGTCGTCATCATCGGCGACCCGACCCCGGCGACGGTGGTCGACTCACTGCACGCCGGATGGGTGCTGTCCATCGTGGCGTTCGTCGTCGTCGCGCTGCTCGCCCTGCCGCTGGGCCGGATCCGTTCCGCGGTGGCGGAGGAGGACGTCGACGACCACCGGCAACCGGTCGTGCTCCCACCGATCCCCCCGGCGCAGTGGGCCGTTCCCGCGGCGCTGGGCACCACGGACGCCGTCGACCTGTCCGAGCTGCCGTTGTTCTCGGCGCTTCCCACGGCCGCTCGCAACCGGCTGGAGCGCGCGACGCGCGTCGTCGACCTGCCGGCCGGCGCGGTGCTGATCCGTCAGGGCGACCCACCCGGGTCGGCGTTCGCGGTGCGCACCGGTCGCCTCGAGGTGCTCGTCGACGGCGCGGTGGTGCGTGAGCTCGGCCCGGGACAGGTGCTCGGCGAGCTGGCCCTTCTCACCGGGGAGCAGCGGTCGGCGACGGTGCGCGCACGCCGCGACACCACCCTGGTCGAGATCCCTCGATCGGCGTTCGAGGACGTGCTCGCCACCGACCCCTCGGCGGCCAGGTTCGTGCTCGGTCAGGTCGCCGAGCGGCTGCGCACGGCGGGGAGCGGTGGTGCGGCCCCGCCACCGCCCGAGCGGGTGTCGGTGGTCGCCGTCGTCGGGCTGGGCCCCGTCGTCACCGCTGAGCAGGTCGCCGAAGTGGGGGAGGTGCTCGGCCGCCGGCTGCGCCAGCACCTGCGGGTCGCGACGCCGGGCCCCGTGAGCCCCGACGGGCTGGCCCGCGCCGAGCGTGACCACGACCGTGTGCTGCTCGTCGCGCCACCCGCCGACGGCCCGGATGCCGGGTGGCGCGAGTTCTGCCTGCGCCAGGCGGATGCCGTGGTGCTCGTCGCGACCGGTGGCGAACCGGCGCCCGGTGCGGGGCCGTCACCGGCGCCGGCCCGTCTCCCGGAGCTGGTGCTGCTCGGCCCGGCGCCGACCCCCGAGCAGCGGGTGGCCTGGGTGGCGGCCACCGACGCCTGGCAGCTCACCCTCGTCACCGGTGACCTCGGGGCCGGGCTGCGACCGCTGGCAGACCGGCTCGCCGGGCGCTCGCTCGGGCTGGCCCTGGCCGGCGGCGGGGCGCGCGCGTTCGCCCACGTCGGGGTGCTGCGCGAGCTCGAGGACGCCGGTCTTCACGTCGACCGGGTCACCGGCACCAGCGTCGGCGCCATCATCGCGGGCCTGCACGCCACCGGCGTCGACGGGGCGACCCTGGAGGAGATCTGCTACGCGGAGTTCGTGCGGCGCCGGCCGTTCAGCGACTACCGGCTATCGGCCCGGTCGCTCGCCCGCGGGCGGCGGGTGCATGCGGCCATGGAGCGCCACTACGGCGCCGACACCGTGCTGGAGGGGCTGCCGCGTCAGCTGTCGATGGTCAGCGTCGACCTGGTCGGCCGCTCCCGCCAGGTGCACCGCCGCGGCCGGCTGGTCGACGCGGGGCTGGCGTCGTCCCGGCTGCCGGTGCTGTTCGCTCCACTGGCCCAGGACGACGGGCGGCTGCTCGTCGACGGCGGCGTGCTCGACAACCTGCCCATTGACCTGCTCGTGGAGCGGGACGAGGGGCCCGTGGTGGCGGTGACGATCGGGTCGGGTGGCGAGGGCCCGCGCGGCCCCGGGCGGCCGCGGGTGCCGGGGCTCGGCGAGACCCTGATGCGCACCATGATGATCGGCAGCGGGGGAGCCGGGGATGCCGCCCGTGCCCGGGGGGCGTGGGTGGTCGGCCCGTCGTCGATGGGGGTGGGGCTGCTCGAGTTCCACCAGCTCGACCGGATGGTGCAGTCGGGCCGCGCGGCGGCGCGGGCCCTGCTGGAGCAGGCGTCGGACGACCTCGGGCGGGCGCGAGAGGTGCCGCCCGGGCCGGGACGGGAGCACCCGGCATCCGCCGGTGCTGTGCTCGAGCCGCTGCTCGCCGCTCAGTCGCCGAACGGCCAGCCGTCGACCATGCCGGCAGCGCGGCCCGGCTCGATGTAGTGCTCGTGGCCGAAGAAGGCCGCGAACACCTCGGGCGGCATCGCGAGCATCATGCCGAAGTCGGTGGTCTGGATTCGTTGCGCCTCGAGCGCCGCCAGCCGCCGCTCGATCCACGGCTCGACGTCGACCCGCCACGAGATGGCTGACTCGGGCTCACCCAGCGGGTTGCCGTCGTCCATCGGCTGGTCGGGGTCCCACTCGTCGGTGCCCTCGACGCCGGCCGCCTTGGCGGCTTCGCCGAAGCGGCGCATGGCGTCGCGGTTGATCGTCGACTCGAGCAGCCGTGGCGTGCGGGCGGCCAGCTCGGCGCCGCGGTGCAGCACGTGGTGCACCTGCACGTGGTCGGGGTGGCCGTAGCCGCCGTGCCAGTCGTAGCCGACGGCTATGTCCGCGTCCTCCTCGTCGAGGACTGCCGCGAACCGTGCGGCGGCCTCGTCGAGCGGCGCGGCGGTGAAGGCGCCCTCGTGCGAGTTCTGCTCCCAGCCGCTCATCCCGGAGTCGGCATAGCCGAGCCACACGACCCGGTGCAGGCCGATGGCGGCGGCCGACGCCTGCGCCTCCACACGGCGCCGGTCGACCACCGTCTCGCCGGGCGCGAGGTCGTCGGGCGCCTCGCCGTGGTCACCGTGGGTGGCGAAGACGACGGCCACGCGGTGGCCCTCGTCGACGGCGCGCGCCATCGAGCCGGAGGTCTGCGAGGCCTCGTCGTCGGGATGGGCGTGGAGGAAGACGATCGTGGACATCCAGCCATTGTGCCGAGGCCCACCGACGGCCCGGAGACCGGTGGTCCGCAAAGCCCGCAGGGCGGTGCCGAGTGCCTACGGTGATCGGTGGGCCGGTCACGACCACCGCGCGCCGGGGAACCGAGGAGGAACCATGAGCTCTGTCGACGCCGTCGACCCCGACCGCCCCGACGCGGTCGACCACGACACCGTGCCACCCGCGCGCACCGGCCTGCTCGTGCTGGCCGGCGTGCTGCTCGCGCTCCCGATCATCGCCCTGATGTGGGTGAGCAGCTACAGCCGCGACGAGCCGCGGCTCGGCGCGTTCCCGTTCTTCATCTGGTACCAGTTCCTGTGGGTCTTCCTGACCTCGGCGCTCACCTACACCGCCTACCGCATCGTCCTGGTCGCCCGGCCGCACCGGCCGATGGACGACCTGCCGACCGACGGGGAGGTGCGCTGATGAGCAACGTCAACGGAGTCGCCCTGTTCGTCCTCGTGCTGCTCTTCGCGCTGGTCACCGGCATGGGGTTCTGGGCCAGCCGGTGGCGCCGTCCCACGAGCATGGAGTCGCTCGACGAGTGGGGCCTGGGCGGTCGCTCGTTCGGCACCTGGATCACCTGGTTCCTGCTCGGCGGTGACCTCTACACCGCCTACACCTTCATCGCGGTCCCTGCGGCGATGTGGGCCGCGGGGTCGGTGTCGGGGTTCTTCGCCGTGCCCTACACGATCGTGCTCTACCCGATCATCTTCGTCTTCATGGGCCGGATGTGGTCGGTCAGCCACCGGCACGGCTACGTCACGACGGCCGACTTCGTGCGCGGCCGGTTCGGCTCGCGCGGGCTGTCGCTGGCCGTCGCGGTCACCGGGTTCCTCGCGACGATGCCCTACATCGCGCTCCAGCTGGTCGGCATCCAGGCCGTGCTCGAGGTCGTCGGACTCGGCGGCGGCGACAGCGTCATCGCCCAGGACCTCCCGCTGTTCATCGCGTTCGCCCTGCTCGCGGCCTACACCTACTCGGGCGGCCTGCGCGCCCCGGCGATCATCGCGTTCGTCAAGGACACCCTGATCTACCTCGTCATCATCGTGGCGATCATCTACCTGCCCACGAAGTTCGGCGGCTGGTCGCACATCTTCGACGCCGCGCAGACCAAGATGGCCAAGCCCAACCCCACCGACGGCAAGCCCACCGGCGTCTTCATCCCCGGCGCGACGCAGTACTGGGCGTACGCCACGCTGGGCCTGGGATCGGCGCTCGCCCTGTTCATGTACCCGCACTCGATCACCGCCAGCCTGTCGGCCTCGACCCGCAACACCGTGCGTCGCAACGCCGCGATCCTGCCCGCCTACAGCTTCGTGCTCGGCCTGCTGGCCCTGCTCGGCTGGGTGGCCATCGCGGCCGGCACCAAGCCGATCGGCGCCGACGGCAAGCCCAACGCGCAGCTCGTCATCCCGCAGCTCTTCGAGGACGCGTTCCCCTCGTGGTTCGCGGGCGTGGCCTTCGCCGCCATCGCGATCGGGGCCCTGGTGCCCGCGGCGATCATGTCGATCGCCGCCGCCAACACCTTCACCCGCAACATCTACAAGGAGTGGCTCAAGCCCGACGCCACGGTGGAGCAGGAGGCGAAGGTCTCCAAGCTCGCCTCGCTCGTGGTCAAGCTGTTCGCGCTGGTGTTCGTGCTGCTGCTCGACAAGCAGAACGCGATCAACTTCCAGCTGCTCGGCGGCATCTGGATCCTGCAGACCTTCCCGGCCATCGTGCTGGGCCTCTACACCCGCTGGATGCACCGCTGGGCGCTCCTCGCGGGCTGGGCGGTCGGGATGGTCTACGGCACCTGGCAGGCGTGGAACGTCGCCAACCCGCGGGCCGGCATCAACCACTTCGGTGGCTCGCTGGCCAACATGCCGGTCATCGGCCAGCTGGGCTACATCGCCCTCACCGCGTTCGTCATCAACCTGGTCGTGGCGGTCGTGCTGACCTTCGTCTTGCGGGCCGTCAAGGCGCCCGACGGCGAGGACGAGACGATCCACGGCGACTACTTCGCGGATGCCGGTGACCCCCGGGTGCAGAAGGTGCTCCAGCCGCTCCACCAGGAGTCGCCGAGCGTCTGAACCACGGCGGATGCCGTGCCGCCCGCGCGAGGACGGCACGGCATCCGCGCGCCGTGGGCCGGGGCGCACGGCATACGCTCGCCGCATGCGCATCGCGGTGACCGGAGGGTCGGGAAAGCTCGGACGTCATGTCGTGGATCGGCTGCGGGGCAGCGGGCACGACGTCGCCAACCTCGACACCTCCGGGGAGCGGTGGAGCGGCTGGCTCGCCATCGACCTCACCGACTACGGCCAGGTGGTCGACGCCCTCGGTGGCGTGCGCGGCGAGCAGCCCGCTGCGGAGGCCGTGGTGCACCTCGCGGCGATCCCGGCGCCCGGGCTGCACAGCGACGTGGCGACGTTCCGCAACAACCAGCTGAGCACCTTCAACGTGCTGCACGCCGCGACCCGGCTCGGCATCGACAAGGTGGTGATGGCGTCGAGCGAGACGGTTCTGGGGCTGCCGTTCGACACGCCCCCGCCCTACGTCCCGGTCGACGAGGAGTACCCGGCGCGGCCGGAGTCGGTCTACTCGCTCGGCAAGCACCTCGAGGAGACGATGGCGATCGAGCTGTGCCGGTGGCACCCGGGGTTGTCGGTCACGGCGCTGCGCTTCTCCAACGTCATGGACGTCGAGGACTACGCGCAGTTCCCCTCCTTCGACGCCGACCCGGCCCTGCGCCGCTGGAACCTGTGGGGCTACATCGACGGGCGGGACGGCGCGCTCGCGGTCGAGAAGGCGCTCGAGCACCGCGAGCCCGGGTTCGACCGGTTCATCATCGCCTCGCCGGACACCGTGATGAGCCGCCCCAACGCCGAGCTCGTGGCGGCCGAGTTCCCGGGGGTCGAGGTGCGCGGTGACCTCGGCGAGCACGACACTCTGCTGTCGATCGACAAGGCCCGCCGGGTGCTCGGGTTCGACCCGCGGCACTCGTGGCGCGACGACGTCGGCGGCTGACTGCGGCGTTCCCGGATTCGGGCCGGCGGCCCCCGCACGGCAGGATGGGCGCATGGTTCCCCCCGCCCCGCCGCCCCGGCTCGTCGAGCTCGCCCACGCCCACGGGGTGGCGACGGAGTACTGGGACTGGCAGGGCCAGCACGTCACCGTCTCGGCGGCCGCCATCCGCGCCGTGCTCACCGCGCTGGGGGTCGACGCAGAGGGCGACGACGCCGTCGAACAGGCCCTCGCCGGAGTCGAGCTCGCGCCCTGGCGGCGCACCCTGCCCCCGACCGTGGTGACGCGGGAGGGGTGGACACCATGGGTCCACGCACACGTGCCGGCGGGCACCGGCATCCGGCTCGACGTCGTGCTCGAGGACGGCTCCGTGCGCGAGCTGCCGCAGGTCGACCGGTGGGTGCCCGAGCGCGAGGTCGACGGCCAGGTGGTGGGGGAGGCCACCTTCGAGGTGCCCGGCGACCTGCCGGTCGGCTGGCACCGCCTCGTGGCACACCTCGACGTGCCGGCGCTCGACCCGCGCACCACCGAGGCCACGCTGGTCGTCACGCCGCAGCGCCTCGAGCTGCCGCCGGCGGTGGCCGAGGGTCGCGTCGTGGGGCTGACGGCGCAGCTGTACCAGGTGCGCTCGGGCGAGTCGTGGGGCGTCGGCGACCTCGGCGACCTCGCCGACCTGGCCACCTGGGCCGCGGCGGCGCACGACGCCGACTTCGTGCTGATCAACCCCCTGCACGCCGCGGAGCCGGTGGTGCCGATGGAGCCCTCCCCCTACCTGCCCACCACCCGGCGCTTCGTGAACCCGCTCTACCTGCGGGTGGAGGACGTGCCCGAGCTGGCCCGGCTGGACCATGCCGCCTACCGCCGGGTCGCGACGTTGGCCGCCGGTGCCCGTGCCCTGAACTCGGTCGACCGGATCGACCGCGACGCCGCGTGGACCGCGAAGAAGGAGGCACTGCGGCTGGTCTTCGACGTGGGGCTGACCGGCCCGCGGGCGCAGTCCTTCGTCGACTTCTGCGACCGCGAGGGCGAGGGCCTCACGACCTACGCCACCTGGTGCGCGCTCGTCGAGGAGCACGGCATGCCCTGGAGCTCGTGGGCCGCAGAGCTGCAGGACCCCTCCAGCGCCGCCGTGGCCGCGTTCCGCGAGCGGCACGCCACCGAGGTCGACTTCCACCGCTGGCTGCAGTGGCTGCTCGAGCAGCAGCTGGCCTCGGCCCAGCAGGACGCCCGGGCGGCGGGCATGCCGCTCGGCATCGTGCACGACCTCGCCGTGGGAGTGCACCCGCTCGGCGCCGACGCCTGGGGGCTCGGCGACGCGTTGGCGCGCGGGGTCACCGTGGGCGCGCCGCCCGACCAGTTCAACCAGCTCGGACAGGACTGGAGCCAGCCGCCCTGGCGCCCCGACCGGCTCGCCGAGCTCGGCTACGCGCCGTTCCGCGACATGGTGCGCACCGTGCTGCGCGACTCGGGCGGCATCCGGGTCGACCACATCATCGGCCTGTTCCGGCTCTGGTGGATCCCGGCCGGTGGCACGCCGGCCGAGGGCACCTACGTGCACTACGACCACGAGGCGCTGCTCGGCATCCTCGTGCTCGAGGCGCAGCGGGCCGGTGCCGTGGTCATCGGTGAGGACCTCGGGGTGGTGGCCCCGCACGTGCGCGACTACATGACCGAGCGGGGGCTGGTCGGCACCTCGATCCTGTGGTTCGAGTGGGAGGACGCCGCGCCCAAGCCGCCCGAGCGCTACCGCGAGCTGTGCCTGTCGACCGTCACGACGCACGACCTGCCGCCGTCGGCGGGCTACCTCTCGCTCGAGCACGTCGCCATCCGCGAGCAGCTCGGCCTGCTGACCCGCCCGGTGGAGGAGGAGCGAGCGCAGGAGGAGGCCTCGATCGCGCGCTTGCGTGACGCCTGCGTCGCGCGTGGATTGCTCGGTCCGGACGCCGGCATCGACTCCGTCGTCGAGGCGCTGCACCGGTGGATGGCGCTCACCCCGAGCCGGATGCTCGCCGTCGCCCTGGCCGACGTGGTCGGTGACCATAGGGCCGTCAACCAGCCGGGCACCAACGACGAGTACCCCAACTGGCGGGTGCCGCTCGCCGGGCCCGACGGCCGGCCGGTGACGCTCGAGGACGTCCGCGACGCCGACCTGGCGCCGGTGCTCTTCGCCGCCCTGCACGGCCGCCCCGTCGACTGACCCACCAGGAACCGGGGGCCGGTGCCGCAGCACCGCCCTGACCTACCAGGCGGTAGCCCAGGTCGAGCCGGCGGGAGGGGTCGCGGGCCCGGCGCGGGGTCAGCGGTCGAGGGCCTTGGCCAGGGCGGCGGCCAGCCGGCCGGGGTCCTGCTCACGCAGCTCGTAGCGGGCCCGGGTCAGCGGAACGTCCACGGAGATCACCCGGGTGATGTCCACCGGCGTCCCCGACACGATCGCGTCGATCGCCCCGGCATCCACCATGGCCCGGATCGTCGCCTCGAGGTCGCGGGTCTGGGCCTCCCCGTACCCCATCGCCGGCAGGATGCCGCGCGCGTTCGGGTACTTCGCGTACGTCGCCGCGATCGAGCCCACCGCGAACGGCGTGGGGTCGACGATCTCGGCGGCACCGGCATTCCGGGCACCGACGACACCGGCCCCGAAGCTCATCGAGCCGTGCGTCAGGGTGGGGCCGTCCTCGATGACGACCACCCGACTGCCGGCGGCGACCGACCGGTCGTCGAGGGTGACCGGGCTGTCGCAGCGGAGAACGTCGGCGCGTGGGTTGAGCGACCGCGCGGACGCCTCCACCGCCGCGATGTCCTCGGCCGGCGCCGAGTCGCACTTCGCCACGATCACCAGGTCGGCCATCCGCACGTTGGCCTCGCCGGGGTGGTAGCCCGCCTCGTCACCGGGGCGCAGCGGGTCCGCGAGCACCACGTGCAGGTCGGGGGCGTAGAACGGCAGGTCGTTGTTGCCGCCGTCCCACAGCACGACGTCGGCCTCGGTCTCGGCCTCGCGCAGGATCTGCCCGTAGTCGACGCCGGCGTAGACCACGACCCCGGCCTCGATGTGCGGCTCGTACTCCTCGCGCTCCTCGATGGTGCACTGGTGCTTGACGAGGTCCTCGACGGTCTCGAAGCGCTGGCAGGCCTGGGCGGCCAGGTCGCCGTACGGCATCGGGTGCCGCACCGCGACGACCCGCAGCCCCATGTCCTGCAGCAGGCGGGCGACGTAGCGTGTGGTCTGGCTCTTGCCGACCCCCGTGCGCACCGCGGTGACCGCCACGACCGGGCGCCGCGATCGCAGCATCGTGCGCCGCGTGCCGGGCACCACGAAGTCGGCGCCGGTGGCGATGACGCGCGACCCGAGGTGCATGACCTGGGCGTGCGAGAGGTCGGAGTACGCGAGCACCACCGTGTCGACCTGCTCGCGCCCGACCAGCGACTCCAGCTCGCTCTCGTCGACGATCGGGATGCCGTGCGGGTACAGCGGGCCGGCCAGCTCGGGCGGGTAGGTGCGCCCGTCGATGTCGGGGATCTGGGTGGCCGTGAAGGCCACCACCTCGACCCCGGGGTCGTCCCGGTACATCAGGTTGAAGTCGTGGAAGTCGCGGCCCGCGGCACCGAGGATGACGATGCGTTCGCGGGACTGCGCCGAGGTCGTTGAGCTCATGGCGTCTCTCCGTCAGGGCTGGGTCGACCACGGGGTGCGGGACCCGCCGCCTCGATGCTAGTCCCGGGTCACCGAGCAGCCCTCAGGACGTGATCGGCGACGCACGACGCATCGCGGCCTCCGCCTGCACGAGCGCTGCGAAGCGCTCGGCAAGTGGCTGCCAGGCCGTGCGCAGCACCGCGCGTGCCAGGGTCACCTCGGCCAGCAGGGTCTCCTGCTCCGGCGTCAGGCCGTCGGGCGAGTCCCATCGCAGCCACGCCCCGAACACCTCCGGCGAGGTCTCGGGGTGGAACTGCACCCCCCAGGCCGAGGGGCCGAAGCGCACGGCTTGCGGCCGCCCGTCGGGCAGGGTCGCCAGAACGGTTGCGCCAGAAGGCATATCGAGCACCACGTCATCGTTGTAGTGGATCGCCGGCAGCCCGTCGACGCCCGCCAACAGCACGTCGGATGCCGCGGCACCGGTCAGGCGCACCGGCACCGGTCCGATGGTGCGACCCGAGGGATTGCGTCCCACCGAGCCGCCGAGGGCCACCGCGGCCAGCTGGTGACCGAGGCAGACGCCCAGCGTCGGCACGCCGACCGCCACCGCGTCGGCCAGCAGCGCCCGAGTGGGGGCCAGCCAGGGCGCGAGCGCGTCGTCGCACGCTCCCATCGCCCCGCCGAGCACCACGAGCCCGTCAGGGGCGCCGACCACGTCGGCCCAGCGCTCGGGCACCGGCTCCCCGAGGTCGCCGCGCACGACGTCGAGCTCGAGCCCGAGCGCGGCCCACCACTCGCCGAGCCACGCCAGGGGCGCGTCCGGCTCGTGCTGCACGACCAGCAGGCGCGCCATCAGCCGAGCTGCGTGCCGACCATGGCACCGATGCCGTAGGTCACCGCCATGGCGAGCACGCCGCCGATGACGACCCGCACCGTCGCCCGCTTGGCGTCGGAGCGGCCGAGCCGGGCGCTGACCAGCCCGGTGAACGCCAGGGCGAGCACGACGGCCACCACCGTGAACGGGATGCGCCAGGCGGTCGGCGGCAGCACGATCGCCAGCAGCGGCAGCAGCGCCCCCACCGTGAACGCCGCCATCGACGCCCACGCCGCGTGCCACGGGTTGGTGTAGTTCTCCGGGTCGATGCCGAGCTCCACCTCGGCGTGCGCCGCGAGGGCGTCGTGCGCGGTGAGCTGCTCGGCCACCTGGAGGGCGAGGTCACGGCTCAGCCCCTTGCCCCGGTAGATGCCGGCCAGCTCGGCGAGCTCGGCCTCCGGCTCCTCGTCGAGCTCGCGGACCTCCTTGGCGATCAGCGCCTTCTCGGAGTCACGCTGGGTGCTGACCGACACGTACTCGCCGACCGCCATGCTCATGGCGCCTGCGGCCAGCCCGGCCAGCCCGGCGGTGAGCACCGCACCCCGTTCGGTCGTGGCCGCAGCGACGCCGATGACCAGGCCGGCCGTCGAGACGATGCCGTCGTTGGCGCCGAGCACCCCGGCACGCAGCCAGTTCAGCCGGCCGGCGACGGAGCCGTCGTGGGCCTCGTGGTGCGAGGGGGCCGTCGTGGCGGGGGAGTCAGTCACCGACGGTCGCTCCCTGGGCGCTGGCCGCCGCCGAGATGCGGTGCGCCAGCTCGATGTCGAGCTGGGTGAGCCCGCCCGCGTCGTGCGTCGTGAGCAGCCAGTGCGTCGTGCGCCAGCGGATGTCGATGTCGGGGTGGTGGTTCATCTGCTCGGCCTCGTCGGCCACGGCATCGACGATGCGGATGGCGGCGGGGAAGTCGGGTGCCTCGACGGTTGCCACGATCGCGTCGCCCTCGCGGCGCCACCCGTCCAGCCCGGCCAGCTGGGTGGCCACCTCGTCGTCACTCAGGAGTCGGCTCATGGCTCCATTGTGGTGCACCGACCGGATGCCGTGCGCCCGCCGACCGCGACGGCATCCGGTCCCGCACTGGTCGCCCACCGTGCGAAGTCAGGACCACTTCGCGCAGTCATGACCGGATACGGCCCTGAGCCGGCGAAGTGCTCCTGATTTCGCGGCTGAGGACCGCGCTCAGAGCACCTCGTTGACCGTCGCGGGGGCGGCGAACGGGTCGCCCTCGAGACCGTCGTCGTCGGGCGCGACGAGCACCGGCGCCACCTCGTGCGGCGTGATCTCCCCGCGGTCGATGGCCTCGGCCCAGTGGCAGGCCACCCGGTGGCTCGCCGGCACCCCGGGAAGCTCGATGACCCGCAGCTCCGGCCGCTCGTCGTCGCACCGGGTCTCCTGGCGCCACGGGCACCTGGTGTGGAACCGGCATCCGGGCGGGGGGTTCGAGGGCGAGGGCAGGTCGCCGGTGAGCAGGATCTGCTGGCGGCTGTCCTCCACCAGGGGGTCGGGCACCGGCACGGCCGACAGCAGCGCGCGCGTGTAGGGGTGCAGGGGCTGGGCGTAGAGGTCGTCGGCGGTGGCCTCCTCGGCCATGCCGCCGAGGTACATCACGCCGATCCGGTCACTGATGTGGCGCACCACGGCCAGGTCGTGGGCGATGACGAGGTAGGTGAGGTCGAACTCCTCCTGCAGCGCGTCGAGCAGGTTGATCACCTGCGCCTGCACCGACACGTCGAGCGCCGACACCGGCTCGTCGGCGACGATCAGCTTGGGCTCCACCGACAACGCCCGGGCGATGCCGATGCGCTGGCGCTGGCCGCCGGAGAACTCGTGGGGGTACTTGGTCAGGGCCGCGGCCGGCAGGCCCACGGCCGACAGCAGCTCGCGCAGCCGCTTCTTGGTCGCCGGCCCGTCGGTGTCGAGACCGTGCGCGCGCATCCCCTCGGCGAGCAGGGACTCCACCGACTGGCGCGGGTCGAGGCTGCTCATCGGGTCCTGGAAGACCATCTGGAACTCCTTGCGGCGCGCCCGGAGCGCCTTGCCCTTCAGGCTCGCGACGTCGGTGCCGTCGATCACGACGCTGCCCTCGGTCGGCGGCTCGAGGTTGAGGATCGCCTTGCCCAGGGTCGACTTGCCGCAGCCCGACTCGCCGACCAGGCCGTAGGTCTCGCCCCGGCGGATCTGCAGGTCGACGCCGTCGACCGCGTAGACGTAGCCGATGGTCTTGTCGAAGATGACGCCCCGCTTGATCGGGAAGTGCACCTTGACGCCGCGCACGTCGACGAGGACGTCACGGTCCTCGGGGCGGGGCCGGACAGGGGTGGTGGCGGTGTCGGTCATCGGGTCACCTCACGGGGTTGTGGCAGCGCAGGGCCCGACCGTGGGTCTCCTCGAGCTCCGGTGTCGTCTCGACGCACAGCTGGAGCGCGTTGGGGCACCGGGGGGCGAAGGCGCAGGCGTGGTCCCAGGGCAGGTTGTCGGCGACCGACCCGGGGATGGGCGTGAGCGGCTCGCCGCGTGGTGCGTCCAGCCGGGGGATGGAGCCGAGCAGGCCGTTGGTGTAGGGGTGGCGCGGCTCGGCGAACAGCTCGTGGCGCTCGCCGCGCTCGACGATGCGGCCGGCATACAGCACGTTCACCTCGTCGCACAGGCCCGCAACCACTCCGAGGTCGTGGGTGATCATGACCAGGGCCGTGTTGGTCTCCTGCACCAGCTCCTTGAGCAGGGCGAGGATCTGCGCCTGGATCGTGACGTCGAGCGCCGTGGTCGGCTCGTCCGCGATGAGCAGCCGCGGGGCGCAGGCCAGCGCCATCGCGATCAGCGCACGCTGGCGCATCCCCCCGCTCATCTGGTGCGGGTAGTCCTTCAGCCGCCGGTCGGGGTCGGGGATGCCGACCCGCTTGAGCAGGTCGCGGGCCACCGGCTGGGCCGCCTTGCGCGACATGCCACGGTGCCGCTCGAGCACCTCGGTGACCTGCAGCCCCACCGGCACCACGGGGTTCAGCGAGCTCAGCGGGTCCTGGAAGATCATCGCGATATCACGGCCGCGCCGCTCCCGCATGGCTTTCTCGTCGAGCGCCAGCAGGTTGGTGCCCTCGAAGGTGGCCTCGCCCTCGACCTGGTTGCCGCGCTTGGGCAGCAGGCCCATGATCGCCAGCGAGGTGACCGACTTGCCACAGCCGGACTCGCCGACCAGCCCGACCGTCTGGCCCGGGCGCACGTCGAAGGTGACGCCGTCGACCGCCTTGAACGGCTTCTCGCCCTGGCGGGTGAAGGTGACGCGCAGGTCGCGCACCGACAGCAGCGGCTCCTTCCCGGATGCCGTGCTGGGGGGTGGTGTGGCGGTGGCGGTCATCGGCCGCTCACCTCCTGCTCTTGGGGTCGAGGGCCTCGCGCAGCGACTCACCCATGAGGGTGAAGCCGAGCGCGACGAGGATGATGCACAGCGCCGGGTAGACGGCGAGGTGCGGGTTGTCGTAGATGAACTGCTGCGAGCGGCCCAGCATCTGGCCCCACTCGGGGGCGTCGTCGTCGGGGTTGCCCAGGCCGAGGAAGGACAGCGCCGCGGCGTCGATGATCGAGGTCGCCAGCACGAGGGTGGCCTGCACGATGACCGGCCCGAGCGAGTTGGGCACCATGTGCCGGAAGATGACGGCGCTCGGGGTCACGCCCAGGGCCCGGGCGGCCAGCACGTGGTCGCTCCCTCGCTGGGCGAGCATCGAGCCGCGCAGCAGCCGGGCGAACACCGGGATCTGCACGACGGCGATGGCGATGATCACCGTCCACTGGCTGGGCTGGCGGGCCAGCGCCGCGATCGACAGCGCGAGCAGCAGCGACGGGATCGAGAGCAGCACGTCGACCACCCGCATCACGAACGCGTCGATGCCCCCGCCGAACGCGCCGGCCAGGATGCCGAGCACCAGGCCGCCGACCAGGCCGATCACCGTGGCCAGGACGCCCACGATCAGCGTCTGCTGGCTGCCGACCATGAGGCGCGAGAGGAAGTCGCGGCCCTTGTCGTCGGCGCCGAGCGGGAAGCCCGGCTCGGCCCCCGGGATGGGGTTGGACTGCGGGCGCACCTTGTCGAGCAGGTAGCCGACCGCGGGGTCGTGCGGGGCGATCCACGGGGAGATGACCGCGAACACGATGAAGACCAGCGTGATGGCCGCCCCGACGAGGAAGACCGGGTCGCGGCGCAGCCGGCGCCAGGCGCTCGCGATGAGGGAGACACCGGGGGCCTCGTCGACGGTGCCGGCGTCGTCGACGACCAGCACGCTGCCGGCGGGCGGTTCACCGTCTCTGGCGCGCGGCCCGGCCGCGCTCGCGGCGAGGTCGTCGATGCGCTGCTTGCGGCGGTCCATCGGGTTGAGGGAGTTCTGTGGCCGGCTCATCGGGCGCGCACCCTCGGGTCGATGACGGCGTAGGAGATGTCGACGAGCAGGTTCACGATGACGTAGATCGCGGCGGCGGCGAGGATCAGCACCTGGAGCACGGCGTAGTCGCGGCCGTTGAAGGACTGGTACAGCGTCGACCCCAGGCCCCCGAAGTTGAAGACCGTCTCGGTGAGCACGGCACCGGCCAGCAGACCACCGGTCTGCAGCCCGATCGTGGTGATGACGGGCAGCAGGGCGTTGCGCATGACGTGCCGGGCCCGGATGGTCTGCATCGTCAGCCCCTTGGACTCGGCGGTGCGCACGTAGTCCTCGTCGAGCACCTCGAGCACCGAGGCCCGGGTGATCCGGAAGATCACCGCGAACGGGATGGTGGCCAGCACGATCGAGGGCAGTACCAGGTGGCGCAGGGCGTCGGCCGAGCAGTCGAACTCTCGGGTCAGCAGCCCGTCGGCCACGAAGAAGCCGGTGACCCGGGTGCAGCCGAGCGCGGAGTCCTGCCGGCCGGACACGGGGAAGGTGTGGGTCTGGACGGCGAACCAGTACTTGAACAGGAACGCGAGGAAGAAGACCGGCACGGCCACGCCGATCAGCGACAGCACGATCGAGCCGTTGTCGAACGTCGACCCCCGGCGCTTGGCCGCGAGGTAGCCGAGCGGGATGGCGAACACGACGGCGATCACCATCGCGCAGATGCTGAGCTCGATCGTGGCGGGCAGCCGGACCAGGAAGATGTGGAAGGCGTCCTGGCCGGGCAGCACGGCGGTGGAGACGCCGAACTCGCCACGAGACGCCCGCTGCAGGAACTTCAGGTACTGCACGTACACCGGCTGGTCGAGGCCGAAGGCCTCGGTCAGGGCGGCCCGGGTCGCCGGGGTGGCCCGCTCGCCGAGGAGCGCGGAGACGACGCCCCCCGGCAGGGCGCGCAGCCAGAAGAACAGGAGCAGGGACAGTGCGAACACCACACCGATCATCTGGAGCAGGCGTCGAATGATGAATCTCGCCACAGCGGGCCCTTTCGTTTCGCCGGAAGACGTCGGTGGCCGCCTCGGACCCTAACGGTTCGACGCGGCCACCGACTACTGTCCTGCAGTCCGATTCGGGGCCGGAGCCCCGACCGTCACTTCTTGAAGGTGACGGTGTAGAACATCTCCCC
>JBJMHU010000144.1:0-7828 GCA_045807225.1 Ornithinibacter sp. | reverse complement strand
GACGAGGTCTACGGCGACCTCGAGCTCGACGACCCGAAGAAGTTCACCGAGGACACCCCCTACAACCCCAGCTCGCCCTACTCGTCGACCAAGGCGGGCTCCGACCTGCTGGTGCGGGCCTGGGTGCGCTCGTTCGGCCTGCGGGCCACCATCTCGAACTGCTCGAACAACTACGGCCCGCGCCAGCACGTGGAGAAGTTCATCCCCCGCCAGGTCACCAACGTCATCGACGGCATCCGGCCCAAGCTCTACGGCGCCGGCCTCAACGTGCGCGACTGGATCCACGTCGACGACCACAACGCGGCCGTGTGGACGATCATCGACAAGGGCGTGCTCGGCGAGACCTACCTCATCGGGGCCGACGGTGAGGTCAACAACCTCGAGGTCATGCGCCTCATCCTCGAGCTGATGGGGCAGGACACCGACGCCTTCGACCGCGTCACCGACCGGGCGGGCCACGACCTGCGCTACGCCATCGAGGCGGGCCGGCTGCGCACCGAGCTGGGCTGGGCGCCCCGCTACGGCAGCTTCCCCGAGGGGCTGGCCGCCACGATCGAGTGGTACCGCGACAACGAGGACTGGTGGCGCCCGATGAAGGACGCCACCGAGGCGAAGTACGCGCGCACCCAGCAGGTCGTGTCCCGCTGATGGCGCGCTGGTTCGTCGCCGGTGCCGCCGGCATGCTCGGCCAGGACCTCTGTGAGGTGCAAGAGGCCGCGGGCCACCCGGTGACCAGCGCCGACCTGCCCGGGCTCGACATCCTCGACCCGGCGCAGTGCGCCGACCAGGTGGCTGGTCACGACGTCGTGGTCAACAGCGCCGCCTACACCGCCGTCGACGCGGCCGAGAGCGACGAGGCCCGCGCCTTCTCGGTGAACGCGGTCGGCGCGGCCAACCTCGCCCGGGCCGCGCACGCCGCGGGGGCGGCGATGGTGCAGGTGTCGACCGACTACGTCGTCGCCGGCGACGGACGTGAGCCGTATGCCGCCGACGCGCCGGTGGCCCCGGCCACGGCCTACGGCCGCACGAAGGCAGCGGGTGAGTGGGCCGTGCGTGCCGAGTGCCCCCGCAGCTGGGTGGTGCGCACCGCGTGGCTCTACGGCGCGCGGGGCAAGAACTTCCCCGCGACGATGCAGCGCCTGGCAGGCGAGCGCGAGCGCCTGACGGTGGTCGCCGACCAGGTGGGCCAGCCGACGTGGACCGTCGACCTCGCCGAGGGAATCGTCCGCATCGTCGACGCGGGGGCGCCCTTCGGCACGTGGCACGCCACCGGGGCGGGGGAGTGCTCGTGGTTCGACCTTGCCAGAGCGGTGTTCGAGGAGCTCGGGCTAGACCCGGAGCGGGTGTCGCCGATCCCCTCCACCCAGTTCCCCCTGCCGGCGCCCCGGCCGCCCTACAGCGTTCTCTCACACCGGATGTGGGCCGAGGCCGGGCTCGAGCCGCTGCCGCACTGGCGCGACGCCCTCCATCGGGCAGCGCCCTCCGTGCTCGGCGCAGTCCGAGCTGACCGCTCGCCGGCCTCGGGCCCGACGTAGAAGGGTGGACCCATGACAGATGACCGCACCCAGCAGGAGTCGCTGTGGGCCGGGGAGTTCGGGCGCGAGTACGCCGCGCGCAACCGCGGTGCCGACCTCGTTGCCAGCAACGAGGCCCTGTTCGCCCGCATCCTCGGCCGAACCACCGACGTGACGTCCGTCATCGAGCTCGGGTGCAACATCGGGAACAACCTGCACGCCCTTCGGGCGCTGCTCCCCGAGGCTCGCCTCCATGGCGTCGAGATCAACGAGGAGGCCGCCGCCGAGGTCGCCCGGTGGGGCGGAGCGACGGTCGAGACCGCGTCGATCATCGGGTACGAGCCCGACCGCCAGTTCGACCTCGCCTTCACCAAGGGCGTCCTCATCCACATCAACCCGGAGAAGCTCCCGGACGTCTACTCGACGCTTGCCTCCGCATCGTCCCGCTATGTGATGCTGTGCGAGTACTACAACCCCACTCCTGTGGAGGTGCGCTACCGCGGGCAGGAGCACGCGCTGTTCAAGCGGGACTTCGCGGGCGACCTGCTTGACTCCGTCCCCGGGCTCCGGCTCCTCGACTACGGGTTCACCTACCACCGCGACCCCCAGCACCCCCTCGACGACTCGACCTGGTTCCTCCTCGAGAAGGAGTGACGGGGATGGGAAGACCCCTGGGCCCTCGGTAGGGTCGGGGGATGCTCGCCGTCACCTGCGTCAGCCAGTCCGCCTCCGACCCGCTGTCCGGCCTGCAGGTCGGTGAGCACCCGGAGCCGCAGGCGCCCGACGGGTGGACCACCGTGCGGCTGCGCACGACGGCGCTGAACCACCACGACATCTTCTCGCTGCGCGGCGTCGGCCTGCCCGCCGACCGGCTGCCGATGGTGCTGGGCTGCGACGGGGCGGGGGTCGACGCCGACGGCAACGAGGTGCTCGTGCACGCCGTGGTCGCGTCGCCGGGGTGGACCGGCGACGAGACGCTCGACCCGCGCCGCAGCCTGCTCAGCGAGGTGCACGACGGCACGCTGGCCGAGGTCGTCGCCGTGCCCCGCCACAACCTGGTGCCCAAGCCCGAGAGCCTGTCCTGGGAGCACGCAGCCTGCCTGCCCACGGCCTGGCTCACGGCCTACCGGATGCTGTTCACCAACTCGGGCGTCCAGCCCGGTGGAACCGTGCTGGTGCAGGGGGCGGCCGGCGGAGTCGCGACCGCACTGGTGCAGCTCGGCACGGCGGCCGGCATCCGGATGTGGGTGACCAGCCGGGACGTCGCCAAGGGCGAGCAGGCGGTCGCCCTGGGCGCCGACCGCGCCTTCGAGAGCGGTGCCCGGCTGCCGGAGCGGGTCGACGCGGTCATGGAGACGGTGGGTGCCGCCACCTGGTCGCACTCGGTCAACAGCCTGCGCCCCGGGGGGACGATCGTGATCTCGGGGGCCACGTCGGGTGACGCCCCGGCCAAGGCCGAGCTGACCAAGATCTTCTTCAAGCAGCTGCGCGTCGTCGGCTCGACGATGGGCTCGCGCGACGAGCTCGAGCGGCTGGCCCGCTTCGTGGTCGACGCCGGCATCGAGCCGCAGGTCGACTCGGTGCGCCCGCTGGCCCGGGCCCGCGAGGGGTTCGAGCGGATGCTCCAGGGCACGGTGTCGGGAAAGGTCGTCTTCACGCTCTGAGTCCCCGTCCACCGTGTGGGACCCGACACGGCGGTCGGCCGGGAGTGGCTACCGGACGGTAACCTGACGTGGACCCACCCGCCCCCCCGAGGAGCTCGAAGTGAGCGCGACGTCCGCAGAGCGCACCGTCACCCTGCACGGCCACGCGTTCTCCTACACCGACAGCGGTTCGGGGCCGGCGCTGCTGTTCATCCACGGCATCCTGGGCTCGCAGAAGCAGTGGGGGCACCTCGTCGACCGGCTCGACGACAACCACCGGCTGATCGTGCCCGACCTGTTCGGCCACGGTGAGTCCGCGAAGCCGATCGGCGACTACTCGCTCGGCGCGCACGCCGCCACCCTGCGCGACCTGCTCGACCGGCTCGGCATCACCCAGGTGACCCTGGTGGGGCACTCGCTGGGTGGCGGCATCGCGATGGTCTTCTCCTACCTCTTCCCCGAGCGGGTCGACCGGCTGGTGCTCGTCGCGAGCGGCGGCCTCGGCCGCGAGGTCAGCCCGCTGCTGCGCTCGGCCACCCTGCCGGGTGCCGAGTACGTGCTGCCGGTCATCGCGTCGGGGTGGATGCGCGACCGCATCGCCTCTGCCGCAGGGGTGCTCGGCTCCGTGGGGTTGCGCCCCGGCCGCGACCTCACCGAGGTCTGGGACGGCTTCACCTCACTCGGGGATGCCGACACCCGCCGCGCCTTCCTCGCCACGACCCGGGCCGTGATCGACCCCGGCGGCCAGAGCGTCAACGCGCACGACTACCTGCCCGACGCCACGCCCATCCCGACCCTGGTCGTGTGGGGCACCAAGGACCGGATGATCCCGGCGTGGCACGCGGCATCCGCCACCGCCTCGATGCCGAACTGCCGGGTCGAGCTGTTCCAGGGCGCAGGGCACTTCCCGCACCTCGACGACCCCGACCGGTTCGCCGCGCTCGTGCGCGAGTTCGTCCGGCAGCCGGCCTGACGGCGGGCGCGGGAGGCGCGCGAGGTCAGGAGATCTGCAGCCAGTCGTCCCAGCCGTTGTGCAGCACCAGCCAGGCGATGAGCCCGTACCCGGCCTGGCCGGGGTGGTGCTGCACCCGGCTCGCGGCGAGGTCGCTGCTCCACTGGTCGTGGCCCATCAGAGGTGCGAAGCAGTCGACGAAGGGGATGCCGCGCCGGGCGCACACGTCGGCCTGCGCGTCGACGAGCACCTCGAGCCGCTCGTTGAGCTCGGTGTCGTCGGTGGGCGGCGGGCTCACGACGAACGCGCCGACCCCCGAGGCCGTGGCGTCGTCGAGCAGGTTGGCGAGGTTGAGCCGGTGGCGCGCCAGGGTGGTGCCGCTGACGACGTCGTCGGTGCCCATGGACACGACCACGCGGCGCTCGGTGCGCCCGGCCCACCGCAGCGGCACCTCGGTGCCCCAGCGCTGCAGCACGTGGGCGGAGGTGTCGCCGCGGACGCCGAGGTTGTAGGCGGTCAGCTCGAGGTCGGGGTGCTGGGTGCGCCCCACGACGCGAGTCACCCAACCCTGGCCCTTGGGGTCGCCGACCCCGGCGACGAGGGAGGCGCCCAGGAAGACCAGCGCGAGGTCGCGGGCACCCTCGGGCACCACCTGGGCCTCGACGCTCGGCCGGAACTCGATCGGCGACGTCGCGTCGTCGGGCTGCTCGTCAGGCATCTGCTCGTTCACTCGTCCTCGTCGTCCAGGCGGGCCAACCAGGTCGCCAGCCGTTCCACGGGGACCTCGAAGTCGGGGTTGAGGTCGACGAAGGTGCGCAGCTGCTCGGCCAGCCAGTCGAAGGTGACCTCCTCGTCACCTCGACGGGCCTGCAGCTCCTCGATGCCGCGGTCCGTGAAGTACACGCTGCGAGGTTACCCGTCGCGCGACGGCCCGCTCCGCAGACCCGCGGTCAGCGGTCGAACGACTGCGCCACCAGCTCGGCCTGCTCCGCCTGGTGCTTCTTGGTCGAGCCGGTCGCCGGCGAGGCGGACGCGGCGCGCGAGATGACGCGCAGCGGGCGGTGCTCGCCGTGCTGGGCCAGGGCCTCCGGCAGGTTGAGCGCCAGGAACGGCCAGGCGCCCTGGTTCTTCGGCTCGTCCTGCACGACGACCACCTCGGCGCCGGGGTACTTCGCCAGCTCACGGGCCAGGTCGGCCGCGGGGAGCGGGTAGTACTGCTCGAGGCGCAGCACCGCCGTCGCGGTGTCACCGCGCTTGTCGCGCTCGGCGAGCAGGTCGTAGACGACCTTGCCGGCCGCGATGAGCACGCGGGACACCTCGTTGGTGGTGGCGGAGTCGGGCATGACCGGCAGGAAGCGGCCCGAGGTGAAGTCCTGCGGCGCGCTGCTGGCGGCCTTCAGGCGCAGCATCGACTTCGGGGTGAAGACGATCAGCGGCCGGCGCGGGCGCGCGTAGGCCTGCCGCCGCAGCAGGTGGAAGTACGACGCCGGGGTCGACGGGTAGGCGACGGTCATGTTGTTCTCGGCGCACATCGTGAGGAAGCGCTCGATGCGGGCCGAGGAGTGGTCGGGGCCCTGGCCCTCGTAGCCGTGCGGCAGCAGCAGCACCACCGAGGAGCGCTGGCCCCACTTCTGCTCCGAGCTCGAGATGAACTCGTCGATGATGGTCTGCGCACCGTTGAAGAAGTCGCCGAACTGGGCCTCCCACAGCACCAGGGCGTCGGGCCGCTCGACCGAGTAGCCGTACTCGAAGCCCATCGCCGCGAACTCCGACAGCAGGCTGTCGTAGACCCAGAACTTGCCCTGGCCCTCACCGAGGTAGAGCAGCGGGGTCCACTCGGCCGCGTTCTGCTTGTCGATGAGCACCGCGTGGCGCTGCACGAAGGTGCCGCGCCGGCTGTCCTGGCCGGCGAGGCGCACCGGGGTGCCCTCGATCAGCATCGAGCCGAAGGCGATCAGCTCGCCGGTGCCCCAGTCGATGCCGCCCTCGCGCACGCTGGCGGCCCGCTTCTCGAGCATCTGGCGCAGCTTGGGGTGCACGGTGAAGCCGTCGGGGACGTCGACGAACGCGTCACCGATGCGCTGCAGCACCTCGGTGCTGATCGCGGTCTCGGTGGAGGAGTGCTTGGTGGCGTCGGCGTTGCGCGCCTGGGCTGCGGGCGGCTCGAGCCCCGTGTGGCCCTCCGCGTCGGTGCCCGAGTAGCTCTCGTCGGCGGCCTCGCGCTCGGCCTGCTTCAGGGCGGCCTTGGTCTCGACGAACACCCGCTCGAGCTGCTGCTGGTAGTCGCGCAGCGCGGCCTCGGCATCCTCGACGGTGATGTCACCACGGCCGATGAGCGACTCGGTGTAGAGCTTGCGCACGCTGCGCTTGGCCTCGATGAGGTTGTACATCAGCGGCTGGGTCATCGACGGGTCGTCGCCCTCGTTGTGCCCGCGGCGCCGGTAGCAGACCATGTCGACCACGACGTCCTTGTGGAACTCCTTGCGGAACTCGTAGGCGAGCTCGGCCACCCGCACGCACGCCTCGGGGTCGTCGCCGTTGACGTGGAAGATCGGCGCCTGGATCATCCGGGCGACGTCGGTGGAGTAGGTGGAGGAGCGCGAGCTGCTCGGCGAGGTGGTGAAGCCGACCTGGTTGTTGATGACGACGTGCACGGTGCCGCCGGTGCGGTAGCCGCGCAGCTGCGACAGGTTGAGCGTCTCGGCCACGACGCCCTGGCCGGCGAACGCGGCGTCGCCGTGCATGAGCACGGGCAGCACCGTGAAGTCCTCGCCGGCGAGGTTGAGGCGGTCCTGCTTCGCGCGCACGATGCCCTCGAGCACCGGGTTGACCGCCTCGAGGTGGGAGGGGTTGGCGGCGAGGTAGACCTTGGTGGTCCTGCCGTCCTCGGCGGTGAAGGTGCCCTCGGTGCCGAGGTGGTACTTCACGTCGCCCGAGCCCTGCACCGAGCGGGGGTCCTGCTTGCCCTCGAACTCGCGGAAGATCTGGCCGTAGGACTTGCCCGCGATGTTGGCGAGCACGTTGAGGCGCCCGCGGTGCGGCATCCCGATGCAGACCTCGTCGAGGTCGTCGCTGGCGGCCAGCGACAGCACCCGGTCGAGCAGCGCGATGACCGACTCGCCGCCCTCGAGCGAGAAGCGCTTCTGCCCCACGAACTTGGTCTGCAGGAAGGTCTCGAACGCCTCGGCCGCGTTGAGCCGGCGCACGATGCGCAGCTGCTCCTCGCGGGTGGTCTTGGCGTAGCCCACCTCGATCTTGGACTGGATCCACTCGCGCTGCTCGGGGTCCTGGATGTGCATGTACTCCACGCCGATGGTGCGGCAGTAGGAGTCGCGCAGGATGCCGAGGATCTTGCGCAGCTTCAGGAACGGCTGGCCGCCGAACCCGCCGGTGGCGAAGGTGCGGTCGAGGTCCCACAGGGTCAGGCCGTGGGTGGTGACGTCGAGGTCCTGGTGCCGGCGCTGCTTGTACTCCAGCGGGTCGGTGTCGGCCATCAGGTGGCCGCGCACGCGGTAGGCGTGGATGAGCTCCTGCACCCGGGCGACCTTGTTGATGTCGTCGTCGTGCGAGGTGTCGACGTCGCGCACCCAGCGGATGGGCTCGTAGGGGATGCGCAGGCTCTCGAAGATCTCGTCGTAGAAGCCGTGCTCACCGAGCAGCAGGGAGTGCACCACACGCAGGAAGTCGCCGGACTGGGCGCCCTGGATGATGCGGTGGTC
>JBJMHU010000143.1:0-7913 GCA_045807225.1 Ornithinibacter sp. | reverse complement strand
GCCCGCCAGGACAAGAAGCACCGCGGCCGCGAGCCGATCAGCGCCCGGCTGATGGCCGACATGTTCAAGACCGCCGGGGCCAACCGGCTGATCTGCGTCGACCTGCACACCGACCAGATCCAGGGCTTCTTCGACGGCCCGGTCGACCACCTGATGGCCATCCCGATCCTCAGCGACTACGTCGCCACGAAGTACGGCGACCAGGACCTCGCGGTCGTCTCGCCGGATGCCGGCCGGATCAAGGTCGCCGAGCAGTGGTCGAAGCGGCTCGGCGGCGCTCCGCTGGCGTTCATCCACAAGACGCGAGACATCAACCGGCCCAACGAGATGGTGGCCAACCGGGTCGTCGGTCTCGTGCGCGACCGGGTGTGCGTGCTCGTCGACGACATGATCGACACCGGCGGCACCATCACGAAGGCGGCCGACGCCTTGATGGCCGACGGCGCGAAGGCGGTCGTCATCGCGGCGACTCACGCGATCCTCAGCGAGCCGGCGGTCCAGCGGCTGCGCGACTGCTCCGCGGAGGAGGTGATCGTGACCAACACGCTGCCGATCCCGCCCGAGAAGGAGGTCGACGGCATCACGGTGCTCTCGATCGCCCCGCTCATCAGTGCCGCCATCAAGGAGGTCTTCGAGGACGGCTCGGTCACGAGCCTCTTCGGCGGCCGCGCCTGAGGTCTTTCGGGGACTGCGGGGCGAACTCGAGTTGCGCTGTTCGTGACCGTAGCGCGGCGGGATGCCGTGCGCGGGCCCGAGCTCGGGATCTGGGCGATCGTCCATTGATGCGGAGTCAGGAGCACTTCGCGGAGTCAGGGGCGTATACGGCCCTGAGCCGGCGAGAACCTCCTGAGCGGGTGGAGTGCTCCTGACTCCGCAAAGTCACTTGACGGGAATCTGCGCCCGGATGCCGGGGCAGGTCACGCGGCGCTTGCGGTCAGGTGGTTCGCGCTGTGGAGGCCCCGGTGTTCTTGCGGGCTCGGTAGGCGGCCACGTTGGCGCGGGTGCCGCAGGTGCCGTCGCAGAACTTGCGCGACCGGTTCTTGCTGAGGTCGATGAGCAGGTCCTCGCAGTCGTCGCCGGCGCAGACCTTCAAGCGGTCCGTCTCGTCGGCGCGGATGACGTCGACCAGGGCCATGCCGACCTCGACCGCGATCCGCTGGGCGAACGGAGCGTCGTCGGAGGTGGCGTGCACGTGCCAGCCGAACGCGCCGTGCCGCACCAGCCGGGGGAGTGCCCGGCCCTCCTCGAGCAGCGTGTTGGCCGCCTCGACCAGGCCGTCCTCGTCGCGACCCCAGATCTCGCGCAGCCGGGGGCGCAGCGCTCGCACGGCATCCACCTCGGCCTCGCTCGTGGGGCGCGCGCCGGTCCACTCCCAGCGGTCCATCCAGCTGAGCAGGGCCGGCAGGTCGGGAAGCTCCTCGCGGTCCTCCTCACCGAGAGCCGGTCCGGTGTTGGCCAGTGCGGCCGCGTGCATCAGGGTCAGGTCCGTGTCATGGGTGAAAAGCATCTTGACTCCTGACATCTGGCGGGCATACCGTCATGGGCAACAGCATACTTTGCTCCTGACATTCCGGTCGGGCCACGCGCAGGGAGGGACACCATGGTCGAGGCGATCAAGCGGAACCTGGGCCTCGGCCTGGTCACGATGCTGCTGTCGAGTGCGGCGTTCGGCACCTCGGGGCCGTTCGCGAAGTCGCTCATGCAGGCGGGCTGGTCGCCGGGCGCGGTCGTGCTGGCCCGCATCACCGGCGCCGCGATCCTGCTGATGCCGTTCGCACTGTGGAGCCTGCGCGGCCGGTGGCGCTCGATCCGCCGCGAGCTGCCTCGGGTCGCCCTGTACGGCACCCTCGCCGTCGCCGCGGCCCAGCTCGGCTACTTCCAGGCCGTCTCCCGCATGGACGTCGGCATCGCCCTGCTCATCGAGTACCTCGGCATCGTGCTCGTCGTGCTGTGGGTCTGGGCGCTCACCCGCCAGCGGCCGCACCGGCTCACGGTGGTCGGCATCGTGCTGGCCCTGGCCGGGCTCGCCCTCATCCTCGACATCACCGGCCAGACCACGCCCCCGCTGTCCGGTGTGCTGTGGGGGCTCGTCGCCGCAGCCGGTCTGGCCGGTCACTACGTGCTCGCCGCGCGGCCGACTGCCATCCCGTCCACCGCCTTCGCGGGCCTGGGGCTGGCCGTCGGCGCCGTCGCGCTCGCCGTGCTCGGGCTCGTCGGCGTGCTGCCGATGGACGTCGGTGACTCCACGGTGCAGGTGGCGGGGGCCGGCATCCCGGCCTGGCTGGCGCTGGCCGAGCTGGTCGTCATCGCCGCCGCCTTCGCCTACGTGCTCGGCATCGTCGGCGCCCGCCTGCTCGGCTCCACCCTGGCGTCGTTCGTCGGCCTCACCGAGGTGCTGTTCGCGGTGCTGTTCGCGTGGCTGCTGCTCGCCGAGCTGCCCGGGGTGCTTCAGCTCGTCGGCGGGGCGGTGCTGCTCTCGGGCGTCGTCGCGGTGCGGCTCGGTGAGCGCGACCTGGCCCGCACGGCGCGGGCCCGGGATGCCGCCGCGCAGACCGATTTAGACGTTCCCTCCACCGTCGCCTAGACTCGGGGGGTTGCCTCGGCGAGGGACGTCGCACCGGACAGAGCTGTCCGGTTCAGGCCGCGCAAGCGGTCGACGCATCCGTGATCGACGCTGGCGGACGCAGATCCGGTGGATCCGCGGGCCGTACGCGCGCCACGTTCGGTGCCACGTCCCGCGTCGAGGACCGACTGCCTCATCCGACTTCGACTTCCCAGGAGCACACGTGTCCGACAACAAGCTCGTCGCCGAGACCCGCACCCAGTTCGGCAAGGGTGCGGCGCGCAAGATCCGCCGCGACAACAAGATTCCCGCCGTGATGTACGGCCACGGCAGCGAGCCGGTGCACATCACCCTGCCCGGCCACCAGTCGATGCTCGCGCTCAAGCAGAGCAACGCCCTTCTCACCATCGTCATCGACGGCAAGGAGCAGCTGGCGCTGGCCAAGGACGTGCAGCGCGACCCGATCAAGCCGGTCATCGAGCACGTCGACCTGGTCATCGTCAACCGTGGCGAGAAGGTCACCGTCGACGTCAACGTGCACCTCGAGGGCGAGGCCGCCCCCGAGACCGTCGTCACCACCGACCACACCAGCCTGCAGCTGGAGGTGCTCGCCACCGACATCCCCGAGAGCATCACCGTCTCCGTCGAGGGCCTGCAGGCCGGCACCCAGATCCTGGCCGGCCAGGTGGATCTCCCCGACGGCGCCACCCTGGTCACCGACGCCGAGGCGCTCGTCGTCAACGTCACCGCCCAGGTCTCCGCCGAGGCCCTCGAGGCCGAGCTGTCCGAGGCCGAGGCCGAGGCCGGCATCGAGCGCGAGGAGTCCGACGACGAGGCCGGCGAGTCCGGCGCCGGCGAGACCGCCGCTGCCGAGGGCGAGAACGCTTCCGACAACGCCTGATCCGCCCCGGGCCGCTCGGCCCGCCGCGCCAGCACCAGAAGGGCCCGGTCCGCACGGACCGGGCCCTTCGGCGTCCCCGCCCCCACGGCATACTGGACCGGTGAGCGACTCCGGACCCTGGCTCGTCGTCGGGCTCGGCAACCCCGGCCCGACCTACGCGGGCAACCGCCACAACGTCGGCGCCATGGTGGTCGACGAGCTCGCCCGACGGCACGGCTCCCCGCTGAAGTCGCACAAGGCGCGAGCGGTCGCCGCCCAGGTGCGGCTCGGCACCGGCCCGGGCGGCGTCCCCGGCCCCCCGGCCGTCATCGCGGTGCCCAACTCCTACATGAACGAGTCCGGCGGCCCGGTCTCGGCCCTGCTGCGCTTCTTCTCGGTGCCCGTCGAGCGGCTCGTGGTCGTGCACGACGAGCTCGACATCGACGCCGGCTCCGTGCGGCTCAAGCGGGGCGGCGGCGAGGGCGGCCACAACGGGCTGCGCTCGATCAGCGCCTCACTCGGCACCAAGGACTACCACCGGGTGCGCGTCGGCATCGGGCGCCCGCCGGGGCGCATGGATGCCGCCGACTTCGTGCTGCGCGACTTCTCGCCCACCGAGCGCAAGGAGCTGCCCTTCCTGCTCGACGACGCCGCGGATGCCGTGGAGTCCCTCCTCGCGCTCGGCCTCCTCGACGCCCAGCAGCAGGTGCACGCCCCCCGATGACGTGAACGGTGCGGGAGCACCGAGGAACGGTTGCTACTGTGGTCGCTCTTGGCAACCTTCAGGGGAGGTGGCATGACGCTGCTCGACGCAGTTCGCATCGCGCGGCGGTTCTGGCTGACCATCACGGCCTGCATCCTGCTCGGCCTGGCGGTCGCGGCGGCCTATGCCGCCGGCCAGCCACGCACCTACACGGCGGGTGCGCAGGCCTTCGTCTCCGTGGGCAACGCCACCCAGGTCGCCGAGGCCTCACTGGGCAGCAACCTGGCCGGCGCCAAGGCGGTCGCCTACGCCCCGCTGACCCAGAGCGGCGAGGTGGCCGACCGGGTCATCAAGAAGCTCGGCCTCACCGAGTCCTCCGCCGCGGTCACCAGCAGCATCTCCTACTCCGTCGACGCGTCGAGCCCGGCCATCCAGGTGTCCGCCACCTCCACCTCGCCGCAGCGGGCGAAGGACATCGCCAACGCCGTGGTGGGCGCCACGGCGGAGGTCGCCTCGTTCATCGAGAGCGGCGGCACGAGCCAGGACTCCGGCATCATCAAGCTCGTCCCCGTCACCAACGCCGTGCTGCCCACCTCACCGAGCTCGCCGAACGTGCGGCGGATCATGCTCATCGGGCTGACCGGGGGCATCGCCCTGGCCTACCTCGTGGTCATGGTGCGCCTGCGCCTCGACACCCGCATCCGCCGGCCGGAGGACATCACCGAGATGACCGACCACGGGCTGATCGGCACCATCCCGACCTCGCGCGACCTGCGCTCCCGGCTGCACTCCGAGGACCTGCTGCGCGGCGCCGTCGGTGAGTCGCTGCGGCACCTGCGCACCAACCTGATGTTCGCCGACCCCGACACCTCGCCACGCTCCGTGGTCGTCACCAGCCCCCAGCCGGGCGAGGGGAAGTCCACCGTGTCCTCCCTCCTGGCCCGGGCGCTGGCGCTGCGTGGCGGCAAGGTCGTGCTCGTCGACGGCGACCTGCGCCGCCCGATGATCGCCACCCTGTTCGACATCGACACCGGTGTGGGTCTCACCCAGGTGCTGTCCGGGGCCGTGCCGCTCGACGAGGCCCTGGTGCCCACCGACACCCCCGGGCTGATGGTGCTGCCGGCCGGCCGCATCCCGCACAACCCCAGCGAGGTCGTCGGGTCGGAGCGGATGCGCGACCTGATCGCCGAGCTGTCGCGCAACCACCTCGTCATCATCGACGCACCACCGGCGCTGCCGGTCACCGACGCGATGATCATGGCGCAGCGGGTCGACGGCATCATCGTGATCACCTACATGGCCAAGAGCCGCAAGGAGCACCTCAAGAAGGTGCTCCAGCTCGCCGACAAGGTCAACGTGCGCATCTTCGGCATCGTGCTCAACGGCATCCCCCAGGGCCGGGCTGCGGGGGTCTACGGCTACGAGACCTACGGCTACGCCTCCGAGGGCCGCCGCGGACGCCAGCAGCAGAAGAAGAAGAGCCAGGCGCGCCGCTCGGGTGCACCGCGCGGCACCGACCGGCCCACCACGGGCCAGCCGGTCGACGGCCCCGTGCCGGCGGCCACCCGCACGGTCGACGACCCTGCCGGCATCGGCCCAGGCTGGTCCGGCTGAGCGGCTGACGCCGCGCGGGTCCGGGTGGGGCGGCGACGGCATCCTCGGGGGCGTGGCGGCCGCCGAGCGATGACGGTGCTGTCGCTCCTCGCCACTAGGCTGTGACGAATGCCGTCGCTGTCCGCCCTGCGCTCCCGGGTCGCCGCCCTCCCGGGCACCGCCCGCCTCGTCGAGGCCCTCGCGGTGCCCTCGGCGGAGGTCGTCGCGGCGGCCCCCGCGGGCGCCCGCCCCATCCTCGTCTCCGCCCTCGCGCCGAGCCGCACCGGGGCGCCGGTGCTCGCCGTCACCGCCACCGGTCGGGAGGCCGAAGACCTCCACGCCGCGCTGCAGTCGAGCCTGGGCGCCGGGGTGGTGGCCCTGTTCCCCTCGTGGGAGACCCTCCCGCACGAGCGGCTCAGCCCGCGCAGCGACACCGTCGGCCAGCGCCTGTCGGTGCTGCGCCGGCTGGCCCACCCCGAGACCGGCGACGACAGCCACGGTGCGCTCTCGGTCGTCGTCGCGCCCGTGCGCGCGGTGCTCCAGCCCATCTCCAAGGGCTTGGGCGACCTCAAGCCCGTCGCGCTGCAGGCCGGCGACGACCTGCCCCTCGAGCACGTCGTCGAGGCCCTCGCGGCCGCCGCGTACGCCCGCACCGACCTCGTCGAGCGCCGGGGCGAGTTCGCCGTCCGTGGCGGCATCCTCGACGTGTTCCCACCCACCGAGGAGCACCCGCTTCGTCTGGAGTTCTGGGGCGACACCGTCGAGGAGATCCGCTGGTTCAAGGTCGCCGACCAGCGCTCGCTCGAGGTGGCCGAGCACGGGCTGTGGGCGCCCCCGTGCCGCGAGCTGCTGCTCACCGATGCCGTCCGCGAGCGGGCGGCCGCCCTGGCCGACCAGCTGCCGGGCGCGGCCGACCTGCTCGAGAAGCTCGCCCAGGGCATCGCCGTCGAGGGCATGGAGTCGCTGGCCCCGGCCCTGGTCGACGGCATGGAGACGCTGCTCGACCTGCTGCCCGACGGCGCCGTGCTCGTCGCCTGCGACCCCGAGCGGGTGCGCACCCGTGCCCACGACCTCACGGCCACGAGCCAGGAGTTCCTCGACGCCGGCTGGGCCAACGCGGCGAGCGGCAACGCCGTGCCCATCGACCTCGCCTCCGTGCTCGGCACGGCCTCCTTCCGCACCCTCGCCGAGCTGCGCCAGCAGGCCCGCGAGCTCGGGGTGCGCTGGCTCGACCTCACCCCGTTCGCCGGCGACGACGAGGGCGACACCCTCGACCTCGGCCTCGAGATCGCCCCCACCTTCCGGGGTGACACCGACGAGGCCGTCGCCGAGCTGCGCCGCCTCGTGGCCGACGACTGGGAGGTGCTGGTCGCCACCGAGGGCCCGGGCCTGGCCAAGCGCATCACCGAGGTGCTCGCCGAGCACGACGCCCCCAACCGCCTGGTCGCCGTCGAGGCCGACCCGGTGCGCGGCCTCATCACCGTCACCACGGGCGCCGTCGGCCCGGGCTTCCTGGCCCCCGGGTCCCGCCTCGCCGTCATCACCGAGACCGACCTCACCGGGTCGGCCGGCGGCTCGGGCACCTCGACCAAGGACATGCGGCGGATGCCGTCCCGGCGCCGCAACCAGGTCGACCCCCTCCAGCTGCGCCCCGGCGACTTCGTCGTGCACGAGCAGCACGGTGTGGGCCGCTTCGTCGAGATGATGCAGCGCACCGTCGCCGGCGCCACCCGCGAGTACCTCGTGCTCGAGTACGCCCCGGGCAAGCGCGGCCACCCCGGTGACCGCCTCTACGTGCCCACCGACCAGCTCGACCAGGTCACCCGCTACGTCGGCGGCGAGCAGCCCACGCTCAACAAGATGGGCGGCTCCGACTGGCAGCAGACCAAGAGCCGCGCCAAGCGCTACGTCAAGCAGATCGCCGCCGAGCTGATCCGCCTCTACTCCGCGCGGATGGCGACGAGCGGGCACGCGTTCCCGCCCGACACGCCGTGGCAGCGCGAGCTCGAAGACGCCTTCGCCCACGTCGAGACGCCCGACCAGCTGAGCACCATCGACGAGGTCAAGGCCGACATGGAGCGCCCGGTGCCGATGGACCGGCTGGTCTGCGGCGACGTCGGCTACGGCAAGACCGAGATCGCGGTGCGGGCGGCGTTCAAGGCCATCCAGGACGG
>JBJMHU010000142.1:0-14682 GCA_045807225.1 Ornithinibacter sp. | reverse complement strand
TTGCCCTCCATCCGCACCCTCCCGGCGGCGCGGGCAGTGGCCATCGAGCCGGCGGCATCCAGGTCGGTGAACGAGACGATCTCGGCCTTGATGAAGCCGCGCTGGAAGTCGGTGTGGATCACGCCCGCGGCCTGCGGGGCGGTCCACCCCTGGTGGATGGTCCAGGCGCGCGACTCCTTGGGCCCGGCGGTGAGGTAGGTCTGCAGCCCGAGGGTGTGGAAGCCGACCCGGGCCAGCTGGTCCAGCCCGCTCTCCTCGGCGCCGAACGACTGGAGCATCTCGAGGGCGTCGTCCTCCGACATCTCCATCAGGTCCATCTCGAGCTTGGCGTTGAGGAACACCGCGTCCGCCGGGGCGACGAGGGCACCGAGCCGGGCGTGCAGGTCGACGTCGGCGAGCTGCTCCTCGTCGAGGTTGAACACGTAGATGAACGGCTTGGTCGTGAGCAGTCCGAGCCCCGAGGCCATGGCGAGGTCGACGCCGGCAGCCGCGCCCGCGGCATACAGCGTGTTGCCCTCCTCGAGCACCTTCTGGGCGGCGACGGCGTTCTCGTACGCGGGCCTGGACTCCTTCTTGATCCGCGACTCCTTCTCGAGCCGCGTGACGGCCTTCTCGAGGGTCTGCAGGTCGGCGAGGATCAGCTCGGTGTGGATCGTCTCGATGTCGGAGCTCGGCGAGACCTTGCCGTCGACGTGCACGACGTCGCCGTCCTCGAAGGCGCGCACCACCTGGCAGATGGCGTCGGCCTCACGGATGTTGGCGAGGAACTTGTTGCCCAGCCCCTCCCCCTCGGATGCACCCCGCACGATGCCGGCGATGTCGACGAAGTCGACCGTGGCCGGGAGGATCTTCTCGCTGCCGAAGATCTCGGCGAGCCGGGTCAGCCGCTCGTCGGGCAGCGGGACCACACCCACGTTCGGGTCGATCGTCGCGAACGGGTAGTTCGCCGCGAGGACGTTGTTCTTGGTCAGTGCGTTGAACATCGTGGACTTGCCGACGTTGGGCAGTCCGACGATTCCGATTTGTAGGGCCACGAGGCCGAGAGTCTACCGGCGCGCACCGGCCCTCCCCGCCGCGGCGGGGTGCGGTGCTCACCCCCCGGGCGGCTCGCTGTTCTCGAGGTATGCCGTGTGCTCGGCGTCGTGGGCGACCTCGAGCATGCGCGCGGTGTAGGGCGCGACGTGCGCCGCGGCATCGGCGACCGTGCGCCAGTGCGCACCGGCGATCTCGCGACGGAGGAAGAGCGACGGGTCGAGCTCACCGGTGTCGTGCACGCCGAGGTCGAACAGGTAGAGCAGCGCGTCGTCCCAGCCCCGCCACGGGGGCAGCCAGTTGACGGCGAGCAGGCGCCCTGCGTTCACGTGGATGCCGAGCTCCTCCTCCACCTCACGCTCGACGCAGGTGGCCGGCGACTCCCCCGGGTCGACGACGCCGCCGGGTAGGTCCCACTCCTTCTTGTAGCTGAGCTCGCAGAGCAGCACCTCGCCGGCGGGGTTGCGCAGCACGCCCTGGCCGATCGTGCGCTTCTTGGGGAGCCGGGCATTGAGGATGGAGATGCGCCGCAGGCGTTCGCGCTCGGACTCGGAACGGCGGGGGCGGTCAGCCACGGACGGCTCGCCCCCCGAGGTCGGCGACGAGGCGCTCGACGACGAACGCCGCGGTGGCGTCACGCACCTCGACGGGGACCGGTGGCAGGAAGTCGTCCCATCCGACGATGGACGAGCCCCGCAGGTCGGGAACGTCGAGGCGGCAGGTCTGGACGTCCTCGGGCATGCGGCGACCCTACCCACGCCGACCCCTGAGAACCGTCGAGGTCGCACGACGCGCTGACCGGTGGGCCGGCTCGTCAGCGTGTCGTGGGACGTCGCCGAGGCTTGTCGGTGCTCGGTGGGATGGTCACCCCATGAACGCAGCGGTGTGGGGCCTGGTCGGTCTGGTCGTCGGCGTCGTCGCCGCGGCGGCGGTGTGCCGGCTGCTGTATGCCGCGCGCTCGGCCGCCGTCGCCGCCGAGCGTGACCTGCTGCGCGAGCGGGTGCTCGACCTCGAGACCTCGCTCGCCGAGGACCTGGAGACGGCCGCCCTGCTGGCCCCGCTGAAGGACGCACTGGTGCGCGTCGAGACCCACGTCGGCTCGCTCGAGCGCGACCGCATGGAGCAGTTCGGCTCCCTGCGCGCCCTGCTGTCCAGGGTCGAGGGCGAGACGCAGCACCTCGGCCGGCAGACCGCGTCCCTGGCCGGCTCCCTGCGGTCCTCGACCGTGCGTGGCGCCTGGGGCGAGGTGCAGCTGCGCCGGGTGCTCGAGGCGTCCGGGATGCTGCCGCGTTGCGACTTCGACGAGCAGGTCACCGCCGTCAGTGCGCACGACCGGGGAGTGCGGCCCGACGTCGTCGTGCGGCTGCCCGGGGGCAAGGTGCTGGTCATCGACGCCAAGGCCCCGATGAGCTCCTTCCTCGACGCGCAGGCCGAGGACCTGTCCGACGACGAGCGGGCGGCGCTGCTGGTCGACCACGCCAGCGGCCTGGGGCGGCACGTCGCCGCGCTGGCCGCCAAGGAGTACTGGTCGGCCTTCCGCGAGGGACCCGAGATGGTCGTGTGCTTCGTGCCGAGCGACGCGATGCTCGGTGCGGCGTTGGCCGCCTCACCATCGCTGCACGAGCGGGCGCTGGCGCAGCGGGTCGTGCTCGTCGGCCCGGGCGCCCTGATGGCCCTGCTGCGCACCGTCGCCTTCACCTGGCAGCAGGACGCCCTGTCGGCCAGCGCCCGCGAGCTGCTCGACCTCGGGCGCGACCTGCACCGCCGCCTGGCCACCCTCGGCGGGCACACCGCCAAGGTGGGCCGCAGCCTGCAGTCCAGCGTCGAGGCCTACAACGCCATGGTGGGGGCGCTGGAGTCGCGAGTGATGGTCAGCGCCCGGCGGATGCACGACCTCGACCTCGTCGGCGACGAGATCGCGGTGCTCACCCCGGTGGAGACCGCCCCGAGGCCGCTGACCTCGCAGGAGCTCATCGACGCCGCCACCGCCGACGAGGCCCGCCCCGAGCTGCTCCTCGACCTCGACCTGGGGGTTCCCACGCTGCCGCGACGACGCGACGCCGGCTGAGCCGACGTGCGTGCGAGGGGGCGAGCACACGCTTCGGGTCAGCGACCCGCGGCAGAGACCGCGGCGAACTCGCGGTCGAGCACTCCCATGACGATGTCGTCGTGCCACTGGCCGTCGACCCAGCAGCTCTCTCGCTCGCGGCCCTCCTCCACGAAGCCGCAGGCCCGGTAGGCGGCGATGGCCCGCTCGTTGAAGTGGAGCACCTTGAGGTCGACCCGGTGCATGCCCAGCGTGCCGAAGGCGTGCCGCAGCACCAACCGGATCGCCTCGCGGCCCATCCCCCGGCCCAGGAACTGCGGCGCGTACATCCCGACCGCCAGGCGGGCCTTGCGATCCCCCTCGCGGAGGTCGGACAGGAACGCCGCCCCCACCAGCTCGCCCTCGCTCTCGACGGCCCAGCTGGTCGCGCCGCGGGCGGCCGCAGCCGCGAGGTGGCCGAGCCAGGCCTCGGCCTCCTCGTCGCTCATCGCCCGGGTCCTCGTGTCAGCGCCGTAGCCGCGCTCGATCTCGCGGTGCCACCCGTGCCGCTGCCGCGCCGCGCGGTCGTCGTCGCGAAAGGCCCTCAGCATCACCCGTTCGCCCACCAGGGTCGGTGCCGTCATGGCACCCATGCTCTCGCACCCAGGTCAGCGACGCGCCTGCCGGCGCGCGGAACCCCGTCCGACGAGCCGGCCGAGCAGGGCCCCGGTGGCCGCACCCACGAGCACGTCGCCCGGATAGTGCACGCCCGTGTAGATGCGCGAGAACGCGACGGTGGCGCCGGCTGCCCGAAGCGGCCAGCGCAGCGCCGGCACGACGTCGCCCACCGCGACGGCGAACGCCAGCGCCGACGCTGAGTGCCCGGAGGGGAACGACGTCGAGGTCGGCATCGGCACCCAGCGCGCCTCGGGGACGCGATGGCCCTCGCGGTCGGGCCGGTCGCGGTTGCCCGCCAGCTTCATCGGCTGGTTGACGACCAGGGATGCCGCGCCGATCGCCACGACCCCGGCCCGAGCGCCGCGGCGGCCGGTCGGTCCACCGAGCAGGCCGAGTGCGGCGGCCGTGAGGAACCACGGCTTGGAGTGGTTGGCGAAGTGCGACAGGCGGCTGAGCGGCTCATCGAGGGCGGGCGTCGACAGCCGCGCGACCGCCACGTACGCAGACCGGTCGAGGGCACCGAGGCGGTGCAACAGCCCCGAGACGCGGCCCGCCATCGGGTGCCCCGCGGCAGCGCGCTCGTCGAGCCGACGGGCCAGCCGCTCCTCGGGAGGTTCCACCTCCGCGACCTCCGCGACCTCCGCGACCTCGGCGACCGGTTCGGCCGGTTCCACCCGCCGGCCCTGCTCCACCGGTTCTCCCGCTCCCGCTGCACTCATCCGGTCACCACCGGCCGGCCGAGCGCCGTGCCCCAGAGCGCGCCGAGCGTCGACGCCGAGGTCACGTGCACGGCCGGTCCCGCCACCGGCCGGCTGAGCACGGCCCGGGCCTGGCGCACGGTGAGTGCTCCCTCCCGGATCACGAAGCGCAGGGGCGGCTCCAGGATGAGGGCCTCGCCGTCGACACCGACCTCGACCGGCCCGGTCGAGTCGACCTCGAACTCGGTGGCGGCCCACTCGTTCCATCCCGAGAACCGGCCCACTCGCCCGGCGGCCTCGAGGGCCGCGAACTTCTCGGCATCCCCGGCGCCGCGCACCAGCACCGACACCACCCCGAGCCGGCCGGTGTCGAGGGCCGGGCGGGTGGACCCGCCGCGCAGGTGGGAGAGCTGGTAGGGGTTGTTCGACACGAGCACCAGGTTCGCCGACGACATCCGCTCCCCCGACGGCAGGGCGAACTGCAGGTCGAGCGGCACGGCGGCCGGCCCGATCAGGTCGGGCAGCGTCCCCGCAGCCGTGCGGATCTTGGCGTCGCGGTAGTCCTGCGACTGCACGATCTTCGCGTACAGGCCCATCGAGGCGTTGTTGACGAAGGTGCGGCCGTTGACCTCCGCGAGGTCGATCCTGCGGTCGATGCCGTCCGTGTACGCGTCGAGCGCCCCCACCACGTCGGCACGGTCCATGCCCAGGTCGAGCGCGAAGTGGTTGCGGGTTCCGGCTGGGATGACGACCATCGGGATGCCGTGCCGGCTCGCCACCGACGCCACGAGCGCCTGCGATCCGTCACCACCGGCCATGCCGATGACGTCCGCGCCGCGCGCCACGGCATCCTCGGCGAGTGCCAGCAGGTCAGAGCCCTTGTAGAGCACGATCGGCTCGATGCCGCGCTCGCGGCACAGTCGCTCGAGCTCGAACTTCTCGACCTTCCCGCCGCCGGACCACGGGTTCATGATCAGCACTGCGTGGCGGGCGGGCGGTGCCGCGGTGACGACCGCTTCGTCTCCGGCCGACGGTCGCAGGGCGACGCGCGCTGCAGCCGTGGAGGCAGCCACGAGCACCAGCCCGACGGCGACCACCCATCCGCTGTGGGTCCTGATGATGACCAGGACGAAGATCACGAGGGCCGCGACCGCGACACCGAGGGCGACCAATCGGGCCGTCCCGCGGCGCGACACCGCGAACCAGGCCGCCATCACGAGCACCGCCAGGGTCACCAGGCCCACGAGGAGCACGTCCCACCGGTCGATGAGCGCGACCACCAGGAAGAGGGCCGCTGCAGCGAGCGCGAGGTAGGCCAGCCAGGCGGCCGCCTGCTGCTGGCGAGTGGGTGCGGCGCCTTGCGCGGGTCGTGCGGTCACTGCTGCTCCTTTGCGTCGGGCACCGGTGCGTCCTGCCAGGTCTCACCGGTCTGCGCGATGTAGGCCGCCACGGCCTCGTCGATGGTGGGGAAGAAGTGGGCCGGGTCGATGGTGCGCTCCAGCTCGTAGCGGTCGATCTTCGCGCGAACCGGGTCCTTGACCTCGGCGAAGACCAGCGAGACGTCCCGCGCATTGAGCCAGGTGTCGAGCTCGACGAGCATGTCGGCCGCCGTGGTGTCGACGTCGGTCATCGGCTCGGCCGCCACCAGCACCCAGCGCAGGCCGGGGCGCACCTCGACCATGGCCCGCACGGCGTCGCCGAACATGCGCGAGTTGGCGAAGATCAGCGGGGCGTCGAACCGGTAGACGACCAGGCCGGGCAGCAGCTCGGAGTGCGGGTAGGTGCCCGTGTCGTGCAGGCCCGCGAGCCCCTCGACGCGACCGAGCTCGGCCTGGTGCGGCCACCACACCCGCCGGAAGACGTTGAGGATCGACAGCGTGATCGCGATCAGGATGCCGGGCAGCACCCCGAGCAGCGCGACACCCAGGAACGCCGCGATCGACAGCATGAACTCGGTGCGCCTCAGCTGCCAGAGCCGTCGCGTCGCCGGCAGGTCGGCGAGCGAGATCGCCGCCGCGATGACGATGGCGCCCAGGGTCGGCTGCGGCACGTACTGCATCACCCCGGTGGCGAACACCAGCACGAAGGCGATCACTGCGGCGCCGACGACGCCCGTCACCTGCGACCGGGAGCCGGCCTGCTCCGACACGGCGGTGCGTGAGCCACTGGTGCTGACCGGGAAGCCCTGGAAGAGCCCGGCGAAGATGTTCGCCGCGCCGATGCCGATCATCTCCTGGTCGCCGTGCACCCGCTCACCCCGCCGGGCCGCGAACGACGAGGCCGTCGACATGGTGTCGGCCAGGGCCACGACCGCGATGGCGACGGCACCGAGGAACAGCTCGGGCAGGTCGCCCCACGGCACGGTCGGCACGGTGAACGGCGGGAACCCCTGGGGGAGCACCCCGATGGTCTTCACGCCGTCGGCCTGCAGGTCGAGCAGGTTGACGGTGAGCGCGGCCACGACGACCACGACGAGCACCGCCGGGATCTTGGGCAGCAGGCGCTGGAGCAGCAGGATGCCGACGAGCGACACCACCCCGATGAGCGCCGCGGTGCCGTTGAACAGCTGGTCGGCCAGGCCCGTGACGAACCCCTGCGCCTCGGCGATCAGGCCGTCGGCGTCGACCGAGAACCCGAAGAGCTTGGGCAGCTGCCCGACGATGATGGTCAGCGCCAAGCCGTTCATGTAGCCGATCTGGGTCGGCTTCGAGAGCAGGTCGGCGACGAAGCCGAGGTGACCGAGTCCGGCCACCGTCATGACCAGACCGACCAGCAGGGCGAGCACCGACGCCAGCGCGACGGCCTTGGCCGGGTCGCCGTCAGCGAGCGCCAGCGGTGCGATGGTCGCGGCGATCATCGGCCCGAGCGACGAGTCGGGCCCGAGCACGAGGATGCGCGACGGGCCGAACACGGCGTAGCCCAGCAAGCACATGATCGAGGTGTAGAGGCCGGTGACCGGGGGCAGTCCGGCCAGCTCGGCGTAGGCCATCCCTTGCGGCACGAGCAGTGCCGACAGCACCAGGCCGGCCACGATGTCCTTGCTCAGCCAGCCGCGCTGGTAGCTGCGGAACACCGTCAGCCCCGGCACGAACCGCGCCAACCCGGCGGGGTGCTGCGGCGGTGGCGGTATCTGCGGTGCGGAGCCCGGCACGCTCATCCGGCGACCACCTCTTCCTGGATTTCCGGCTCTGCGCCCCAGCCACGGAGCACGAGCGGCCTCCCCGTGATCGTCGCGACCGGCGGGGCGCAGGGTCATCACCCGGCGGGGGTGAGGGGCCGGCGCCGGCGGCGCCGCGCAGGGTGCCACTGGAGCGTGCCTGCCGCCCGCCCGAGCCCCACACAGGCCGGACCGTCACCACCAGCCGTACCCCACGCGCGGTCAGCCGCGCCCCCCGGGCCCGGCCGCCTCAGAGCTCGCGTTCGTAGTGGAAGGCCAGCGGCCCACCGTCGCCCTCGGTGCGGCGGAATCCGTGCGACTCGTAGAGGTGCCGCGCGGCGACGTCGTCCTCGCTGGTCGACAGGTCGATGAAGTCGCAGCCGCGCTGCCGCGCCCGGCCGATGCAGGCCCGCAGCAGGGCGCGGCCCAGCCCGTCGCCCCGCCGTGCCGGCACGACGTAGAGCTCGGCCAGGTAGCACTCGTCCGCCAGGCTCCACAATGAGGGCCGGAAGCGCAGCACGGCCAGGCCGTCGGCGTCGCCCACGAGCAGCACTTCGGTGCTGCCGTCGGCCACGAGCTGCGCCAGCCGTACCGCCAGGGCCGCGGCGGCCGGGGTGGGCTCGTGGTACTCGGTGTTGAAGTCGTGCAGCAGTCGCCCCGCCACCGCCAGGGCGTCGCCCCCCGACGCGAGCGCGACCGGCGGGTGGCCGGCACCCGGGTTCGGCGGGTGCCCGGCATCCGGGTTCGGCCCGTGCCCGGCATCCGGGACCGGCGCCTGCGCGGTATCCCCTTCGCTCACCGGACCCTCCGGACCGTCAGTGCAGCGAACCCGCGTCGGCGAAGCTGGCGTCGTGCCGCACCTTGTCGGACTTGCCGGCTGCCTTGAGGTCGCGGCGGATCTCGTTGGGCAGCGAGAACATGATCGACTCCTGTGCCGCGACGACCGGCTCGACGTCGTCGTAGCCGCGTGCGGCGAGGTGCTCGAGCACCTCCCGCACCAGGATCTCGGGCACCGAGGCGCCGGAGGTGACGCCCACGGTCGCGACCCCATCGAGCCACGCCTCGTCGATCTCGTCGGCGTAGTCGACCAGATGGCCTGCGCGAGAGCCGTGCTCGAGTGCCACCTCGACCAGCCGCACGGAGTTGGACGAGTTGCGCGAGCCGATGACGAGCATGAGGTCGCAGTCGGCGGCCATCTGCTTCACGGCGAGCTGGCGGTTCTGCGTGGCGTAGCAGATGTCGTCGCTGGGCGGGTCCTGGAGCGAGGGGAAGCGCTCACGCAGCCGCCGCACCGTCTCCATCGTCTCGTCGACCGAGAGCGTCGTCTGCGACAGCCAGACCACCTTGTCGGGGTCGCGCACGGTGACGTGGTCGACGTGGTCGGGCCCGTCGACGAGCTGGATGTGGTCGGGCGCCTCACCGGCGGTGCCGATGACCTCCTCGTGGCCCTCGTGGCCGATGAGCAGGATGTCGTAGTCGCTGTCGGCGAAGCGCACGGCCTCGCGGTGCACCTTGGTCACGAGCGGGCAGGTGGCGTCGATGGCTCGCAGCGACAGGGCCCGCGCCTCCTCGTGCACGACCGGGGCCACCCCGTGGGCCGAGAACACCACCGTGGCGCCCTCGGGCACCTCGTCGGTCTCGTCGACGAAGATGGCGCCGCGCTTCTGCAGGGTCGTGACGACGTGCTTGTTGTGGACGATCTCCTTGCGCACGTAGACCGGGGAGCCGTAGAGCTCGAGGGCCTTCTCGACCGTGACGACCGCCCGGTCGACGCCCGCGCAGTAGCCGCGGGGGGCGGCGAGGAGCACGCGTTTCGTGGAGGTGGCCATGCCCTCCATGGTAGGTGTCGGCCCCGCGGCGCCCGAATCCGGCGACAGCGGTCGGGCGGCAGAACGAGCTGGGCCCGAACCGCTGCCAGGCGACGAAGGCGGCGAGCAGCGCCAGCACCACGTTGACGACCACCTGCGGCGTCTGGTGCCACGTCGGCCTGCTGCTCGAGGGGTGCCGTGCCGACGGCGGGCGCACGCCGCTCCCCCCGCCGGCGCCCGACCCGCTGACGCTCCGGACAGTGCCGCCCCGTACCCGACCGGCGCGGTCGGTCGGCCCCGCTGGCAGTGGCGCGCCCTAGAGTTCGGCGCATGAGCACGCCGGCACGAGAGGGTCGCGGCCCGCTGCCCGAGCGGGCGGCCGAGACCACGGCCGAGCGGCCGTGGCCGGTGCGCCTGCTGTCGATGAAGATCGGCGAGTACGTCGAGAAGATGTCGACGCTGTGGGTCGAGGGGCAGGTCGTGCAGCTCAACCGGCGACCCGGTGCCCGCACGGCATACCTGACGCTGCGCGACCCGGACGTCGACATGAGCCTGTCGGTCTCCATCTCCGTCAACGCTCTCGATGCGATGCCAGGCCCGCTCACCGAGGGCGCCCGCGTCGTGCTGCAGGCCAAGCCGGCCTTCTGGTCGCAGCGCGGCTCGCTGATGCTCGACGCCCGGCAGATCCGGCCGGTGGGCGTCGGTGAGCTGCTGGCGCGGCTGGAGTACCTCAAGCGGCACCTGGCGCAGGAGGGGCTGTTCGACCGCGACCGCAAGCGCCCGCTGCCCTTCCTCCCCCGCCGCGTGGGCCTGGTCTGCGGCCGGGCCAGCGCCGCCGAGCGCGACGTCGTCGAGAACGCGCGGCGCCGCTGGCCGGCCACCCGCTTCGAGGTCCGCCAGGTCGCCGTGCAGGGTGCCACCGCGGTGGCCGAGGTGTGCGCCGCCCTGGCCGAGCTGGACGCCCATCCGGAGGTCGACGTCATCGTCGTCGCCCGCGGTGGCGGCGGCGTCGAGGACCTCCTGCCGTTCAGCAACGAGACCCTCGTGCGGGCGGTCGCGGCGGCTCGCACGCCCGTGGTCAGCGCCATCGGCCATGACGTCGACACCCCGCTGCTCGACCTCGTCGCCGACCACCGCGCCTCCACCCCCACCGACGCCGCCAAGGCGATCGTGCCGGATGCCGCCGCCGAGCGCGCCGCGGTCACCGCCGCTCGCGAGCGGGGTCGCCGGGCCCTCGCGGGGCGGCTGCACCACGAGCGGCGCCGCCTGGTCGAGCTGCGCAGCCGGCCGGTGCTCACCGACAAGGGCGCCTTCGTGCGCAGCCAGCGCGACGTCGTCGAGGCCTTGCGAGCCCGGGCGCGGCGGCGGGTCGAGAGCCAGCTGCACCGGGCCCGCGACCACACCGAGCACCTGCGCGCCCAGGTGCGCACGCTGTCCCCGCAGTCGACGCTCGACCGCGGCTACGCGATCGTGCAGCAGGTCGACGGGTCGGTCGTCAGCGACCCGGCCGAGCTCGAGGTCGGCGAGCTGCTGCGGGTGCGCGTCGCCCGCGGCGACTTCGCCGCCCGCCCGGTCGGCGCCGACGATCTCTGAGCCGGGCTCGACGGGCACCGGACTGGTCGCCGCGTCGACAGGGCACGGAGATGTCGGCGTCGTGGCACCGCTGTCTCCGACACTTGTTCAGCGAGCTGCCCGTTCCGGAGTCCAGACGACCTCGTCGGCACTGCGGGCTAGGCTGCGCGGCATGGCGAAGAAGGCCGACGTGACCGATTCCGACACCGCCGCCCTCGAGGCGGGCGAGGCACCGGGGCAGGTCGCCGACGACCCCGACGCCGACGTCCCTGCACTGTCCTACGAGCAGGCTCGCGACCAGCTGGTCGACATCGTCGCCCGGCTCGAGAACGGCCAGGCCGGGCTCGAGGAGAGCATGCACCTGTGGGCCCGTGGCGAGGCGCTCGCGGCGCACTGCGCCACCTGGCTCGACGCAGCGGAGGCGCGGATCAGCGCCGGCGGGTGACCGGCATCCGCGGAGCGCGTCAGCGGGGACCGGCGGCCGGGCGGGGTCCGCCGGTGACCGGCAGCCGGGCGGCGTCAGCCGGTGACCGGCTGCAGGTGCTCCACGAACTCGGCCATCTCCTCGAACCCGGCCGTGCCGGTGATGAGGGTGGTCAGCTCGCCGGGTGCCGACGGGTCGTCGACCAGGCTGTTCTGCACCTTGGTGTCGCGCTCGTACTTGGTCCAGGTGCGCCCGCCGGCCTCGAGGGTGCCGGTCTTCGGCGCCCGGTTGGTCTGCGCCTCGACCCAGAGCGGCGTGGGGTCCATCGTCTGCTCGACGGCGACGTAGGTGCCCGACGGCGTCTGGTAGCCGGCGTGCCACGTCGAGAACCCGTCGGTGGTGCGCACGAACCGCGCGGACGTGGTGCTCCAGCCCTCGGGCAGGCCGACGGCCTCGACGACCGGCCAGCCGGTGCGGGCCTTGACGTCGACGGCGGTGGCGTGCACGTCGACCGGCGGCCCACTCACCGAGCTCACCCGGGGCACGATCATGATGAGCACCAGCACCATGCCGACGACGGCGGCCAGCGACAGCACGAGGTTCTTGGCGGACCCCATGGAGTAGCGGCTCTTCGGGGGTGCGGGCGTCGTCACCCCCATATCGTCGCCGACGGGCGCCCGGTGCGCCCAATCGCCCCGGCGATAAGGTTGGGCAGCCGCCCCGTCGTCATCGCAGACAAGGACGAGATGACCACCACGACCCCCACCTCAGGGCCCGCCCGCCGCACCCGCAGGACGCAGCCGTGAGCCGGGGCAGCAGGCCGGTCGTCGTCATCGGCGAGCTGCTCGTCGACATCGTGCACACCCCCGACGGCCAGAGCACGGAGCACGTGGGTGGGTCGCCGGCCAACGTCGCGCTCGGCCTGGCCCGGCTCGGGCACGACACGTGGTTCGCGACCCTCGTCGGCACCGACGCCCGTGGCACCCGGTGCGCCGAGCACGTGGAGTCCGGTGGGGTGAAGCTGCTGCCGGGCAGCACCAACCCGGCCCACCCGACCTCCACGGCCGCCGCCACCCTCGACGGGTCCGGCGCCGCCAGCTACGTGTTCGACCTGCACTGGGACCTCCCGCCCGTGCAGCTGCCCGAGGGCACCGCGCACCTGCACATCGGCTCGATCGGCACCACCCTCACCCCCGGCGACACCGAGGTCACCGCCGCGGTGCACCGGGCCCGCACCGGCGGCACCGTGTCGTACGACCCGAACATGCGCCCCACCATCATGGGCAGCGCGGATGCCGTGCGCCCTCGGGTCGAGGAGCTCGTGGCCCTGTCCGACGTGGTCAAGTGCTCCGAGGACGACATCGAGTGGCTCTACCCCGGTGAGTCGGCGTCACAGGTGATGGCCCGCTGGACCGGCCTGGGCGCCGCGCTCACCGTCGTGACGCTCGGCCCCGACGGCGTCACCTGGCGAGCGGCGTCGGGTGCCGAGGACAGCGAGCCGGCCCGGGCCACCTCGGTCGTCGACACCGTCGGGGCGGGCGACTCCTTCATGGCCGGCCTGGTGTCGGGGCTGCTCGACGACGGCCTGATCGGCAGCCTCCAGGCCCGCGACCGGCTGCACGCGGCAGGCCTGGCCGAGGTACGCCCCGCCATCGACCGCGCCCTGTCGACCAGCGGCCTCACCGTGCTGCGCGCCGGCGCCTACGCCCCCACCCGCGAGGAGATCCGATGACCGAGTTCAGCTACGAGGACCTGCTGCCCGTCGGCGCCGACGAGACGCCCTACCGGTTGCTGACCACGCAGGGGGTGTCGGTCGCCGAGGGGCCGGGCGGGCGGCAGTTCCTCCAGGTCGAGCCGGAGGCGCTGCGCCTGCTCACCGAGACCGCGATGCACGACATCGCCCACTACCTGCGACCGGCCCACCTGCAGCAGCTCGCCAACATCCTCGACGACCCCGAGGCGAGCAACAACGACAAGTTCGTGGCGCTCGACCTGCTCAAGAACGCGAACATCGCCGCGGGCGGCATCCTGCCGATGTGCCAGGACACCGGCACCGCCATCGTCATGGGCAAGCGCGGCCAGCACGTGCTCACCGGCGGCCGCGACGAGGAGCCGATCAGCCGCGGCGTCTACGACGCCTACACCCGGCTCAACCTGCGCTACTCGCAGATGGCCCCGGTGACGACGTGGGACGAGCGCAACACCGGCTCGAACCTGCCCGCGCAGGTCGAGATCTACGCCGACACCGCTGCCGGGCACGAGACCACCTACAAGTTCCTCTTCATGGCCAAGGGTGGCGGCAGCGCGAACAAGTCCTACCTGTTCCAGGAGACCAAGGCGATCCTCAACCCCGACGCCATGATGCGCTTCCTCGACGAGAAGCTGCGCGGGCTCGGCACCGCGGCCTGCCCGCCCTACCACCTCGCCATCGTCATCGGCGGCACGAGTGCCGAGTTCGCCCTCAAGACAGCCAAGTACGCGAGCGCGAAGTACCTCGACCAGCTGCCGAAGGCGGGCGACCCGGCGACCGGCCACGGCTTCCGCGACACCGAGCTCGAGGAGAAGGTGCTCGAGCTCACCCGGCAGTTCGGCATCGGGGCGCAGTTCGGCGGAAAGTACTTCTGCCACGACGTGCGGGTCGTGCGCCTGCCCCGCCACGGCGCCTCGCTGCCGGTCGCCATCGCGGTGTCGTGCTCGGCCGACCGCCAGGTGCTCGGCAAGATCACGCCCGAGGGCGTGTTCCTCGAGCAGCTCGAGACCGACCCGGCCCGGTTCCTCCCGGACCAGACCCACGCCGGCCTGGGTGACGGGACGGTGGATGCCGTGGGCGCGGCATCCACCGGCAAGGGGGCTGTCGTCGCCATCGACCTCAACCGGCCGATGGGCGAGATCCTGGCCGAGCTGTCGAAGCACCCGGTCTCCACGCCGCTCCTGCTCACCGGAACGCTCGTCGTGGCGCGTGACATCGCGCACGCCAAGTTCAAGGAGCTCATCGACCAGGGGAAGGGCGTCCCCGAGTACCTCAAGGCGCACCCGGTCTACTACGCCGGCCCGGCGAAGACGCCGCCCGGCAAGCCGTCCGGCTCCTTCGGCCCGACGACGGCCGGTCGCATGGACTCGTACGTCGACCTGCTCCAGTCGCACGGCGCCTCGCTCGTCATGATCGCGAAGGGCAATCGCAGCCAGCAGGTGACCGACGCGTGCAAGAAGCACGGCGGGTTCTACCTCGGCTCGATCGGCGGTCCCGCCGCCGTGCTCGCCGAGGAGAACATCAAGAAGGTGGAGTG
>JBJMHU010000141.1:0-4253 GCA_045807225.1 Ornithinibacter sp. | reverse complement strand
CGAAGATGCCGGAGAGCTGGATGAAGATGCTGCTGCCGTGCACCAGGAGGTACTCGCCGCCGAGGATGAACACCAGCAGCATCAGGTGTCCGGCGAGCATGTTGCCGAACAGTCGCAGAGCCAGGGTCAGCGGTCGGATGAAGAAGTACGTGATGAACTCGAGGACGAACATGATCGGCCGCAGCCACAACGGCAGGCCCGGAGGGACGAGCGACTTGAGGTAGCCGATGACGCCGTGCTTCCGGCGGATCGCGACCGTGTGGTAGACGATGTAGACGACCAGGGTCAGCACGATCGGGAACGCGATGCGGCTCATCGTCGGGAACTGCACGAACGGCATCACCCCCATCACGTTGTTGAAGAGGATCAGCGTGAACAGCGTCATCAGCAGCGGGATGAACGGCTTGAAGTCCTTGGCCCCGATGACGTCGCGGGCGATCGAGTTGCGCACGAAGCCGTAGGCCTGCTCGGCCATCCACTGGCGCTTGCTCGGCACCACGGTCAGCTTTCCGGCCACCGTCACGAAGAACCAGGCGAGCACCACCACGGAGATGGCCATGACGACCATCGGGCGGGTGATCGCCCAGTTGCTGTCGCCGCCGATCACCGGCCAGTAGAAGTCCGCCGTGCCGGGGGCCTGGAAGCCTTCGTCGCCGTCGGCGGCAGCGATGCCGACCTGCAGCCAGGATGCGGGAACCACGCTCAGGCTCACAGCCTCTCCTTCGAAGTTTCACAGGCAACCTCGACGGGCACCCGGGGGAACGGGACGTACGCTACCGGACCCTCGCGGGTCGGGGCGACGCAGGGCTGGGGGCGAAAGGGGCTGCTCACGAGGTCTCCCCGGGCCCGACGGCCGGCTCGTCGTAGACGGGGATCCGGGCCTTGCGCAACGCGATCATCGCGAAGACCTGCCAGACCACCGTCACCACGAGGACCACCAGGCCGAGGGCCACGCCATCGACCCAGTCGGCGTTCTTGAACCCGATGATGACGAGCAGCAGGAAGATGACCTGGCCGAGGTACACGGCCATCGCCACGGCGAAGAAGGCGGTGGGGCTGGCACTGCGGACGAGCCGGCTGAGCAGGAACATGCCCGAGGCGAAGAACGCCACGGAGACGAGGAGCCCGATCAGGGCTCCGGCCAGGGCATCCGCGCCGCGCACCCCGACCAGCGCCGCCACCGTGAGCAGACCCGCCAGCACCGACGGAAGCAGCGCTCCGCGGAGCATGGCTCCGAACGGTGCGCCGGCGTGCGGCGCGCTGCTCGTGGTGGGGTCGGTCATCGGCGATCGGCCTCTTCGGGGTCGTGACGGATGGGGTCCGGGACGGCTTGTGAAAGTTATCACAAGCGCTGGTGCGAGCCCAACCCGTGTCCGGCGGACGGTATCCGGGCCGTCGCACCGGCGGGTCAGACGCGTCGGGTCACGATCACCCAGATGGTGCGGGCGACGATCTCGAGGTCGAGCACCGGCGACCAGTTGACGAGGTACTGCAGGTCGTAGCCCAGCTTGTACTCCGCGTCGGTGTGGTAGCGGCCGTGGATCTGGGCCAGCCCGGTCAGGCCGGGCGGCACCTCGTGACGGCGCGTGTACCCGGCGATCTCCTTCTCGAACCCCCTGGTCAGCTCGGGGCGCTCGGGCCGCGGGCCGACCACCGACATCTTCCCGGTGAGGATGTGCAGGATCTGGGGCAGCTCGTCGGCCCGGGTGGCCCGCACCCAGCGACAGGCCGGGATCACGCGCGGGTCGCCGGCGGTGGCGAGCCGCGCCACGCCGTCGGACTCGGCGTCGGGGCGCATGGTGCGGAACTTGACCATCTCGAAGGTCTCCCCGCCCGCCCCCACGCGCACCTGGCGGAAGAGCAGCGGCCGGCCGGCCACGGCGAGCTGGTAGAGCGCGACCCCGCCGAGCAGGAGCACCCACACCGGTGCGGTCACCAGCAGGAGGAACAGGTCGAGCAGGCGCTTGAAGTGCCGCTGCGACGTCGGCATCGTCTGGGGCAGCAGCAGCACGAACGGCAGGCCACCCACCTCGCGCAGCCGGTCGAGCCCGAAGAGCGTCTCGCGCCCGGTGACCCGCAGCAGCGTCGTCACGTTCAGCCGGTCGAGCCTGCCGATGGTGCGGGGGTACCACTCGTCGAGCCAGCCGGCGGTCAGCAGCAGCACGTCGGTGGCGCCCGACTCCTTGGCCACCTCGACGACCGCCCGCGGGTCGTCGACCTCGGCGACCACCACGAGCTGCGCCATGTTGGCCACGAGGTGCGCCCGAGCCAGCTCGAGGTCGGCGGCGTCACCGGCGAGCAGCACCTGGGGCAGCCCCTCGCGCCGGGTGCGCAGCGCGTGCACGACGCCCCGGTTGATGGCGACCGCGATGCCCGCGACCACGATCACGGCGACGAGGTTCGGGATGGGGAAGGGCAGCGCCCGGCCGATGTCCGACCCGCGCTGGCGCAGCAGACCGCCCAGCGCGAGGTTCAGCAGCGCCACGAAGCTGCCCGCTGCCAGCGAGAGCCGGGCGGCCCGGGGGAGAACGGCCGCGCCGCCGAGCCGCGGCTCGCGCTCGTAGAGCCCGCCGAAGTAGAAGGCGACGACGAAGATCAGGGTGGAGACGCTGAACGAGAGCAGGTAGGCGCTCAGCGGGTACGTCGGCCACGGCGGGGCGCCGTTGCGCACCACCATGCTGAGGACCGACAGCCCGAAGACGGCCAGCCCGTCGAGCAGCATGACCATCCGGAACCCACGGCGGTTGAGCCGTCGCAGGAGCGGGGCGACCGGCCCCCGCGCGGGGCTCGCGTCGGTCACGGGCGCCCGCGGCTCAGCCGCGGTCATCCGGTCGCGGGTAGGCGGGGAAGCGCCCCACGAGCTCGGACACCTGACCGCGCACCTCGCGCGACACCGCGTGCTCGGGGTCGGCGTCGCCGTCGACGACGGCGCGTGCGATGAGCGCCCCGATGGCGCGCATCTCGTCCTCGCCCATGCCCTGGGTGGTGACGCACGGCGTGCCGACCCGGATGCCGGACGCGACGTTGGGCTTGTTCGGGTCGAACGGGATGGCGTTCTTGTTCAAGGTGATGCCGGCCGCGTCGCAGCGCGCCTCGGCGTCGACGCCGGTGACCATGACCGGCTGGAGGTCGTGCAGCGACAGGTGGGTGTCGGTGCCGCCGGTGGTCGGCCGGATGCCGCGCTCGCCCAGGGCCTGCGCCAGCGCCTTGGCGTTGGCGACGACCTGGCGGGTGTAGGCGGCGTACTCGGGCGTCGCGCACTCCTTGAAGTTGACCGCCTTGGCGGCGATCGTGTGCATCTGCGGGCCGCCCTGCATCATCGGGAAGACGGCCTTGTCGATGGCGGCCCGGTGCTCCTCCTTGCAGACGATGGCGCCCGAGCGCGGACCGCGCAGCACCTTGTGCGTCGTGAACGAGACCACGTCGGCGAACGGCACCGGGCTGGGGATGGCCTTCCCGGCGACCAGCCCGATGAAGTGGGCGGCGTCGACCCAGAAGATGGCGCCGACCTCGTCGGCGATGGCGCGGAAGCGCTCGAAGTCGATGAGCCGCGGGATGGCCGAGCCGCCGGCGAGGATGACCTTGGGGCGGTGCTCGCGGGCGAGCTGCTCGACCTGGTCGTAGTCGATGTCCTCGGTGTCCTTGTCGACGCCGTAGTGCACGGCGTCGAACCACTTGCCGCTGAACGACACCTTGGTGCCGTGGGTGAGGTGGCCGCCGTGCGGCAGGCTCATGGCCAGGATCTTCTCGCCGGGCTTGAGGAAGGCGCCGTAGACCGCCTGGTTGGCGCTCGCGCCGGAGTGGGCCTGCACGTTGGCGTGGTCGGCCCCGAACAGCGACTTGCACCGCTCGATGGCCAGCGTCTCGGCGATGTCGACCTCGCTGCAGCCGCCGTAGTAGCGGCGCCCGGGGTAGCCCTCGGCGTACTTGTTGGACAGGGTCGAGCCGAGCGCGGTGAGCACCTCCGGGCTGGAGAAGTTCTCGCTCGCGATGAGCTGCAGGCCACCGCGCAGGCGGTCGAGCTCGGAGACGAGCACCGCCGCGACGTCGGGGTCGAACGCCTCGAGGGCGCCGAAGTCGGATCCGTAGAACGTGTCAGTCATCGTCAGTGGTCTCTCGCTGATGGGGGTGCTCGGACAACTCTGTGGTGTCAGCAGGCTCGGCGGTGTCGGTCGGCTGGGTGGTGTCGGTCGGTTCGGCCGGTGCTTCGGGTGCAGCTGGTCCCTGCGCCCACCCGGCTGCCTCGGTGAACG
>JBJMHU010000140.1:0-27322 GCA_045807225.1 Ornithinibacter sp. | reverse complement strand
GAGTGGGTGCTCACCGGCCAGAAGATGTGGCTGACCAACGGTGGGTCGTCCAACCTCGTGGCGGTGCTGATGCGCACCGACCTCGGCGAGAGCGACAGCCCCTACAAGAACATGTCGACCTTCCTCATCGACAAGACGTCCGGCTTCGGAGAGACGGCCCAGGGCGTCACCGTGCCCGGCAAGATCGAGAAGATGGGCTACAAGGGCGTCGACACCACCGAGCTCATCATGGAGGGGCACCGCACCACCGACGCCCAGCTGCTCGGCGGCGTGCCCGGCAAGGGCTTCTACCAGATGATGGACGGCGTCGAGGTGGGCCGCGTGAACGTCGCTGCGCGGGCCTGCGGGCTGTCGATGCGGGCGTTCGAGCTCGGCATCGCCTACAGCCAGCAGCGGGAGACGTTCGGCAAGAAGATCGCCGAGCACCAGGGCATCCTGTTCCGCCTGGCCGACATGGCCACCATGGTCGAGGCCAGCCACCAGATGATGGTCAAGGCGGCACGGCTGAAGGACGCCGGGGAGCGCAACGACCTCGAGGCGGGGATGGCGAAGTACCTCGCGTCGGAGAACTGCGCGAACGTGGTGGAGCAGAGCTTCCGCATCCACGGCGGCTACGGCTACTCCAAGGAGTACGAGATCGAGCGGCTCTACCGCGAGGCGCCGATGCTGCTCATCGGCGAGGGCACGGCCGAGATCCAGAAGATGATCATCGGCCGCCGGCTGCTGGAGGACTACACGGCCCGCTGAGCCAGTCGTCAGTAGGAGGGAGCCGGGGGCTCGTCGAGGAACGCCTCGAGGGTGTGCCAGCCGCCGTCGTGGTAGGCCTTGGCCAGGGCGGTGCCGACGTAGCGGAAGTGCCACGGCTCGAAGCCGATGCCGACGGTCGGCCGGTACCCCTTCTCGTAGCGCAGGATGAAGCCGTGGCGCCAGGCGTTCGCGGCCAGCCAGCGGCCCTGTGGCGTCTCGTCGATGCAGTCGTTGATCCGGCAGCTCGCCGCCCCGACCGGCAGCAGGTCGACGGTCAGCCCGGTCTGGTGCTCGCTGTAGCCGGGGCGGGCGTACCAGGTGTCGGTCCAGGTGCGCCCACGCCGTGCGAGCCACCGGTCGTAGAGGGCGTCCTGGGTGGCGTACGAGCGGTAGGCCGTGTCGATGCCCACCCGGCCGGCACCGTCCGCGACGGCGGACGCCATCCGGCCCAGCGCAGCAGCGGCATCCGCGCGGAGGCGCCCGCCCCCGGCATCCGACATCGGCACCACCACCAGGTCGGCTGGTGAAAACGTCCTGGGGGACAATGGGTTCCGGCGGTTGACGAGCACCCAGTCGCTGGCCATGTCAGTGGTGCTGCGGCACGGCTCGAGCCGCGCGGCGAGGGAGCGCAGTGAGCTCTCGCCGCCCACCGATACGACCCTCGACACGTCTCGCGACACCAGGGCCGGCCGCACCGATGCCGGCACGCAGTAGGGGAGTGCGTAGTGCAGGGCTCGCCCCGACAGGCCCGCCAGCACCGCACCGGAGAACGCCGTGACCGGGTCGCGCCCGTCGGCGAGGTAGGCGACACCGGCGACACCGGCGGGCAGGTCGGGCCGACCGAGGGCGTTGACCTGCGCGGCGACCGCGTACCGGTCGGCGCCTGAGGCCCGCCGCACGTGGTGGGCGCCGACGACCTGCTCGAGGTCGTCGGCGATGCCCGCCGACACCGCCCTGACCGGGCCGACGACGGTGACGTCCGTGACGCCCAGGTCGCGCAGCAGGCGGGTATGCGCCGCGGGAAGCCTTCTCGCGGAGCCGTCGACCACGAGCAGGGGCGAGCGGTTCCCGGCCGCCAGGCTCGCCGCCACCACGGCGTGCTCGGGGGAGTCGCGGTCGACGACCCATGCGCGCCTGGCGACGCTGAAGGCCCGGCGGGTCACGGCCAGCGAGGTGCCCTCCGGGCCGCTGCCGTCGACCCTGGTGACGATCCCCGCGTGCCGGGCGGCCGCCCTCGCCACCCCGGCCCCGAGCGAGGTGGTGTCGCCGACCAGGACGATGTGCGCCGGGTCGAGGCGGTCGAGCTCGGCAGCGGTCACCCGCGGGATGCCGTCGGGGCGGGTCAGCAGCACCGAGCCGCCCAGCGCGGCCGCCGCCGGCAGGGCGGCATAGCCGAGCGACTGCGACCGTCCGGACACGAGGAAGACGACCGGGGCGTGCGCCGACCCGGGGAAGGCGGCGCGCGACGCGGCCACCGACAGGGCGTACCGGTCGCCGCCGGCCAGACGGCCCGTCGGGGGCCGGGCCGCGGGCAGTGGTGCGCTGGGCAGGCCGGTGGTGGGGGTCGCCGAGGCCGACGGCGCCACCGACGTGGGCCCCGGGGTGCCGAGCCCCGACGCCGTGGCCGTCGTTGCACGGGGAGGCGGGTCGGTCGGGGCCAGTGGCCCGGCGACCGACAGGCCGAGTCCGGCGAGGGCCGCCACGGCCACGGCCGCCAGGGCGGCCTGTCGCGGTGCCGGGGTCACCATGGCCCAGCACCCTAGGGGTTCGCGCGGTGTCGAGGTGGCTCGGGGACGCCCGGCAGCCGGGGATAATGGAGGCATGAGCACCCAGCCCATGCGCCCGGGCCTGCGCGCCGCCCTCTCGCTCGAGTACCCCATGTCGCTCGGGGTCTACGACTCCTACGACGAGGCCCAGAAGGCGGTCGACTACCTCTCCGACCACGAGTTCCCGGTGCAGGACCTGCTCATCGTGGGCACCGACCTCAAGCAGCTCGAGCGGGTCACCGGCCGGCTCACCCGCGGCCGGGTGATCGGTGCCGGCGCCCTGTCCGGTGCCTGGCTGGGCCTGTTCGTCGGCACGATCTTCGCGCTGTTCGACCCCAGCGGGTTCAACATCATCAGCGTCGTCGCGACCGTCGCGTTCGGTGCGCTGTTCGGCATGGTCTGGGCGGCGGTGGGCTACCGGTTCACCCGCGGGGAGCGCGACTTCACCTCGGTGAGCCAGGTCGTCGCGGCCAAGTACGAGGTGCTCTGCGAGCACAAGCACGCCCAGCGTGGCCGCGAGATGCTCGTCGAGATGGACCCGATGCGGGCAGCGCAGCAGGAGGTCCGCCGGGCGCAGGAGGCCGAGCAGTCCCGGGCCGCCCAGCAGCAGCCGCCGCTGCCGCCCCAGTAGTCCTCCACCCGTCCTCGCAGCAGCCGCAGCAGCCGCTGCGGCCTCGGCGGCCGCCGGCCACCGGGACGCCTTTCCGCAGCCGGAACCGGGTGCCCCCAGATTGGACACTGACAGGGTGGGCTCCTAGACGGCAGACTGCTGGGGGTAACCGGCGGGGGACGACCGCGTCCCCCGCGTGATCGGAGCCCCGTGACAGAGCCACGCGACGACCGCGACACCCCTGGTGCTGCCGCCCGGGCGGACGACCCGGTGTGGCTCGCTGCCCGGCTGGCCGACGCCCAGGAGCAGCTGGCGGCGACCCGCGAGATCCTGTCCGTCCTGGCGCGCGCCTCCACGTCGCAGGACGACGTCTTCGAGGCGGTCCTGCGCAACGCCCGCCAGCTCTGCCGTGGGCAAGCGGCCCTGATCAACCTCTCGGACGTCGAGGGGTACCGCCTCGCCAGTGCCACGGACCTACCCTCCGCATACGCCGACTTCGCGGCCGACCACCCGGTGCCGCGGGGGCGACGGACCCTCACGGGCAGAGTGGCCCTCGACCGCCGCACGCACCAGATCGACGACGTGCTGGCCGACCCGGACTACAACCTCCCCGAGTTCCAGGAGCTGGGCGGCTACCGCTCGATCATCGCGGCCCCGATGATCGTCGACGACGAGGTGGTCGGGGTGCTCACGGTGTGGCGCACCAGCGTCGAGCCGTTCGACGAGCATTCCCGAGCCCTGCTGACCACCTTCGCCGAGCAGGCTGCGCTCGCCCTGCGCAACATCGAGCTGCTCTCCGCGCTGCAGTCCCGATCGGCCGAGCTGGCCCGCAAGGTCGACGAGATGGAGGCGCTCGCCGAGGTCGGTCAGGCGGTCAGCTCCACCCTCGACCCGGAGGAGGTGCTGACCACGATCATCGAGCACGCCGTGGAGCTCTCCGGTGCGGACGGTGGGTCGTTGCTGGAGTACGACGAGGACAGCCTGCTGTTCCGCGTGCGGGCCACCTACGGGACGAGCGACGACGTCCGGGAGCGCCTCGCCACCGTGCGCATCCACGTCGACGATTCGTTCGTGGGACGTGGAGCGACCTCCGGCAGTCCGGTGCAGGTGGCCGACCTCTCCGACATCGAGCTCGACGCCCACCTGAGCCTGCTCTTCGAGGCCGGCTGGCGCTCCCTGGTCGTGATCCCCCTGGTGCGCCCGGACCGCATCGTGGGGGCGCTCGTGGTGCGCCGGCTCACGCCCGGCACGTTCGACGACGAGACGTGCGACATGCTCACCGCCTTCGCCAGCCAGTCGGCGATCGCCCTGACCAACGCGCGCCTCTACCAGGAGCTCGAGCTGCAGCGCCGCGAGCTGGCCACCACCAGCCAGCACAAGTCCGACTTCCTCGCGAGCATGTCGCACGAGCTGCGAACGCCGCTCAACGCCGTGATCGGCTTCTCCGAGGTGCTGCTCGAGCGGATGTTCGGTGAGCTCAACGAGCGCCAGGCCGACTACGTGCAGGACATCCTCGATGCCGGCCGCCACCTGCTCGCGCTGCTGAACGACGTGCTCGACCTCTCCAAGGTCGAGGCGGGACGGATGGAGCTGGAGGTCAGCACCTTCCCCGCGGTCGACGCCATCTCGAGCGTGCTGGCCCTGGTGCGCGAGCGTGCCGCCCAGCACGGGGTCGAGGTGAACTTCGACGCGACCGGCGCGCCCGACCTCATCACGGCCGACGAGCTGCGACTGAAGCAGGTGCTGCTCAACGTCGTCGGTAACGCGGTGAAGTTCACCCCGTCCGGCGGCACCGTCACGCTGCGCGCCTGGGCCGAGGGAAGCGAGGTCCTGATCACCGTGACGGACACCGGCATCGGCATCGCGGAGTCCGACCGGTCGAGGATCTTCGACTCCTTCCAGCAGGGCACCCGGTCGGCGTCCAGCTCGGAGGGCACCGGGCTGGGCCTGACCCTCACCCGACGGATCGTCGAGCTGCACGGCGGCCGGATGTGGCTCGACAGCGAGCTCGGGGTCGGCAGCACCTTCGGCCTGGCCCTGCCGCAGCGGGGCGAACCCACGCCCGTGGAGGAGTGGCTCGAGGCGGCGGTCGACGACAGTCGCCGCACCGTGGTGGTCATCGAGGACGACCCGAGCTCTGCCGAGATCGTGGGGGTGCACCTGGCGGCCGCGGGGCTGCGACCGGTGCCCGTGCGCACCGGTGAGGAGGGCCTGGCGGCGGTGCGGGCGCTGCGGCCGACGGCCGTGGTGCTCGACATCCACCTTCCCGGGATGGACGGCTGGGACGTGCTCAGCGTGATCAAGGCGGACCCCGACCTCGCGGCCATCCCGGTGGTCGTGGTGTCGGTGCTGCCCGAGCGCGGCCGCGGCTTCGCCCTCGGGGCCTCGGACTACCTCGTCAAGCCGGTGTCGAAGGAGGGGCTGCTCGGTGCGGTCTGGCGCGCCCTCGCAGAGCGGGTCGACCGCACGAGTGACCGGCGCCACGCCGTCGTCATCGACGACGACCCCGGCGCACTCGAGCTCGTGCGGGCCACCCTCGAACCCCGCGGCTGGACGGTCACCACGTGCAGCGGTGGTGCCGAGGCGCTGGCGGTCATCCGTGAGGTGAACCCCTCGGTGGTGCTGCTCGACCTCCTGATGCCCGACGTCGACGGTTTCGAGGTGGTCGACGCGCTGCGCGCCGACCGACGCACCGCCGCCACCCCGGTGGTCGTGCTCACGGCGAAGAGCCTGACCGCGGCCGACCGCGACCGGCTGCAGGGGCGCATCGAGTTCGTCGCGAGCAAGGGCGAGCTCGACCTCAGCTGGCTCGCCAGCCGCCTGACCCAGGTCGCGGCCGAAGGCGCCACCGGGGACACCTCGTGAGCGGCCCGTCGGTCCTCCTCGTCGAGGACAACCCGCGCAACCTCAAGCTCGCCCGCGACGTGCTCGAGCACGCCGGCTTCGCCGTCACCACGGTGACGACGGGGGAGGAGGCGCTTCCGGCGGCCCGCACGACGCTTCCCGACGTCATCCTGATGGACCTCCAGCTGCCCGGCATCGACGGCCACGCCGCGCTCGGCCGGCTCCGAGGCGACCCGATGACGGCCGGCATCCCCGTGGTGGCGGTCAGCGCCTTCGCGATGCAGGCCGACCGCGAGCGCGCGATGGCGTCGGGCTTCGACGGCTACCTGATGAAGCCGATCAGCGTGCGGGACTTCCCGGCGCAGGTGCGGGAGCACCTCCGCGCCGATGGGGATGCACGGTGACGCTCGACGACGCCACCGTGCTGGTGGTCGACGACCTGCCGCAGAACCTCCGGCTGCTCGACGCCGTGCTGACGCCGCGAGGGTTCATCGTGCTCCAGGCCTCGTCCGGCGAGGAGGCGCTCGAGATGCTGGGCGCACAGCTTCCCGACGTGGTGTTGCTCGACGTGATGATGCCCGGGATGGACGGCTACGAGACCTGTCGCCGGATCCGCGAGCAGCCGGCCACCCGGTACGTCCCCGTCATCATGGTGACGGCCAGCGGTGACGCCCAGAAGGTCAAGGGGATCGAGGCCGGCGCCGACGACTTCATCACCAAGCCGTTCGACCAGGCCGAGCTGCTGGCGCGGGTGCGCTCGCTGGTGCGCGTCAAGCGCTACCACGACACGATCACCGCGCAGGCGTCCGCGCTCGCGGAGTGGAACCAACGGCTCGAGGAGCGGGTGGCCGAGCAGGTGGCCGAGCTCGAGCGGCTCGGCCGGCTGCGCCGCTTCCTCTCCCCGCAGATCGCCCAGCTGGTCGTCGACACCGGCGACGAGTCCTTCCTGCGCAGCCACCGCCGCGAGATCGTGTCGGTCTTCACCGACCTGCGGGGTTTCACGCACTTCGCCGAGAGCGGCGAGCCGGAGGAGACCATGGAGGTGCTGTCGGAGTACCACCTGGCCCTCGGTGAGCTGGTGTTCGCCTACGAGGGGACGCTCGAGCACTTCGCCGGCGACGGGCTGCTCGTCTTCTTCAACGACCCCGTCCCGTGTCCCGATGCCCCCGACCGCGCCGTGCGGATGGCCGTCGACATGCGGGAGCGGGTCGACGCGCTCGCCCAGGGCTGGCGCCGCAAGGGGTACGACCTGGGCTTCGGCGTCGGCGTCGCCCAGGGCTACGCCACCCTCGGCCGGGTCGGCTTTCCCGGCCGCTACGACTACGCCGCCATCGGCACGGTCACCAACCTCGCCGCCCGGCTGTGCGCCAGCGCCGGGCCGGGGCAGATCCTCGTGTCGCAGCGGGTGCGCCACGGCATCCTCGGTGCCGCCGACTGCCACGAGGTGGGCCCCCTGGACCTCAAGGGCTTCAGCCGACCGGTGGTGGCCCACGAGGTCATCGCACTGCACTAGATCGGAGGTGGCGTCATGGTCGACGTCGCAGTAGAGGGACCCACGCTCGCCGAGCTCGACGAGGACGGCCGCAACGCGGTGTTCGACCGACTCCAGGTGCGGATGCCGGAGGTGTGGCGCGCGATGCGGGCCGACGACCCTCGCGAGTCGGTGGTCGTCGTGCCGTCCATGACCCTGGACCGGGTCGTCAAGAGCCCCGGCGGGATGAGCCAGGCGCTGGAGGAGCGCTTCCTGTTCTTCCTGCTGCTGCTGCGCCAACCACGGCTGCGGATGGTCTACGTCACCTCGCAGCCGATCAACCCGCAGATCATCGACTACTACCTGTCCCTCCTGCCCGGCGTCATCCCCGGGCACGCACGCTCACGGCTCACCCTGGTCTCGGTCGACGACAGCGGCCCCGAGCCGCTCATCGAGAAGATCCTGGCCCGGCCCAGGCTCATCGCGCGTCTTCGCGACCTGGTCCCCGACCGCTCGCGGTCGCACCTGGTGCCGTACAACACCACGACCCTGGAGCGCGACCTCGCCCTGCTGCTCGGCATCCCCATGTACGGCGCCGACCCCCGGCTCTTCCCGCTCGGCACCAAGTCAGGATGCCGACGGCTCTTCGCGCGTGCCGGGGTGCGGTTCCCGCTGGGCGCCGAGGACCTGCACACCCGCGAGGACCTCGAGGAGGCGGTGGTCGCGCTGCGCGCCGACCGCCCCACCATGCGCGCCGCGATGGTCAAGCTCAACGAGGGAGTGGCCGGAGCCGGCAACGCCGTCGTGCACCTGGCGGAGCTGCCGGCCCCCGGCGACCCGGACGAGCGTCGTGCGGTGGCCGAGCGGGTGCAGGCCCTGGAGCTCGAGGACACCCGGATCGGGGTCGCCGACTACCTCGCGAAGCTCGAGGAGCGCGGGGGGATCGTCGAGGAGCGGGTCGTCGGGGACGAGCTGCGCAGCCCCAGCGTGCAGATGCGGGTGACGCCGCTCGGCGAGGTGCAGGTGCTCTCGACGCACGACCAGGTGCTCGGCGGCCCGAGCGGACAGTCCTACCTGGGCTGCCGGTTCCCCGCCGACCCCGGGTACGCCGGCCTGATCACCCGGGACGCGCAGCGGATCGGGGAGGTGCTGGCGGCGGAGGGCGTGCTCGGCCGGTTCGCCGTCGACTTCGTCACGGTGCGGCGGGGGCAGCAGTGGGAGGCCGACGCCATCGAGGTCAACCTGCGCAAGGGCGGCACGACCCACCCGTTCCTGACCCTGCAGTTCCTCACCGACGGACGCTACGACCCCGAGGCCGGCCGCTTCATCACCCCTGGCGGGGAGGAGCGCCACCTCGTGGCCACCGACCACCTCGACGACCCCAGCCTGCGGGGGCTGCGCGTCGAGGACCTCTTCGACCTCCTGGCGCGCACCGGGCTGAGCTTCGACCAGGCCCGGCAGACCGGTGTCGTCTTCCACATGCTCAGCGCCATCACCACCTTCGGACGGGTCGGGATGACGGCCATCGGCTCCACCCCGGCCGCCGCCCAGGAGCTCTACGACGCGGCCGAGGCGGCCCTGCTCGACGAGGCCCGGCAGGCGGCGACCCCTCCGTCACTGCCTGCCTGAGCACGTCACGGGGCCAGCGCGTCGGCGTGCAGCAGGGCCTCGATGACGGCCTGCCGCCAGCTGCGCGGCTCGCGGGCGGTGCGACGCGACGCGCCGCCACAACCGCACTCCCAGACCCAGCAGCCCTGCACGCGGTGCACGCTCGGGTGGTGGTGCGCCGTGTCCCGGTGGGTCCGATGCCTTCGCATGTCCGTCTCCCCTCTGTGCGGGTGGCGGAGGGTTCTCCGCCCACTGCCCACCGTCGTCGTCCCGGCGCACCGGGTCTGTTTCCGCTGAGCCCCCGGTTGTGTGCCGCTGGTGACACAGGCGGCACCGGCGTGCTGCACTGTCGGGATGGAGTGGGCCCTGCTCGCCGGCCTGTCGGACCCCGACCGGAGGGTGGTGCTCGCCTCGGCGCACCGCCGGCGGTTCGCGCGAGGCGAGGTGGTCTTCCACGAGGCGGACCCGGCCGACACCGTGCACCTCGTCGCCGAGGGGCGTCTGGCGGTGCGCCGGAGCACCTCGCGCGGCGACACGGTGACCTTCGCGATCCTGGGTCCCGGCGACACGTTCGGGGAGGTCGCGATGCTCGGGGCGGAGCCACGGCGCTCGTCCACCGTGGTGGCCCTCGAGCCGGCCGTCACCCTGACCCTCGGGTTCGGTGAGCTCGAACGCCTCCGGTCCTCGCACCCGGCGCTGGAGCGGCACCTCGTCCAGCTGCTCGCCCTGCAGGTGAAGCGGCTGTCCGACCACCTGCTCGAGGCGCTCCACGTGCCGGCGGACGAGCGCATCATCCGACGGCTGCTCGAGGTCTGCGGCCGCTACGGCATGGCGGATGCCGGCGGCAGCGTCGTCGTCCCCCTCACCCAGGACGCGGTCGGCGACCTCGCGGGTGCCTCCCGCCCGACGACCAACCGGGTGCTGCGCCGGTTGGAGGCAGACGGCATCCTGGCCCTGCACCGTGGCTCCATCGAGGTGCTCGACCGCGCGGCGCTGGCCCGGCGCGTGCCCCGATGACCGGAGCGCCCACCGCTGCGCCGTCGGGGTGTCGCTCCACCTGAGGCGGGTCTAGGTTGTCGCCCATGACCGAGCCGCCCGCCCGCCTCGCCCTCCAGCCGCTCGACGGCCCGTTCTCGTCGGTGCTGTGCGTCGTGGCGCACCCCGACGACATCGAGTACGGCACCGCCGCCGCCGTCAACCGGTGGGTCGGCGAGGGCTCCCAGGTGGGCTACTTCCTGCTGACCCGCGGCGAGGCCGGCATCGACACCATGGACCCGGACCGGGCCGCGCAGGTGCGCGAGGAGGAGGAGCGCGAGAGCGCCCGGCGGGTCGGGGTGGAGATCGTGGAGTTCGCGGGGTGGCCCGACGGCGCCATCGAGTACGGCGTGCCGCTGCGCCGCGAGATCGCCGCGGCCGTGCGCCGCCACCGGCCCGACCTGGTGATCGGCTCGAACTGGGAGGTGCTGTTCGGACCCGGCATGATCAACCAGGCCGACCACCGCGCGGTGGGCCTGGCCACCCTCGACGCCGTCGCCGACGCCGGCAACCGGTGGCTGCACCGCGACCTGCTCGACTCCGGGCTCGAGACGTGGAACGGCGTCACGGTCTACGCCGTCGCCGGCTCCCCGCGGCCCACCCACTTCGTCGACGTCTCGGGTGAGCACTTCGAGGCCTCGGTGCACTCGCTCGAGGCGCACGAGGCGTACAACGACGCGCTACCCGACGAGTTCCCGACACCGAGGGCGCTGCTCTCGATGATCCTGGGACGCGGCGGCGAGGCCGCCGGGGTCGAGCACGCGCTCGCCCTCGAGGTGGTGTTCGACCGCCGCCAGCCGCCGCCGTGGTGAGGTGAGCCCGGGCCTCAGCGGCCCTGGACCTCGGCGATCCACGCCTCGACGTCGGCCGAGGCGCGGGGCATCGCGGCCGACAGGTTCTCGCAGCCCTCGGCGGTGACCACCACGTCGTCCTCGATGCGCACGCCGATCCCGCGGAAGCGCTCCGGCGCGAGCAGGTCGTCGGCCTTGAAGTACAGGCCCGGCTCGACGGTGAGCACCATGCCCGGCTCGAGCACGGCATCCATGTACTCCTCGCGGGTGGCGAGCGCGCAGTCGTGCACGTCGAGGCCGAGGTGGTGCGAGGTGCCGTGCACCATCCAGCGGCGGTGGTACTGCCCGTGGTCCTTGTCGAGCGTGTCGTCGACCGACACCCCCTCGGGCAGCAGGCCCCAGGCGTGCAGGTGCTCGGCGATGACCCGGATGGCGGCCGCGTGCACGTCGGAGAACTTGGCGCCGGGCTTCACCGCCGCGATGCCGGCCTCCTGCGCCGCGTGGACCGCGTCGTAGACCTCGCGCTGGGCCTCGGTGAAGGTGCCCGAGACCGGAAGGGTGCGGGTGATGTCGGCGGTGTAGAGCGAGTCGACCTCGACACCGGCGTCGATGAGCACGAGGTCGCCCTCGCGCACCTCGCCGGTGTTCTTGATCCAGTGCAGCGTGTTGGCGTGGTCGCCCGCGGCGCAGATCGAGTCGTAGCCGACGCCGTTGCCGCGGTGCCGGGCGTGCCGGGCGAAGGTCCCCTCGAGCCAGCGCTCGCCGCGACCCTGTTCGACGGCCGCCCGCAGCTCGGCGATCATCGCCTCGAAGCCGTGGTGCGTGGCCGCCACGGCGGCGCGCATCTGCTCCACCTCGTGCTCGTCCTTGCGCATCCGCAGGTGCGAGATGTCGTGGGCCAGCACGTCGTCGGCCTCCTGGAGCGTCTCCTCGGCCGCGCCGTTCTCGACCCGGGCGGCGTCGAGGCGGGCCGTGAGCTCGGCGTCGGCGTCGCGCACGAGGCGCACGGTGACCTCACCGGCATCCTTGGCCACCGCCGCGTCGAGCTCGTCGATGTGCCGGGCGACGAGGCCCAGCTCGAGCTCGACGTCGGCGAGCGTGGGCCGGGCGCCGACCCAGAACTCGCCGTAGCGGGCGTCGGCGAAGAACTCGTCGCTGTCGCGGTCGGCGAGCGGACGGAAGTAGAGCACCGCCTCGTGACCGGATGCCGTGCCGTCGTCGCCGGACACCGGCTCGAGAACCAGCACGGCATCGGGCTCGCGGTCGGCGCCGAGGCCGGTCAGCCAGGCGAATGCGGTGTGCGGGCGGAAGACGTAGTCGGTGTCGTTGCTGCGCACCTTGAGGCCGCCGGCGGGCACGACCAGCCGCTGGCCCGGGTAGGCGGCGCTGAGCACGGCGCGGCGGTCGGCTGCGGGGCCGGAGGCGGGGGAGGGGCCGGTGACCTCGCTGCGCCGGGGGGCCCACCCGTCGCGCACGAAGGCGCGGAACTCGTCGGTGGTGGCCCGGGCGCGGTTGTCTGCCTGCTTCTGCTGCTCGCTCACCCGCACCATGCTGCCACGAGGAGCGGACGGCCCCTTCCGTGCAAGACTTCGACGATGGGTCGGCACAGCGCTCCGCGCCGCCATGGTCCCCTCGTGGTCCTGGGGGCGGCCGCCCTCGTCGGGTCGGGCGGGCTGGCCTGGGCGCTCGGTGGTGGTCCGGTCCTCCCCGCGCCCCATACCCCGAGCCCGGCCTCCGTGGTGCCGACCGGAGCACCCGTCAGCATCGGGAGCGCCCCCACTCCGCGGTCGACGCGCACGGCGGAACCGGTCGTGCGGGTCGTGGCGGAGCCGGTCGCGCCGACCGCCCCTCGCAGCACTCCTGCCCCCACGACGACGACCCAGGGCCACCGGGCGGTGTCGACCACGCGGACCACTGGGACCACGCCGACCACCGGGACCACAACGGCCACGGCGACCACGCGGACCACGGCAACCGCGCGGACCACCCGGCCCACCAGCGCGTCATCCGCCAGGGCGCACGGGGCCTCGCCCGAACCGACCCGCACCAAGCCGGGGCGCGGGCGCCCGCCGACCCCACGGCCGACACCACCACCACGCCGCTAGCCGGCCGGGCTCGGCCCGACCACGAGAACCGACGGGCTCACGCCGGACCGGCCGTGGCCTGACCGAGGAGAAGCGCATGGGAGCGTTCGACGGCGACACGTTGGCCGACCGGTTCCGCAACCACTTCGGCCACACCGACCACCTCTACGGGGCGCTGCTCGCGGAGATGGCCGACGACTGGGAGGTCGGCGGCGTCACCCGCGAGATCTTCTGCGGATGGGAGGACGCGCCGGCCCGGCAGTTCCCGCAGCTGCGGATGCTGGCCGGACTCTTCCGCATCGTCCTGCGCGGCGACGCCCCGCAGCTCGTGGGTTTCTACCCCTGCCTCGGCGGCGACTTCGACCACCACGACGCCTGGGCGATGGTGCGACCCGTGCTCGGCGCCCACGCGGAGGAGCTGCACGCGTCGCTGCGCGAGGCCCCGCAGACCAACGAGCCGGCGCGCACCGCCGCGCTGCTGGTCGGGCTCGCCGAGGCCGTGCGCCGCACCGGGCTGCGGCGGGTGCGGCTGCTCGAGCCGGGGGCGTCGGCCGGGCTGGGGCTGCTCGTCGACCACTACCGCTTCGTGGGCGACGACTGGGTGGCAGGGCCACAGGGGTCGCCACTCGTCGTCGACGGCTGTGGCGCAGGCGGGTTCGTGCCAGAACCTGTGGAGGTCGTCGAGCGTCGCGGCTGTGACGTCGCGCCGGTCGACGCGGCCACCGAGCAGGGAGCCGCCTACCTCACCTCGTTCGTGTGGCCCTGGCAGCTCGACCGGCACGCTCGGCTGGCCGCCGCCCTGCGGGTGGCGCGCGAGCACCCGGTGGAGGTGGACCGGGCGCCCGCGTCGACCAGGGGCACGGAGCGGCGCGCCGAGCCGGTCGCCGACGACGTGCTCACGGTCGTCTGGCACTCGGTGACGCGGCTCTACTGGCCGGCCGAGGAGACCGCCGCCATGACGGCGGCGGTCGACGAGGCGCGCGCCCGCATCCAGGTCGTGCACGTCGCGATGGAGCACGACTGGGCGGCAGCGGCCAGTGGCGACGACCCCGGGATGCCGTTGCTCACGGTCGACGACGACCTGGTCGCGAGCTGCGACCATCACGGTCCCCCGATCCGGCTACTGCCCTGAGCGCGGCGGATTGGGGCTCTGGCCGCTGTCTCCGTACGCTGTGCCCGTGATGCCGCAGGCCTTCGACCGCCGCCGGCTGCTCGTCGGTGGTGGCGCGGCAGCCGGTTGTGCCGTGCTCGCCGCCTGCGCGGGCGAGGGGTCAGCGGGACCGTCGTCGCCGGCATCCCGGGCGCCCTCCTCGGCCACGGCCACTGCCACGGCATCCGCGTCGGCGCTGCCGTCGGCCTCGCCGGCTCCGAGCGCGAGCCCCGGCTCGCCGGCGGTGACGCGGGTGGACGCGCCGCGGCTGGCCGCCCGGCTGGAGGACTACCTCGACGGCCGCCGAGGGGAGGTGGGCCTGGAGCTCGTCGACCTGCGCCGGGGCCAGTCCTTCCGCCTCGATGCCGACGAGGGCTACTGCTACAGCACCATCAAGGTGCTCGTGCTGACCACCCTGCTGCACCAGCTGCAGCAGGACGACAAGCAGCTGAGCAGCCGGCAGCGCCGCCTCGCCGAACGGATGATCACCCGCAGCGACAACGCGGCCACGGAGTCGCTGCTCGCCGAGGTCGGGCGCGACGAGGTGCGCCGGGTCGGCGACCTCGTCGGCATGGAGCGCACCCACATGGACGACGGGTGGTGGGGGCTGTGGCGCACCACTCCCGGTGACCTGAACCTCATGGTGGGCGCCGTGCTCTCCTCGGATGCCGTGCTCGACGGCTCGCGGCGCGCCACCGCCCGCTTCCTGATGGCCGACGTGGTCCCCGAGCAGCGCTGGGGGGTCTTCGCGCCGGAGTCGAGCACCGTGCACGTCGCCGCCAAGAACGGCTGGGGGCCGCTGCCGGACGGCTACCGGCTGAACTCGGCCGGCTGGGTGTCCGCCGACGACCGCGAGTACCAGCTCGCGATCCTCTCGAACAGCCCCGGCGGGTTCCGGTACGGACGGCGCACCATCTCGGAGGTGGCCGACATCTGCCACCGGGCGATGGCGCGCGGCCTGGCCTAGGTCCTCGCGCTTGGCCGGGAGCGTCGTGGACCGTCGTGGTGTGGTGCTGGGTGGCCGGGCCGGGCTGGGTGTGGTGGGCACGGTGCTGCCTGCCGATGCACACGTCCGGACCACCGTGAACCGGTTGTCCCGCATCGTGTTCGACGCGCTCGGCGTGCCGCTGACCTGAGGCACGTTCTGACGTTACCCAGTCCTACTCGACGTCGACCCAGCCGAGGGTGCGCTGCACCGCCTTCTGCCACCCGGCATACCCGTCGCGGCGCTGGGCGTCGTTCCACTGCGGCTCCCACCGCTCGTCCTCGGCCCAGTTGGTGCGCAGCTCGTCGGTGCCGGACCAGAAGCCGGTGGCGAGCCCCGCGGCGTAGGCCGCTCCCAGCGCGGTGGTCTCGGGCACGACCGGCTTGCTCACCGGCACCCCGAGCACGTCGGCCTGCAGCTGCATGCACAGCCGGTTGGCGGTGATGCCGCCGTCGACCTTGAGGCAGGTGAGCGAGACGCCCGAGTCGGCCGCCATGGCGTCGACCACGTCGCGGGACTGGTAGCAGATCGCCTCGAGCGTGGCCCGGGCGAGGTGGGCGTTGGTGTTGAACCGGGAGAGGCCGACGACGGCCCCACGGGCGTCACTGCGCCAGTAGGGGGCGAAGAGGCCGCTGAAGGCGGGCACGAAGTAGACGCCGCCGGTGTCGTCGACGGATGCCGCGAGCGTCTCGACCTCCGAGGCGCCGGAGATGATGCCGAGCTGGTCGCGCAGCCACTGCACCGCGCTGCCGGTGACGGCGATCGACCCCTCGAGGGCGTAGACCGGCTTGGCGTCACCGAAGCGGTAGGCCACGGTCGTCAGCAGGCCGTTGCTGGAGCGGACGAGCTCCTCGCCGGTGTTGAGCAGGAGGAAGTTGCCGGTGCCGTAGGTGTTCTTGGCCTCGCCCACCTCGAAGCACACCTGCCCCACCGTGGCCGCCTGCTGGTCGCCCAGCACGCCGGCGATCGGCACGGGCGCGCCCCCGCGCGGGGCGGTGGTGGTGCCGAACGCGGTGGCGTCGCTGCTCGAGCTGATGCTCGGCAGCATCGCCCGAGGGATGCCGAAGAAGCCGAGCAGCTCGTCGTCCCAGTCGAGGGTGGTGAGGTCCATCAGCATGGTGCGGCTGGCGTTGGTGACGTCGGTGGTGTGCACGCCGCCGTCAGGACCGCCGGTGAGGTTCCAGACCACCCACGTGTCGGGCGTGCCGAAGAGGGCGTCGCCGCGCTCGGCTGCCTCGCGCAGCCCGTCGACGTGCTCGAGCATCCACTGCACCTTGCCGGCCGAGAAGTAGGTGGCCGGCGGCAGCCCCGCCTTGTGCCGGATGACGTCGCCGCGCCCGTCGGCATCCAGCGCCTTGGCGATGGAGTCGGTGCGGGTGTCCTGCCAGACGATCGCGTTGTGGAGCGGCCGCCCGGTGCGGCGGTCCCAGACGATGGCGGTCTCGCGCTGGTTGGTGACCCCGATGGCGTCGAGGTCGGAGCTGGCGATGCCGGCCTGCGCGAGCGCGCTCCCGATGACGGTCTGGGTGCGGTCCCAGATCTCGATCGGGTTGTGCTCGACCCAGCCCGCTCGTGGGAGCAGCTGCTCGTGCTCCAGCTGGTGCTTGGCCACGGGCCGCCCGTCGTGGTCGAAGACGATGAACCGCGTGCTCGTGGTGCCCTGGTCGACCGCGCCGATGAAGTCACCCATGACCCGATCCTAGGACCGGGGTGAAACCGCGGCCCGTGCGGGTGAAACCGCGGTGAAGGCGGCCTGAAACCGCGGACCCGCACCGTGGAGCCATGACCACCACGACCTCGTCCCTGACCTCCGATGCGGCGGTGCACGCCCGGGGGCTCGTCAAGACCTTCGGCGCCGTGCGCGCCGTCGACGGCATCGACCTCGACGTGCACCGCGGGGAGGTGTTCGGCGTGCTCGGCCCCAACGGCGCCGGCAAGACCACCATGCTGCAGATGCTCGCCACCCTGCTCCCGATGGACGGCGGCGACGCGCAGCTGTTCGGCGTCGACGTGCGCCGCCACCCCCACGTCATCCGGCAGCTGCTCGGCGTGACCGGGCAGTACGCCTCGGTCGACGAGAACCTCACCGGGCGGGAGAACCTCTGGCTGTTCGGCCGCCTGCTCGGGCTGTCGTCGAAGCAGGCCCGCACGACCGCCGAGGACCTGCTCGGCCGGTTCGGGCTCGACGACGCCGGCGACAAGGCGATCGCGAAGTACTCCGGCGGCATGCGCCGCCGCCTCGACCTCGCCGCCAGCCTGATCAGCCGGCCCCCGCTGATCTTCCTCGACGAGCCCACCACCGGGCTCGACCCGCGCACTCGCGGGCAGATGTGGGACACCATCCGTGAGCTGGTCGCCGAGGGCTGCACCGTGCTGCTCACGACGCAGTACCTCGACGAGGCCGACCAGCTCGCCGACCGGGTCGCCGTGATCGACCGCGGCCGCAAGGTGGCGCAGGGCACGCCCGACGAGCTCAAGAGCCAGGTCGGCAGCTCGACGCTGCAGCTGCGCATGCTCGACCCCGACCACACCGGTGACGCGGCGCGCGTCGTGCGCCGGGTGCTCGCTGAGGAGCCGGTGCTCACGCCGGAGGCGGGTGGCATCAACGTCGCCCTCACCGACGCCAACCGCGCCGCCGACGTGCTGATCGGCCTGCGCGAGCACGGCCTGCTGATCAGCTCGGCGACCGTGCAGAAGCCCACCCTCGACGAGGTGTTCATGGCCCTGACCGGGCACGCCGCCGAGGACTCCGAGACCGAGCCCGAGAAGGAGCCAGCCCGATGAGCACCACCCTGAGCCCCGCACCCGACGCCACCGTCACGGCGGTCACGCCCGACGGCGTCCGCGACCTGCCCGCCCGCCCCAGCCTGCGCGAGACCTGGTCGCAGAGCATCACCATGGCCTGGCGCGCCACCAAGAAGATGCGCCGCAACCCCGAGCAGTGGTTCGACGTGACGATCCAGCCGCTGCTCTTCACTGCCATGTTCGCCTACATCTTCGGTGGGGCGATCTCGGGCAGCGTCGCCGACTACCTGCCGATCCTGATCCCCGGCATCCTGGCCCAGACGGCGCTGACCGCCTGCATGGCCACCGGCATCCAGCTGCGCGAGGACATGGACAAGGGCGTCTTCGACCGCTTCAAGTCCCTGCCGATCGCGCGCATCGCACCCCTGGTCGGCCCGGCCATCGCCGACCTGCTGCGCTACGGCACCGCCGCGTCGCTCACGATCCTCACCGGCATCCTGATGGGCTACCGCCCCGGCGGTGGTGTGGCCGGCGTGCTCGGCGGCTGGCTGATGACCGTCATCGCGGGCTGGTCGCTCGCCTGGATCTTCACCTGGTTCGGCACCGTGGCCCGCAGCGCCCAGGCGGTGCAGGGCATCTCCATGATGGTGATGTTCCCGCTGACCTTCCTCTCCAACGCCTTCGTGCCGGCCGACACCCTGCCGAGCTGGCTGCAGACCTTCGTGCGGCTCAACCCGGTGAGCCACGTCGTCACCGCGGTGCGCACGATGATGGCCGGCGGTGGGGTCACCACCGAGGTCGCCTGGGCGCTGGGTGGCTGCGCCGCGGTCGTCGCGGTCTTCATGCCGCTGGCCGTGCGGTCGTACTCCCGCAAGATGTGACGGTCAGGCGGTCGCCTGCGCGAGCGCCGCGCGGGCCTCGGGCAGCAGGGCCGGGGCCGTGCGGTCGGCGTACTCCGACCTCAGGCGCGCCGCCAGCCCGGGGGCCTGCTGCTCGGCCCGCGCCTCGGTGCGAGCCGGGCTCATGGTCGGGGTGTAGCGCGGGTAGCCGAACCGCTCGGCGAGCACGAGCAGCCGCACGGCCGCCACGGCGGGCATCGCATCGCGCAGCAGCCCCCAGGCGCCGAGCCCGTGCAGCACCAGCCCCGCCACGGGGTAGTCCATCCGCCAGCGGTCCGGTTCGAGCACCCGCTCCCCTTTGGCCAGCAGGGCCGTGTACAGCCCGGCGCCCTCGCTCCGCTCGTCCTCGGTGACCGCGTGCACCGCGAACGCCGACGTCGCGGCACTCTCGCCGAACAGCGCCCACGGCTCCAGGCCGGTCGGGGGACCCAGCCCCGGGAAGGTCAGGGTGGCGAGCTCGGTCATCGCCACCCGGTACAGGCTCAGCCCCTCTGCCACGTGACCCCGGGCCAGCGCCAGCTCGGCCCGGGCCGTGAGCAGCACGAAGGCCCCCCCGAAGTCGGCGCGGTTGCGCTCGGTGGCGTCGATCTCGGCGATCCACCGGTCGGCCTCGTCGAGCCGCCCGAGCGACAGCGCGTGCACCGCCATCAGCGCCCGGTTCTGGATGGCGTCGTCGGTCGCCTCGAGGCGGTCGAGCACCGGCAGCGCCGCGAGCGCATGGTGCGCCACCTCCTCGGATCGGCCCACCTGGGCGTTGAGGCTCGCGATGACGGTGTGCAGCATGGCACCCAGCCAGGGCCCGTCGGTGTCCCTGACCAGGGCCAGCCCCGCCTCCGCCTCGGCGATCGCGCCGACCGGGTCACCGACGTTCTCCCGGTGGTGGGACGCCCACATCCGGGCGGTGATCGCAGCGTCGCGGTCCGGTCCCTCGGCGAGGACGTCGAGCCACGCGGCCACGTCATCGGCCCCGCGGGCCTCGAGCTGGCAGCGCAGCACCTCGGCCAGGCCGCGGATGCGCGGCGAGGTGGCGCGGGCCGCGTAGGTGTCGAGCAGGGCCAGGCAGGACGGCACGTCGGCGATGTCGCCGACGACCGTGTTGATCGTGACCATCACGGCCGCGGCGACGGCGATGTCGACCTGCTCGGAGGCAGGCTCCCAGCCGGCGAGGGCGGCGTCGGCGGCGCCGGCGATCGAGATGACCCGGGTGTTCTCGCCGCGCACCGTCCAGAACGAGCAGAGGGCCGCGAGCAGCCGCACGACCGACCACGGGTCGGGCCGGGAGACGGCCTCGCGCAGGCAGTCGGCCAGGTTGTTCTCCTCGACCGCGAGCTCGCGCACCGCCTCGACCTGGTGGGTCGTCCACACCTCGTCGCCGAGCCGGTCGGCGAAGGCGCAGGCCCAGGTGAGCTGGGCGGCTCGGGCCGCTGCCTCCTCCCCGGCGGTGCCGAGCTGCAGCCGGCCGAACTCGCGCACCGTCTCCAGCATCCGGTAGCGCACCGTGCGGCCGGTGTCGAGCACGGTCACCAGCGACTGGTCGACCAGGGAACGCACCTCGTCGAGCGCGTCGTGACCGAGCACGGCATCCGCACCGTCGAGCGAGAACCCGTCGTGGAAGGTCGACAGCCACCGCAGTGCCCGCTGCTCGGGCTCGGCCAGGAGGTTCCACGACCAGTCGATCACCGCGAGCAGCGTCTGGTGCCGGTCGGGCAGGCTGCGGTCGCCACCGCGCAGCAGCGCGAACCGGTCGTCGAGGCGGCGGTCGATGTCCTCGACCGACATCGCGCGTACCCGGGCCGCGGCCAGCTCGACGGCCAGTGGGAGCCCGTCGAGGCGACGCACGACGCTGAGCACCGTGACGGGGTCGAGGTGCACCGACGGCCGGGCCGCTCGGGCTCGCTGCCGGAACAGCTCGCAGGCCGCGTCGTCGTCGAGCTGGGCCAGCGGGAAGACCCGTTCGGCGGCGATGGCCAGGGGCGCCCGGGTGGTGGTGACGACACGTAGGCGGGGGCAGGCGGCGACGAGGAAGGCGACGAGGTCGGCGACGGCGTCGACCACGTGCTCGCAGTTGTCGAGGAGGAGCAGCGCGGGGCTGCGCTCGAGCGCCTGGGCGGCCCGCGCCCGCACGTCGTGGCGCTGCTCGGGAGTGAGGATGCGCCGGCCCCTGACCGAGTCACGCACCCCGAGGGCGGAGCCGACCTCGCCGACGACGTCGTCGGGCGAGGCGACACCCACCAGCTCCACGAAGTGCACCACGGGCTGTTCCGCATGCAGGCCCAGCAGCCGCGCCAGGCGGGTCTTGCCCAGGCCGCCGGGGCCGAGGATCGACACGACCCGCGACGCGCCGACGAGTGCCCGCAGCGCCCGGATGTCCTCGTCGCGCCCCACGAGCGAGGTCGACTCGTGGCGCAGCCCGGAGCGCACCGGGTTGTCGGCGGCGAGCAGCTCGGCGTGCACCCCGCGCAGGGTCGGCCCGGGGTCGACCCCGAGCCGGTCGGCGAGGTCGCGGCGCACCTGCGCGTAGCGGTCGAGCGCGGCGGGGCCGCCGTGGACGGCTGCGAGCGAGCGGAGCAGGGCCGCGGCGGTCGCCTCGTCGTCGACGCCGGCCTCCTCGAGGAGGGGCAGCGCCTCAGGGTGGTCGCCCAGGGCCGACAGCGAGCGGCCGAGCACCGCGCGAGCCCGGGTGCGCCCCCGTCGTGCGTCGTCGCGCACGGCCGCGAGCGGGCCGTCGGCGCCGGAGGCCGGTGCCGGGCCGTCCACCGCCCGCCGGGCCGAGTCGCGGGCCGCCACCCGGTCCCCACGCGCCTCTGCGGCGGTCGCCGCGGTCACCTGGTGTGCCAGCACGAGGGCGTCCACGGTCGTGGGGTCCACGCCGAGGCGGTAGCCGCCCGGGGCCCGCTCGACCACCTCGGGCGCGGTCTGGGCACGAGTACGCGACACCACCACCTGCAGCGCCTTCGCCGGGTTGCCCGGCGCCTGGTCCGGCCCCCACACCTGGTCGACGAGAGCGCGCTCGCCGACGGTGCGGCCGCCGGCGTCGACGAGGACGGCGAGCAGGGCGTGGGTGCGCCCGCCGTGCACCGGGACGCCGCGCCAGGCGACCTCCGCCAGGAGGTGCAGCTCGCCGGCCCGTGGGTCCCGTCCCTCCGGGTGGGGCTGCGACATCTGCCCAGCCTAGGCGTGCCTGCTGGTGGGGAACGGCAGCCCCGGTGAGTCGGGTGTGGGCAAGGGCACGCGGCATCCCACTGCCGGATGCCGCGCGCTCGGGCGAGGATGGACCCTCACGTCGAGCGAAGGAGACATCGGTGCAGTTCGGGCGCAGCTACGAGGAGTTCGAGGTCGGGGCGACCTACAAGCACTGGCCCGGCAAGACGGTGACCGAGTACGACGACCACCTGTTCTGCCTGATCACGATGAACCACCACCCCCTCCACCTCGACCTGAACTACGCGGAGGGGTCGACCCAGTTCGGCCGCAACGTGGTCGTGGGGAACTACGTCTACTCGCTGCTGCTGGGCATGTCGGTGCCCGACATCAGCGGCAAGGCGATCGCCAACCTCGAGATCGAGAACCTGCGGCACGTGGCGCCGACCTTCCACGGCGACACCCTCTACGGCGAGACCACCGTGCTGGGCAAGTGGGAGAGCACCAGCCGCGACGACCGGGGGGTCGTGCACGTCGAGACGATCGGCTACAAGCAGGACGGCACCGTGGTGTGCATCTTCCGGCGCAAGGTCATGGTGCCCAAGGACAGCTACCTGGCCGAGCGCGGGGGCGAGCAGCCGGGGAGGCCCACGCCGGTTCCTGACCGCAACTGGCCGGGACCTTCGGCGCCGACCGGGGCCTGAGCTCGGAAGGGCGGCACGGGCCTGCCGCTCAGTCGACCTCGGTCGACGCCGTGGTGCCGTCGGGGTTGGTCCAGACGACGCGGTCGACTCCCGTGCCCGGCACTCCCTTCGGCACTCGAAGGTGGGTGAGCACCATGGTGTCGCCGGTGCTGCGCCCGCTGGTGGAGTTCGTCGACAGGAGCGTCACGCCGGGTGCGGCGTCGACCTTCACCTGGGTCGCTCCGGCGGGGAGGAGCACCAGCACGCTGGCCTCCATCGCGTCGGAGCCCTCGGCGACGTTGCCGGTCATCATGGCCGGCTGCTGGCCAGCAGGAGTGTCCTTCAGGCGCTTGCTCGCCGTGCTGCCGGGGCCGAAGATGCCCATCAGCCCCTGCTGCCTGTCGACGAAGACCACTTCGTCCCCGATGCGCTCGCTCGGCACCGTGGACCCGGCGGAGGTGTAGACCTGCTGGCCGTCGGTCCAGTCGAAGCCGGCGAGGGCGGTGTCCCCGGGTACGTTCGGGTCGGCCGCCGCGGAGTGCCGGACGGCGAAGGCCTGCCGGTCGGTTCCCGGCACCGGCGCGCTGGAGAAGCTGCTCTCGACCGGGTCGGTCCCCCAGACGGCCACGATGTCCTTCGCCGCGGCCGGCATCAGGCCCACGATCAGCCCAGGACGGTTCCCCACCTCGGCGTAGGTGCTGAACCGGGGGTTGGCCGGCAGGGTGGTCGCGGGCCGCGTCGTCGGGCGCCCGTCACGGCCGGTGACGGTGGCCCTCCACGTGAGGGTGCGCTCGTCGACGGCGACCCGCACGCTGGCCGGGCCGTCGGACGCCGCGGTCTGCTCGCCCGGCAGGGTCGCGCTCACGTCGAGGTCGACCGAGACGTACCCCGCGCCGAGCCCGCTCGTCGGGCCGGCGGGCACCGTGGTGCCGGCGCGGTCCTCGCCCGCCGCACTGACCAGGGCGCTGCCAACGCCGATGGCCAGCACGGCGGCGGCGATGCCGGCCCCGGTCGCGAGGCGGCGTCGGCGGATGACGCGCCGGCCGGACGTGACCACGGCGTCCGGGTCGACGTCGACGTAGGCCGGCCCCTCGGCATCCGCCGTGTCGTGCAGCAAAGAGCGCAGCTGGTCCTCGAACGTGTCGGTGCTCATCGCACTCCTCCTTCGCTTCGGGCGAGCTCGGCTCGCAGCGTTGCCAGGCCGCGTGAGGCAGCGGACTTGACCGAGCCGACCGAGATGTTCAGCGCGTCGGCGGTGGCCTGCTCGGACAGGTCGGTGTAGTAGCGCAGCACCACGACCTTGCGCTGCTGCTCGGGAAGGGTGGCGAGCAGCCGCACCACCAGGTCGCGGTCCTCGGTGATGCTGCCGGCTGTGGTCGCGGCCTCGGGCGGGGCGGCGACCATGAGCTCGGCCCCGTGCCGGCGCCAGCGGTCGGTGCGCTCGTTGACGAGGACGCGGCGCGTGTACGCGAGTGCGGTCTCGGGGCGGACGCGGGGCCAGGCGACGTAGGTGCGCACCAGGGCGGCCTGCACCAGGTCGTGGGCGACGTCGTGGTTGCCGGTGAGCAGCCACGCGGTGCGCAACAAGGACGGCGTCGCCTGCTCGACGAACGCCGTGAACGCCGCATCGCGGTCGGCCTTGCCGGTCTCGTGCATCACACCCCTCGGAGATCCCGTCACACCCTGCACTACGCCGGGATGACGGGAAAGGTTGCCCCGCCTACGGCACCGGTGCGCGCCACTACGCTGGCGCCGTGGCGATCGACCTGCACACGCACTCCTCGGCCAGCGACGGCACCGAGGTTCCGGCCGTCGTCGTGCAGCGTGCGGTCGAGGCGGGCCTCGACACCATCGCGCTCACCGACCACGACACCACGCTGGGCTGGGAGGAGGCCGCGGACGCCGCGCGGGCACAGGGCATCCGGCTGGTGCGCGGCATCGAGGTGTCGTGCAGCCGCCGGTACCAGAGCATCCACCTGCTGGCCTACCTGCCCGACCCCACGCACCCCGGCCTCGTCGACGAGCTGGCTCGCGCTCGGGAGAGTCGAGACACCCGGCTCGACGCGATGGTGGGGAAGATGGCCGACGCCGGCATCGACATCACCGTGGACCTCGTGCGCGCCGAGGTGGAGGACGGTGCGACGGCGGGTCGGCCGCACATCGCCGACGCGCTGGTGACCGCTGGGATCGTGCCTCATCGTGACGAGGCGTTCCGGCGGTTCCTCGGGAGCGACAGCCCCTACTACGTCTCGCACTACGCGCCGGACCCGGTGAAGGCGGTCGAGCTGGTGCGCGCCGCCGGGGGAGTGCCGGTCGTCGCCCACGCCTGGTCGGCCACGCGGGGGCGGGTGGTGGCCGATGAGCTGATCGAGGAGATGGTGGATGCCGGGCTGCTGGGGCTCGAGGTACACCATCGCGACCACAGCCCGGCGGCCGTGCGCCACCTCACCGACCTGGCCCGCTCGCTCGACCTGGTCGCGACCGGGTCGAGCGACTACCACGGCGAGGGGAAGCGGAACCGTCTCGGCGAGAACACCACTGCCCCAACGGTTCTCGAAGCGATCGAGGCCCTGGCGTCCGGGAGCGCCGTGGTGGAGCCGTGAGCTTCGACCTCACGCTGTTCACCTCGACGTTCGTCACGCTCATCGTCATCCTCGACCCGCCGGGTGCCATCCCCATCTTCCTGGCGCTGACCGGTCCGCTCACCGCGAAGCAGAAGGTTGCAGCGGCGCGTCGCGCCTCGCTGGTGGCGCTGGGCGTCATCGCGTCGTTCGCCGTGTTCGGGCAGCGGATCCTGGACTACCTGCACATCTCGCTGCCCGCGCTGCAGGGAGCCGGTGGGCTGCTGCTGCTCATCGTGGCGCTGCAGCTGCTCACCGGCTCGGAGTCCGAACAGCTCGCGGATGCCGGGGTGAACGTCGCGCTCGTGCCGCTGGGGACACCGCTGTTGGCAGGGCCGGGTGCGATCGTCGCGACGATGCTGGCGGTGCAGGGGGCGGAGGGGCCCGGCGGGTACCTCGCCGTCGCCGCGGCGCTGGTGATGGCCTTGCTGGTGGTGTACCTGGTGTTCCGCTTCGCGTCGCCGTTGGCGCGGCTGCTCAAGGACAGCGGGATCGTGCTGCTCACGCGGATCGCCGGCTTGCTGCTCTCGGCGATCGCGGTGCAGATGATCGCCGACTCGGTGATCGCGTTTGCCAACGGGGCCGGCGCCATCTGAGGCACGGCGCTTGGTGCCCGGCTTCCTGGCTCGGGAGTCCAGTGCTCGTCATGACCGGGCTGCGTGCGACCGGCGAAGGCGTGGCCGACCGACTTCGGCCAGGCGTGCGAGGTCGGCGGCGGGCTGGGGCAAGCGGAGGTGCAGCCCCATGCTGCCTTCTTCCCTCGTGAGGTCGTCAAAGCCGCTGTGCAGCAGCGTCATTCGTTCCTGCGGCGGAGGGTCTGTCGGTGGTCGTCTGTAGCGTTTGGGGTAGCAGTTCAGGCAGCGCGACGGGGCGGGGGGTGAGCGGTGGTGGTGGTCGGGCCGGTGGAGGTGCGGGTGTCGGCGGATGCCGCGGTGGCCGTGTTGCGTGCGGTGTTGTGCCCCTCGGGTGTGGTCGGTTCGCGCGAGGAGTGGGCGGGCGCGGTGGGGTCGCTGCAGCAGGTGATCGACGTGGCGGCGGCGGTGCAGGATGCGGCGATCGTGCGCCTGGCGGCGATCGAGCCCGAGTACCTGGAGGACGGCACGGTGGTGGAGACGCACCGGGCGCTGGGGCATGTGGCGTTGGACGCTCCGTCGATCGTGTCGGGGGTGCTGAACACCGCGGCGGTGCACGCGGAGCGGCGGGTGGAGGCGGCGGTGCTGCTGGCCGCTGACCACCACTACGGCCCCGATGGCGGGGACGGGGCGGATGGCGGCGGTGGCGGGTCGGGGCTGGGTGGGTTGCACGTGGCGATGGGGGAGGGCCGGTTGGACGCGTACCGGGCGTCGGTGGTCGCCGAGGAGCTCGAGGCGGCCCCGGTCCAGGTGCGTGGAGCGGTGGTGACGTTGCTCGAGGGGCACTTCGAGGTCGAGGACGGGGCGCACCTGCGGCGGCGGTGTCGTCGGGCGTTGGCGCGGATCAGCCCGGACCTGTTGCGTCAGCGGGCGGTCCGGGCCCGGCAGCAGTGTGGGTTGCGGCGGTGGGTGGCCGAGCCGGGGGTGGACCGGTGGGAGGGCACCTTCCCTTCCGAGGACGCGGCGTGCGCGTGGGCGGCGATCGACGCGCTGGCCTCGCGCTACGTCAAGGACGGCGTGTGTGGCCACGTCGAGGCCGCCCGCGCGAAGGCGCTGACCGACCTGGTGGCCGGGCAGGCGAGCATCGACACCGTGCTGACGGTCACCGTCCCGGCCACCGGCCTGCTCGGCCCCACCCACCAGGCCGGCCCGGCCAACGAACCAGGCGCGGCCGGGCGGGCGGCCGTCGAGCCCACTGGCCCAGCCGGCCCCCAGAGCGGGCCTGCCGCCCCAGATGCGGCCGGCGTGGGCCGTCCCGAAGGCACCGAATCGGCCGACGGAGCGACTGGGGGCGCCGCTACCGTCTTCGGCGCCACTGCCCGAGTGGGCACTGAGACCGGCACCTCGGGCAGCGGCCCCGACGACCTGGTCGAGGTCACCGGCCCGGCCGGGGCCCAGCCGGTCTTCGTCTCCCGCGCCTGGGTCAGCGCCATGGCCACCCCAACCAGGCGGTCACCGGTCAGGTCCACGACCAGGTCCCCTTCGGAGCTGCCGTGCACGCCCGAGCCGG
>JBJMHU010000139.1:0-3665 GCA_045807225.1 Ornithinibacter sp. | reverse complement strand
CAACGGCGCGGGCAAGACGACGCTGCTGCGGATCCTGGCAGGCGTCGAACCGCCCGACACCGGGGAGGTGGGCACGGGGCACGGGCTGCGCCTCGGGTACTACGCCCAGGAGCACGAGACCCTCGACACCTCGCGCACCGTGCTCGAGAACATGCGGACGGCGGCTCCTGGGCTCACCGACACCGAGACCCGGTCGGTGCTCGGGTCGTTCCTGTTCTCCGGTGACGACGTGGCCAAGCCTGCACGCGTGCTCTCCGGCGGTGAGAAGACCCGGCTCGCGCTGGCGTCGCTGGTCGTCTCCAGTGCCAACGTGCTGCTGCTCGACGAGCCCACCAACAACCTCGACCCCGCCTCGCGCGAGGAGATCCTGGGCGCACTGCGCACCTTCGAGGGCGCCGTCGTGCTGGTGACCCACGACGAGGGTGCCGTCGACGCGCTGGAGCCGGAGCGCATCCTGCTCCTGCCCGACGGCGTCGAGGACCTGTTCAGCGCCGACTACCGCGACCTGGTCAACCTCGCCTGACCCCCGCCGCTCGCGAGGGAGGATGGGAGCATGAGGAGCCCTCGCACTGTGGCGGTCACGCTGCTGGCGGTGGCATCGCTGCTCGTCGCGGCGTGCACGAACAGCCCGGATGCCGGGAACCAGGGCGCCGTTCCCACGCCGCCACCCGTTCCCGCGTCCCCGAGCGCGGTCCCCTCGCCGGGCGCGACCGCGCCGCCGAGCCCGACGGGCGGCACGGCATCCGTGCGCTTCTCGGCGCTCGGGGACATCAACTCGACCGACGCGTCCGATGCGGTGCTGCGGTCCATCGGCGAGCGCCACGACGACTTCACCCTCGCGCTGGGCGACCTGTCCTACGGTGACGACGGCGCGGAGGACGCGTGGTGCCGCTTCGTCACCACACGGGTCGGCGCCGACCACCCGTTCGAGCTGGTCTCGGGCAACCACGAGTCGAACGGCGAGAACGGGAACATCGAGCGCTTCGCGCGCTGCCTGCCGAACCGGCTGCCACGCCTCGTGGGCACGTACGGGCGCCAGTGGTACGTCGACCAGCCGGCATCCCACCCGCTGGTGCGGGTCGTGATGATCTCGCCCGCACTCGACTTCGGGCACGGCGAGTGGTCCTACGCCACGGGCACGCCGCACAGCGACTGGCTGCGGGCGGCGGTCACCGGGGCGCGCGCGGCCGGCATCCCCTGGGTCGTGGTCGGCATGCACAAGCCCTGCCTGTCCGTCGGCAACTACGAGTGCGACCCCGGCGCGGACGTGGTCGACCTCCTGCTCGACACCGGCGTCGACCTCGTGCTGACCGGCCACGAGCACCTCTACCAGCGCACCCGGCCGATGGGCCTCGCCGCCGGCTGCCGCACGATCCGCCCCGGTCGCTTCGACCCCGGCTGCGTCGCCGCCCGGGGCGGGACGACGTTCGTCACGGTCGGCACGGGCGGCACCCCCCTGCGCGACGTGCACGAGGCCGACTCCGAGCGCAAGTACTTCGCCAGCATCAGCGGCGCGGACCTCGACCCCTCCTACGGCTCGCTCGACGTGCGCGTGACCGCCGACCGGCTCACGGCATCCTTCGTGCCGGTCGACGGGGGAACCTTCACGGACCGGCTGACCCTGAACCGGTGACGCCACCCACCGGGCGCGGGTCGACGCCGGTTTGTGCCGTCGCGCCGCCGGGTACGACACCGTCATGCCCATCACCGGTGCCGACAACCAGCTGCGCGACGGGGCCGAGGTCCGGCCGCAGGGGGCGCCGACAGCCCGCGACGACCTGCCGCTCGACCGCGCCGTCATCACGCTGCGACCGCTGGGGTCCCCCGTCGGCCTGGGGCTGTTCGGGCTCGCCGCCGCGACCTTCACGCTGGCCGGCCTGCAGCTCGGCTGGGTCGGCCCCGGCGAAGGGTCGACGGTGGGCCTGGTCCTCATCGGGTTCGCCGCCCCGGCACAGCTGCTCGCCTCGGTGCTGGCGTTCCTGGCCCGCGACGCCGTCGTGGGCACCGCGATGGCCGTGCTCTCGCTGACCTGGCTGTCCGCCGGCCTGGTGCTGGCCACGTCGCCGCCCGGCGCGCGCTCGGGGGCGCTCGGGCTGCTCCTGCTCGTGAGCGGAGTCGCCGTGGGTCTCACCGGGATCACCGGCACCCTCTCGAAGCTGGCCACGGGTGCCGTGCTGCTCACGGCCGCCGTGCGGATCGGCCTCACCGGCGTCTTCCAGCTCTCCGGGCAGGAGTGGCTGAAGACCACCAGTGGCGTGCTGGGAGTGCTCCTGGCCCTGCTCGCCCTCGCCGTGGCCTGGGGATCGGAGCTCGAGGATGCCGGCGCCCCCTTCGGTCTCCCGCTCGGCCGGCGCGGAAAGGGTGCTCAGGCCGTGCAGGGCTCGCTGCGCGAGCAGGTGTCCGGGGTGGCAACCGAGCCGGGGGTTCGAACCAGCCTCTGACCGGGTCTCCAGCCCCCGCGCGTCATGGACCGCGGGCTCAGGCCTGCTCCAGCGTGCGCAGCACGTGCGCGGTGATCTCGTCTCGCGCCCTGCGGCCCTCGGGCGTGGGCAGCAGGGGGTAGTCGTGCGGTGAGCCCCGCTCGACGTGCAGAGCAAGGTCTGTCGTGGCCGGCACCAGCTCGCGCAGTCGGTCGCAGTCGGGGCGGCAGATGTCGCGCGACCCGACGAGCACGAGGGTGGGTGGCAGCACCCCCAGGTCGCCGTACAGCGGGCTCACGGTGGGGTCCGTGAGCTCACGCCCGCCCGCCCAGTGGGTGGCGATCGGCAGCATGCCGGCCCGGCTGAGCCACGGGTCGCGCCGTTCGACCGCGGCGATCGCCGGGTTGGACATCGACAGGTCGAGCCACGGCGCGATGAGCGTGAGGCCGGCAATGCTGCCGTCGCCGGCACGGGCTTGCGCCAGCAGCAGGGTCAGGGTGCCACCGGCGGAGTCGCCGAGGACGTGGAGCGGTGCCTGCGGAGCCAGCCGCTGGTGCAGGGCACCGAGGAACGCCTCGGCGTCGGTGAGGTCGGCCGCCGGCGCCAGTGGGTAGCGCGCGACGTGCACCTCGCGCCCGGTGGTGTCGGCGAGGTGGGCGACCAGTGTCCAGTGCTGCGCCTGGATGCCGTTGACGAACGCGCCGCCGTGCAGGTACACCAGCGCACCGGAGCCCCGCACGGCATGCGGACGCGGCCGGACGGTGACCACCTCGCCGCCGCCGAGCGCCTCGGTCGTGAGGCGCCCGGCGAGCTGGTCGGGGGCGGGTGCCGCGGGCAGGGCGTGGGCCATGCTGCGCAGACCCGCCTCGTGCGTGCGGTAGCGCTTCTTGCGGGTGGCGCGCAGGTAGCCGCGCACGGCCACCGTCTGCCAGCTGGTCACCGGCGCCACGATGCCACGCTCAGGCGGGAACGGCGGGGAGCCGGGTCAGCGCCTCGGCGACGGCCTGCTGCAGCTCGGTGTCGGCCCAGGTGTGGTCGACCAGGTCGCCAGCGAGGTAGGCGTCGTACGCCGGCAGGTCGAGGTGGCCGTGGCCGCACAGCGCGGTGAGGATCACCTTGGACTCGCCGGACTCCTTGCACGCCAGCGCCTCGCGGATCGCCGCGGCCAGGGCGTGCGTCGGCTCCGGCGCCGGGACGATCCCCTCGGTGCGCGCGAACTGCAGTGCCGCGGCGAAGCACTCGGTC
>JBJMHU010000138.1:0-13738 GCA_045807225.1 Ornithinibacter sp. | reverse complement strand
GCGCGTGATCTCGTGCGACAGCTCGGTGAGCTCGTCGCCGCCGGCCATCTGCCGGGTCAGCTCGTCAAGGCCCACCTCGTCACGCTTCTTGTCGAGCACGGCCTCGCCGAGCTTGAGGATGATGAAGTGGTCGCCCACGAGATAGGCGTGGTGCGGGTTGTGGGTGATGAAGACGACGCCGAGGCCGGCGTCGCGGGCGGCCGCGGTGTACTTCAGCACCACGCCGGACTGCTTGACGCCCAGGGCGGCCGTCGGCTCGTCGAGGATGAGCACCCGCGCACCGAAGTACACGGCCCGGGCGATCGCCACGCACTGGCGCTGGCCACCCGAGAGCTCGCCGATGGGCTGCTCGATGTCCTTGACCACGATGCCCATCTTGCGCAGCTCGGCGTCGGCGATCGACTTCATCTCCTTGATCCGCATCGGAGCCAGGGGGTAGTTGCCCGCCCGCAGCTCCGAGCCGAGGAAGAAGTTGCGCCAGACCGGCATCAGCGCGACCACGGCCAGGTCCTGGTAGACCGTCGCGATGCCGTGCGCGAGCGCCTCGCGGGGGTTGGAGAACTCGACCTCGTTGCCGTCGACCTTCATCACCCCCTCGTTGTGGGGGTGCAGCCCGGAGATGATCTTGATCAGGGTCGACTTGCCGGCGCCGTTGTCGCCGAGGACGCAGGTGACCTCGCCGGCCCGGACCGTCAGGTTGACGCCCCGCAGGGCCCGGATGGCGCCGTAGGCCTTGCCCACGTCGATCATCTCGACCAGGGGCTCGCCAGCGTGCAGGGTGTCGTCGGCGTGTTCGCTGATGGTGTCGGTCATGGTCCTAGCCCACCTTTCGCAAGGTCGAGAGGTTCTTGACGTAGAGGTTCACGATCACGGCCAGCAGGAGCATGACGCCGAGGAAGGCCTTGAACCAGTTGTTGTCCCAGCCGGCGTACACGATGCACAGGCTGGTCATGCCGAAGATGAACGCACCGATGGCCACACCGATCGCGTTGCCGTAGCCACCGGTGAGCAGCGTTCCACCGACGACGGCGGCCACGATGTAGAGGAACTCGTTGCCGATGCCGTTGCTCGCCTGGAGCGTGTTGAAGTTGTAGAGCGTGTGCATGCCCATGAACCAGGCGAGGAACGAGACGCCCATGAAGAGCCCGATCTTGACGCGCCGGACCGGCACGCCGACGGCTCGGGCGCTGGGGGCGTTGCCACCCACCGCGTAGATCCAGTTGCCCACCCGGCTGCGGGTGAGCATCCAGTGGGCGATGCCCACGAAGAGGAACCACCACAGGACGGTGATGTCGAGCTTGACCCCACCGATGCTGAACTGGTGGGCGAAGATCGCGTTGAGGGAGGCGTAGCCGTCCATCTGGTTGATGTTCTGCGTCGACACCGAGCCGGTGACCAGCTTGGTGACCCCCAGGTTGACTCCTTGGAGCACGAAGAAGGATCCCAAGGTGATCAGGAAGCTCGGGATCCCGGTGCGCATCACCATGTAGCCGTTGAAGAACCCGATCGACAGGGCGAACAGCAGGGCGATGATCGCACCCACCCAGAGGTTGATGCCCAGCTGGTAGGAGAACATCGCGTTGAGCAGGCCGGCGCTGTAGACCATGACACCGGCCGAGAGGTCGAACTCACCACCGATCATCAGCAGCCCGACGGCGACGGCCACGATGCCGATCGTCGAGCTCTGGTACAGCACCGTCATCAGCGCGTCGGCCGACCGGAACGCCGGGGCGACGATCAGGAAGAAGATGAAGAGGATGACGGCGGCGACGAGGGCGCCGACCTCGGGTCGGGCCAGCAGGCGGTTGGACAAGCCGAGCTGCACCCGGTTCGAGGCCTCGGCGTGCGCACCGTGCGGTGCGGCACTGCCCGAGGCGGTTGCGGCGGCCGGCTCGGCCGTCGTGGTGGCGGCCGAGGCCGCAGGCGTGGCATCCGACGATGCCGTCTGGTGTTCCTGGCTCATGCTCGTCTCCCTCTGCACGTTCCGGGTCCGGGGGCTCGCGGACCTGCGAGGCCCCGGACGGCGGAACTACTCGGATGGATCAGCGGGTGTTGTTCTTGGTGAACGGGAGGATGACGTCGATGTTGGTGCTGTCGACGAAGGAGGGCCCGGTGAGCACCGGCCCGCCACCGCCCATGTCGTTGCCGTTCTTCTTGTTCAGGTAGAGCGAGTTCACGGCGAGGTAGCCCTGAACGTAGGGCTGCTGGTCGATCGAGAACTGGATCTTGCCGTCCTTGATCGCCTGGGCCGCCTCGGCGTTGAGGTCGAAGGTGACGAGCTTGGCCTTGCTGCTGGCCTGGTCCATCGCCTTGAGGGCGTCGAGGGCGATCGGCGCTCCGAGGGTGACGATGTAGTCGATCGACGAGTCGGCCGAGAGCTTGGCCTGCAGGGCCGAGACGACCGAGGAGTCGTCGGCGCCGTTGACCTGGATGTTCTCGGTACCGGAGACCTTGCTCTTGACACCCGCGCAGCGGGCCTCGAGGGCCACCGAGCCGGCCGCCTGGATGACGCACAGGGGGTGCTTGGCACCATCGGCACCGATCCGCTCACCGGCGGTGGCGCCGGCCAGGTTCTCGTCGGAGCCGAAGTACATCAGGGCACCGGTGTCCTTGTACTGGTCGATGCCCGAGTTGAAGGCGACCGTGGGAATCTTCGCGGTGATGGCCGACTGGACCGCCCCCTTGAGCGCGTCGGGCGTGGCCAGCGTCGTGGCGATGCCGTCGACCTTGGAGTCGACCGCGTTCTGGATCAAGGTGGCCTGCTTGGCCGGGTCGGGGTCGTTGCTGTACTTCAACGTGGACCCGGTGTCCTTGGCCGCCTGCTGCGCGCCGGCCTTGATCTTGTCCCAGAAGGTGTCGCCGGGGGTCTCGTGGGTGACCATGGCGAAGGTGTAGCCCGAGTCGCCACCACCACCCGCTGCTCCTCCGGCCGCGTCGTCGGTCTTGGGGGCGCCACCACCGCTGCACGCAGCGAGGGTGACGGCTGCCGTGAGGGCGATGGCGGTGGTGGCCGTGGCCTTCCGGAATCGGCTCTGATTCATGGGGACGGTGTCCTTTCGGGGGCTACTGCCCGCTGCTCTGCGGGTCAGTGGTGCCGCGCCGGCGCATCCGTGGGGAGGCATCGGTGGTTCTGCGCCGGGTGGCGACTGCGGCGGTCGGTCTGCTGCTTCAGGGGCCAGGGGAAGAAAGGTGAAGTCCCCGTGACGTTCGGGTCTGGACCGGGTGCTGCTGTTCTGTTGGGAGGAGCAGGTCGGCTCCCGGACTCAATTGCAGCGCGTGCGGCACGTGCTGTCAAGCATTTGTTCTAACATTCCGTCAATAAAGACAACGATGTCGACGAATGTGCAGGTCACCGGGTGGTCAGAGGTAGGCCCGCTGCCCGCGCTGGTTCTCGAGGTGCTCGGCGAACGCCTGCTGGGTGGACTCCAGGGCCGACACCTGGGACACCGGGACGTCCCACCAGGCCGACCCGGGTGGGTTCGGCCCGAGGAGGTCGGTCTCGATGTAGAGCACGGTGGTGCGGTCCGAGGCGGCGGCGATGGCGTAGTTCTCGCGGAACTCGGCCATCGACCCACAGCGCAGCACGTGGGCCCCCCAGGATGCGGCGTTGGCGGCGAGGTCGAACGGGACCTCCTCGCCGTCGAGGCGGCCGGTGGACGACTGGCGCATCCGGTACTTCGTGCCGAAGCGCTGGGAACCGCGCGACTCGGACAGCGCACCGATCGAGGCGAACCCGTGGTTCTGGAGCAGCACGATGATCACCTTGACGCCCTCGGACACGATGGTCGCGATCTCCATCGGCAGCATCTGGTAGGTGCCGTCACCGACGATGGCGACCACCTCCTGCTCGTCGCCGACGGCCAGCTTCACGCCGAGCGACGCCGGGATCTCGTAGCCCATGCACGAGAACGCGTACTCGACGTGGTACTGCTCCGGCGTGGAGGCCCGCCACAGGCACTGCAGGTCGCCCGGCATCGAGCCGGCGGCGTTGATGACGACGTCCTTCGGCCCCATCAGCTCGTTCAGCGCCCCGAAGACCTCGGTCTGCGCGGGCAGGGGTGTGTGGTCGCGGTGGTAGCACTCGTCGACGACCGCCTGCCAGGCGGCGTCGAGCTCGACCGCCTCCTCGCGGTAGGCGGCATCCACCTGCCACCCCTCGAGCCCGGCGGTGAGCGCCCGCAGTGCCTCCCGCGCGTCGGCGACCAGCATGGTCGCCCCGTGCTTGGCGGCGTCGAAGCCGAGCACGTTGACGTTGACGAACCGCACGTCCTCGTTCGCGAAGATCGTGTGGCTGGCGGTGGTGAAGTCGGAGTAGCGGGTGCCGATGCCGATGACGACGTCGGCCTCACGCGCCAGGGCGTTGGCGGCGGACGATCCGGTCGACCCGACCCCGCCGACGGCCGACGGGTGGTCCCAGTTGATCGCGCCCTTGCCGGCGTGGGTGTCGGCGACCGGGATCCCGGTGGCCGACGCGATGGCGCGCAGCTCCTCCGACGCCTCGGAGTACACGACACCCCCGCCGGCCACCACCAACGGGCGCTTCGCCGACCGGATGACGGCCAGCGCGCGATCCAGCGCGGCCGGCTCCGGCACGGGGCGGCCGATGTGCCACACCCGCCTGGCGAAGAACGAGAGCGGCCAGTCGTGGGCCTCGGCCTGCACGTCCTGCGGCAGGCAGACCGTCACCGCCCCGGTGTCGGCCGGGTCGGTCAGCACCCGCATCGCGTTCATCAGCGACGGGATCAGCTGCTCGGGGCGGCTGATCCGGTCGAAGAAGCGCGACACCGGCCGGAAGACGTCGTTGACGGTGACGTCGAGGGTGCCCGGGTCCTCGAGCTGCTGGAGCACGGGGTCGGGCACGCGGTTGGCGAACTGGTCGCTCGGGAACAGCAGCACGGGGATGCGGTTGGTCGTCGCCAGCGCCGCGCCGGTGACCATGTTGGTGGCGCCCGGGCCGATCGAGGTCGTCACGGCCATGACCTGCCGGCGGTTGCGGGCACGGCTGAAGGCGGTGGCGGTGTGCACGGCCCCCTGCTCGTTGCGCGAGAGGTAGTAGGGGAGGTCGCCCAGCACGTCGTCACCGGTGGCTCCCTCCTCACCCTGCAGCTGGGCCTGCAGCAGCGCCTGCCCCACGCCGGCGACGTTGCCGTGCCCGAAGATGCCGAGGATGCCGGTGACGAGCCGCTCCTCCACCCCGTCGCGCTCGGAGTACTGGTTGGACAGGAACTTCACCACGGCCTGGGCGGTGGTGAGCCGCACGGTCTGCGTCATGGTTGGGGGGTCCTTCGTCGTCGTCGTCGATGGCCCGGTCTCCCGGGAGGGGTCAGGGAGCGGGAACGATCACGTCGCGCACGATCTGGTCGAGCGCCTCGTCGGCCTCGAGGAACTGGCGCAGCGTGGTGCGGGTGGCGCCGAACTCGTCGAACTCGGCGTGCGTCATCCCGTCGACCTCGTAGGCGCGCACGAAGTCGGGGATCGTGAGCAGCGCGTCGATGATGGCCGGGTCCACCGGCTCGTCGATGCGCGAGACCGGGTCGTGGCCGCTGGCCTGGAACTTCTCCTGCCAGCCGAACGGCGGCGAGAGCACGATGTCGCCCCCGACGAGCTCGGTCCACTGCAGCTGGTTGCGGTAGGCGGCGGCGAGCAGGCGTGCCTGGAAGCCACGCTCGAGGAAGATCTCGTAGGCCTTCTTGAACGCCGCCACCCCGGCCCACTCCAGGTGCGCAGGGTCGATCTGGATGCCGTCGCGCTCGACGACGGTCTTCATCCAGTCGTCGAGGCGGCCGACCATGATCGTGACGACCGGCCCCATCGACGCGGTCTCCTTGTCCTCGGCCTTCCGGCGCTCGAGCCCACGCTGGATGGCGGCGGCCGCCTCGACGGCCTGCGGCACGGTGAACGACACGGTGACGTTGATGCTGACACCGCGGTAGGTGGCCTCCTCGATCGCCTCGATGCCCACCTTGGTGGCGGGGATCTTGACGATGATGTTCGGGGCGAGCGAGGCGAAGTGCTCGGCCTGGTCGGCGAGGGCCGCGGCATCGCGGTGCAGCCGAGGGTCGGTCTGCATCGACAGCCGACCGTTGCGCCCGCTGTGCTCGTCGAAGGCGGGCTCGAGGTACTTGGCGGCCTCGATCGAGACCTCCTCCACGACCTGCCAGCCGATCTGCGACTCCGTGGACGTCGGCCGCTCGTCGGCGATCTGGGCGATGCGGGCCTGCCAGCGGGGCAGGTCGGAGCGGATGGCCGCCAGGGCGATGACCGGGTTGCAGGTGGCCCCCACCGCACCCCAGCCGATCGCCGTGGTGAGCTCGGACAGGGTCGAGGAGTCGTTCCACAACGCCGTCGGCGTCGTCTGGGTCATGGTCAGCAGGGGTGACGTGGTCACTGGGATCCTCCGGTGGTGTACGCGGCGACGCGGTCGCGCATGGTGGTGAGCTGGTAGCGGGCCATGTCGTCGACGTTCTCGTCCTCGGCGAAGACCGAGTTGCACATGACCGTGTCGGGGTTGTCGTAGAAGCCGATCTCTCCCAGTCCCCCGAAGAAGTCCTCCCAGTCGACGTCGCCGGCACCGATGCGCAGGTGCTGGTGGACGCGGGCGGTGTTGCCGGGCGGGTTGGAGATGTAGCGCAGGCCGTGCGACCTGTGGTGGTCCATCGTGTCGGCGACGTGCACCAGTCGGATGAGGTCCTTCCCGGCGCGCATCACCTCGCGCATCGGATGGCCCATGTGGAAGCTGTGGCAGGCGACGAACACCATGCCGACGTTCGGGCTGTTCAGGCCACGGATGACGCGGATCGCCTCCAGGCCGTCCTCGACGAAGTCGTCGGGGTGCGGGTCGATGAGCAGGTCGATGCCCTCGCGCTCGACGATGGGCAGCAGCTCCTCCATGGAGCGGTAGAACGCCGCCTCGGACTCCTCGGCGCGCTCGGGCCGGCCGGAGAACTCGGTTCCGATCACCCGCACGTCGAGGTCGACAGCGAGCTGGATGATCCGTCTCCAGTTGCGCACCGCGGCCTCGCGGGCCCACTCGTCGGGGCCGGACCACCGCTGCACGGGCAGCAGCGACGCGATGCCGACACCGGCATCCGCGCAGGCCTTTCCCAGGGAGCGCACGAGCGCGTCGTCCGCCTTGGGGTGGCGGAAGAACGGGATGAGGTCGGCGTGCGGCGTCAGCTGGATGTGCTCGTAGCCGAGGTCGGCAACGACGCCCGGGAACTCGAGCAGGGAGTAGTCGTGGTGGAGCGGCGTGGGGTCCTGCGCGATCTTCACTGGTCGCGTCCTCCTTCGACCCGTCGCGACGGGGCGTGAGCGAATGCCGGAATGTTAGGACATTAGCACTCGGGACCCGGGGGAGCGCAAGGGGAAGGGGTTGTTCGCCCGCTCAGCGGTCGTGGACGGTGACGTCGAAGGCGTACTGGTCGTAGCGGTAGCAGTGGTCGCCGTACTCGACGGCGGCACCGTTGGCGGCGTAGGCCCTGCGCGTCATCGTGAGCAACGGGTCACCGGACGAGAGCTTGAGCAGCCGGCGCTCGCGCGCGTCGGGGCGGCGCGCGCCGATCGTCTGGTGCGCGATGACCGGGCGCACGCCCCGGGCGCGCAGGAGGGCGTAGAGGCTCGCGTCCTCGAGGTCGGCCGCCGTGAGGTCACCGAACTGTGGGGGCAGCCAGTTGTGCATCAGGGCGGTGGGCGTGCCGTCGACGGTGCGCAGCCGCTCGACCGACACGAGGGGCGCGTCGACCGCCACGCCGAGCGCCTCCGCGGCGACGGCATCCACGGCGTCGGTGGCGAAGGAGAGGACCTCCGTGCGCGGCTCCTGGCCGCGCCGCACCATGTCGTCGTAGAGGCTGGTCAGCTCGTCGCGGCGGTGGATGACCTGGCTCGCGACGGTGGTGCCCACCCCCCGGCGCCGGACCAGGAGCCCCCGGTTGACCAGCTCGGCGATGGCTCGCCGCACCGTGGGGCGAGACAGGTCGAGGCGCTCCGCGAGGGCGAGCTCGTTCTCGAACGGGTCGCCGGGCTTGAGCCGGCCGTCCTCGATGGACGCCGTGAGCTGCTCGGCCAGCTGGTGGTAGAGCGGCACGGGGCTGCTGCGGTCGATCGACACCGGGATGACGTTCACGGTCGGCAGTCTAGGTGCTGAGACGTTCGCGAGTGCGAAACCTCAAATGTCCTAACAAATGTTGACAGCACGGCGGCACGTGGTGCAGCCTTGCTGGACCACCCCGACGCCTCGCCGCAGACCCGACCAGGAGGAGCCCGTGCCCGAGCCGCTGAAGCGCTCCTTCGACGTGCTGGCCATCGGCCGCGTCGGGGTCGACCTCTACCCGATGCAGACCGGCAAGTCCCTCGAGGACGTCACGACGTTCGGCAAGTTCCTCGGCGGCAGCGCCGGCAACGTGGCCGTCGCGGTCGCCCGGCTCGGCCACACCAGCGCCCTGGTCAGCCGGACCGGCAACGACCCGTTCGGGCGGTTCGTCACCCGCTCGCTGGCCGAGCTCGGCGTCGACCCCGTCTACGTGAGCATCGACCCGTCGCTGCCGACGCCGGTCACCTTCTGCGAGATCTTCCCGCCCGACTCCTTCCCGCTGTACTTCTACCGCTACCCCCAGGCGCCCGACCTGCGGGTGACGCCCGAGGAGATCGCCCCGGTGGCCGTGCGCGAGAGCCGGCTCTTCTGGGCCACCCTCACCGGCCTGTCCGCCGAGCCGAGCCGCACGGCCCACGCCACCGCCTGGGAGCTGCGCGGCCGGCGGCCGCACACCGTCATCGACCTCGACTACCGGCCGCAGTTCTGGCGCGACCCGTCGGAGGCCACCCGGGCCGCCGGCGCCGCGATCGCGGCCAGCACGGTGGCCATCGGCAACCTGGAGGAGTGCCTCGTCGCCGTGGGCACCGACGACCCCGAGAACGCCGCCGCGGCCCTGCTCGAGCGCGGCGTGCAGCTGGCCGTCGTGAAGCAGGGGCCCAAGGGCGTGCTGGCCGTGTCCGCCACCGGCGAGCGCGTGGTGGTGCCCCCGGTGCCGATCGAGGTCGCCAACGGGCTCGGAGCCGGTGACGCCTTCGGTGGCGCCCTGTGTCACGGCCTGCTCGAGGGCTGGCCCCTGGAGCGCACGCTGCGCTTCGCCAACTCCGCGGGGGCGATCGTGGCCTCGCGGCTGGAGTGCTCGACCGCGATGCCGGAGGAGCACGAGGTGCTCGCCCTCATGGACGGGGCCCCGGCATGACGCGCATCGACTCCGCCGCACTCACCACCCGCCGCATCACCGAGCCGGATGCCGTGTCGGTGGCGTGGGCGGCCCGCCGCCGGCGCTCACCGCTCAGTGACGACGGGCGGCTGCTGCTCATCGCCGCCGACCACCCGGCCCGTGGCGCGCTCGCCGTGCGCGACGACGCCCGTGCCATGGCCTCACGCCCCGTGCTGCTCGAGCGGCTGGCCACGGCGCTGCAGCGCCCGGGAGTCGACGGGGTGCTCGGCACCCCCGACGTGCTCGAGGACCTGCTGCTCTCCGGCCTGCTCGACGACAAGGTCGTCATCGGCTCGATGAACCGCGGCGGCCTGCAGGGCGCCGTCTTCGAGCTCGACGACCGGTTCACCGCCTACGACGCCGACGGCATCGCGGCCAACGGACTCGACGGAGGCAAGATGCTGACCCGCATCGCCCTCGACGAGCCCGGCACCGCGCCGACGCTCGAAGCAAGCGGGGCCGCCGTCACCGCGCTCGCCCGCCACGGCCTCCTGGCCATGGTCGAGCCCTTCATGACCGTGCGCAGCTCGCCGAACCGCGTGGACAACCTGCTCGACCCCGACTCGGTCATCGACTCCATCCACATCGCGGCCGGCCTCGGTGCGACGAGCGCCCACACCTGGCTGAAGCTGCCCGTCGTCGCCGAGATGGACCGAGTGCTCGACGCCACGACGCTGCCCTGCCTCCTGCTCGGCGGCGACCCCAAGGGCGACCCGTGCGACACCTACGCCGAGTGGGGCCGGGCGCTGACCCACTCCTCGGCCGCCGGGCTGGTCGTGGGCCGCGCGCTGCTCTTCCCACCCGACGGCGACGTCGCCTCGGCGGTCGACGCTGCTGCCGCGCTCGTGCACGGAGGAACGCGGTGAGCCCCGTGCCCGGCGTCGGTGCCGACAACGCCGAGTACGTCCGCCCGCTGGGGTCGGCCGACGACGGCCCGTTCCAGGTCGCCGTCACACCCACCGCCACCGACCCCGTGCCCGGCTGGCAGCACACCACCCTGCGCGTCGCCACGATCGTCCCGAGCGACCGCGTCGAGCACGACAGCGCGGACGAGGAGACCCTCGTGGTCCCGCTGGTCGGCTCCTGGCGCGTCGAGGTCACCGAGGCCGACGGCGCGACCCACACCGCTGACCTGGCCGGACGTGCCTCGGTGTTCGACGGGCCGACCGACGTGGTCTACGCCGGTCGGGGCTCGCGCGTCACCGTCACCAACACCGGCCCGGATGCCGGGCGCGTGGCCCTGTGCGGCGCCCCGGCCACCAAGGCGGCGGCCCCCAAGCCCTACCGGCACGTCACGGCATCCGAGGTGCCGGTCGAGCTCCGCGGCGCGGGGCTGGCCAGCCGCGAGGTGCGCAACATGGGCCTGCCCGACGTGCTCGACGCCGACTCCTTCCTCGTCTGCGAGGTGGTCACCCCCGCCGGCAACTGGAGCTCGTGGCCGCCGCACAAGCACGACGAGGAGCGGCCGGGCGAGGAGACGTCGCTGGAGGAGATCTACTACGTCGAGACGCGCTCCACCGACCCCCGCGGCACCGACCCGGTGGGCTACCTGCGGCTCTACGGGTCCACCACCGAGCGGCCCCTCGATGTCCTCGCCGAGGTGCGCACCGGCGACGTCGTGCTCGTGCCGCACGGCTGGCACGGCCCGGCGGTCGCGGCCCCGGACGCCGACCTCTACTACCTCAACGTCATGGCCGGCCCCGGGCCCGAGCGCGCCTGGCGGATCTGCGACGACCCGGCCCACGCCTGGGTTCGCGACACCTGGCCGGACCTCCCGGTCGACCCCCGCCTCGCTCCCTGACCTCCCCCCGACCACGCACCACGACCCCGAAGGACACCACATGCGCATCGGCCTCGCCGGCACCGGCCGGATCGGCGCCTTCCACGCCAAGACCCTCACGACGATCGACGGCGTCGACGACCTCGTCCTCGCCGACCTGGACACCGAGGTGGCCAAGCAGGTCGCGACCGAGCTCGGCGTCACTGCGGCGCCCAGCATCGACGCGCTGCTCGGCTCCGGCCTCGACGCGTTCGTCATCACGGCGGGCACCGCGGCGCACGCCGAGCTGCTCGAGGCGGCCATCGCCCGCGACATCCCGACGTTCTGCGAGAAGCCGGTGGCGCTCGACCTCGAGCGCACGATCGCCCTCACCGAGCTCGAGGCGCGCAGCTCGGTGCCGGTGCACATCGGCTTCCAGCGCCGGTTCGACACCGGCTACCGGCGGGTGCGCGACGCGGTCGCGTCGGGTGAGCTGGGCTTCGTCCACACCGTCCGCGCCGCCACGATGGACCAGTCGCCGCCCCACGCGGCCTACCTGCCGACCTCGGGCGGGCTGTTCCGCGACTGCAGCGTGCACGACTTCGACATCGTCCGGTTCGTCACCGGACAGGAGGTCAGCCGGGTGTTCGCCGTCGGTGCGAACAAGGGCGAACCGTTCTTCACCGAGGCCGGCGACGTCGACACCGCGGCCGCCACGCTGGTCCTGGACGACGGCACCCTCGTGTCCGTCACGGCAACCCGCTACAACGGCGCCGGGCACGACGTGCGGATGGAGGTGCACGGCTCGAAGGGCACCCTGGGCGTCGGGCACGACACGACCTTGCCGATCACCTCGGCCGAGCCGGGCATCGACTGGCCGCCCGGGCCGCGGCACTGGTCGTTCATGGAGCGGTTCCTGCCCGCCTACGTCACCGAGCTCACCGCGTTCGTCGACGTGGCCCGCGGCGAGCTCCCCAGCCCGTGCACCGTCGCGGACGCGCTGGAGGCGTTCCGCACGGCCGAGGCCTGCGCCCGCTCGATGACCACCGGGAGCCCGGTCGACCTCGGCGACATCCCCACGGTCCGCACCGAGCTATCGGTTCGTGGCTGATCCTGCGCTCCGACCCACGCTTTCCATCGCCATCACCCGTCTGGGACACTGATCCATCACTTCGCACGACAAGGACCGATAACCGTGAGCAGCACCCCCACTCGCATCACCCACCTCATCAACGGCCTCCCCTGGGACGGCACCGCCGAGCGCACGAGCCCGGTCTTCAACCCCGCCACCGGCGTGCAGAGCGGCGAGCTCGACCTCGCATCGGCCGACCTGGTCGACGAGGTCGTCACCGCGGCGCACGAGGCGTGGGCCTCCGGGTGGGGCAGCATCTCGCTGGCCAAGCGCACCCAGGTGTTGTTCCGGTTCCGCGAGCTGCTCAACGAGCGCAAGGAGGACGTCGCCGCCCTGATCACCGCCGAGCACGGCAAGGTGCTCTCCGACGCCCTCGGCGAGGTCACCCGCGGCCTCGAGGTCGCCGAGTTCGCCTGCGGCATCCCGCACCTGATGAAGGGTGGCTTCACCGAGAACGCCTCGACCAAGGTCGACGTCTACTCGATCCGCCAGAGCCTGGGCGTCGTGGCCGTCATCAGCCCGTTCAACTTCCCCGCCATGGTGCCGCTGTGGTTCGTGCCGGTCGCCATCGCCTGCGGCAACGCGGTCGTCATCAAGCCCAGCGAGAAGGACCCGTCGGCCGTCAACGCCGTGGCCGCGCTGTGGAAGGAGGCCGGGCTGCCCGACGGCGTGCTCAGCGTCGTCCACGGTGACAAGGAGGCCGTCGACGCGCTCCTCACGCACCCCCAGGTCAAGGCGGTGTCGTTCGTCGGCTCCACCCCGATCGCGAAGTACGTGTACGAGACCGGCACGGCGCACGGCAAGCGGGTGCAGGCGCTCGGCGGCGCGAAGAACCACATGCTCGTGCTGCCGGATGCCGACCTCGACCTCGCGGCCGACGCCGCGGTGAACGCCGGCTTCGGCTCGGCCGGTGAGCGCTGCATGGCGATCTCCGCCCTGCTCGCCGTCGACACCATCGCCGACGACCTGGTGCAGAAGATCCAGGACCGCGTCGGCAAGCTGGTCACCGGTGACGGCACCCGCGGCTGCGACATGGGGCCGCTGGTCACCGCGCAGCACCGCGACAAGGTGACCTCCTACCTCGACGCCGGCACCGAGGCGGGCGCCACGCTCGTCATCGACGGCCGTGAGGGTGACGTCGACTCCGACGGCGAGGGCTACTTCCTCAAGCCGACCCTGTTCGACAACGTCACCCGCGACATGTCGATCTACCAGGACGAGATCTTCGGCCCGGTGCTGTCGGTGCTGCGGGTCAAGACCTACGACGAGGCCCTGGAGCTGATCAACTCCAACCCCTACGGCAACGGCACCGCGATCTTCACCAACGACGGTGGGGCGGCCCGTCGCTTCCAGAACGAGGTGGAGGTGGGGATGATCGGCGTCAACGTGCCGATCCCCGTCCCCATGGCCTACTACTCCTTCGGGGGCTGGAAGAACTCGCTGTTCGGCGACAGCCACGCCCACGGCATGGAGGGTGTGCACTTCTTCACCCGCGGCAAGGTCGTCACCTCCCGCTGGCTGGACCCGAGCCACGGCGGCCTCAACCTCGGCTTCCCGCAGAACACCTGACGCCGGATGACCTCGTTCCCGTCCGCGCTG
>JBJMHU010000137.1:0-11523 GCA_045807225.1 Ornithinibacter sp. | reverse complement strand
CCGGGGCGCCCGCGAGCCACTGCCAGCCCTCGTCGATGGTGAGGCGGTGCATCGCCGAGAAGCCGCCTGGCTGGTCGGTGAGCAGCACGGTGATCGCGTTCAGGCCCTGGGTGCGCGGCCCGGCCACGAACCACGCCCCCTCCTCGGGGATGGGCGACATCTTCAGGCGTGCGATGACCTGCTCGGCGGTCTCGGTGCCCATCACGCCGTCGCCGCTGCTGCTGCGTGCGCTGCCTCGCCGCGTGCGCGGGCGCGGGCCAGCAGGTCGTCCGTGTCGAGCAGGGTGCTGCGCCGGTCGCGCACCACCACCTCGCCGTCGACGAGCACCTCGGTGACGTCGCCGCGACCGGCCGCGAACACCAGCAGCGCCGCCTCGTCGTGCACCGGGGTGAGGTGCGGCGCGGACAGGTCGAGCAGCACGAGGTCGGCCCGCTTGCCGACCTCCACCGAGCCGATGGCGTCGCCGAGGCCCAGGGCGCGGGCCCCGTCGATCGTCGCCGCCCGCAGCACCTCGGTGGCGCTCGCGATGTCGGGGCGGCCGCTGGTGAGCCGGGCGACGAGCGCCACCTGGCGCATGGCCTGCCACATGTCGAGGTCGTTGGAGCTGGAGCAGCCGTCGGTGCCGACGCCGAGGCGGATGCCGTTGCCGCGCAGCTCCTCCCAGTGCAGGGCGCCGCTGGCGAGCTTGAGGTTCGACCCCGGGCAGTGCCCGACCGCGGCGCCGGCGGCCGCGACCAGCTCACGGTCGGCGGCTGAGAGGTGCACGCCGTGGGCGAGCACCATCGGCAGGTCGGGCTCGAGCCACCCGGTGCGGGCGAGCAGCTCGGTGGGGGTGGCGTCGTAGCGCTCGCGGATGCCGGCGTTCTCGGCCGCCGTCTCCGAGACGTGGGTGGTGAGCAGGCCCGGGCGTCCGGTGTCGGCGAGCACCTTGCGCAGCGTCACGACGACCTCGGCGAGACCCTCGGGCCCGCAGGTGTAGGTGGCGTGCGGCATGGCGGAGACCGGGACGTCGGGCCCGCCGATCTCGTCGAGCTTCGCGGGCCAGGCGCGCAGGTCGGTGAGGCGCTGCGGCCACTCCAGGCCGTCGGGCCCGGGGCCGTCGAAGAACACCGGGCCGATGACGTGCCGGCTGCCGGCCGCCACGGCTCCGCGGTGGGCGGCCTCGTGGTGGAAGTACATGTCGAGCTGGGTGGTGCAGCCGGCCAACAGGCTCTCGAGGGCGCCGAGGGTGGCGCCGAGCTCGACGCTCTCCTCGTCCATCACCGCTGCTTCGGCCGCCCAGAGGTGCTGGAGGAAGCCGTCGAGGTCGAGGTTCTCGGCGAGGCCTCTCAGGAGGGTCATGGGGAGGTGGGTGTGGAGGTTGACCAGTCCCGGCATGAGGAGCTTTCCTCGCGCGTCGATCAGGATCTCGTCGTCTTGGCCCTGCTCGTCTCGGGGGTCGCCTGCGGCTGCGCGGGAATCGTCAGTCGGCCGCAGACCATCCGCACTCCCTCGCTGGCGCTCGGTCGCGCTCCCGCCAGTCCCAGCCAGCGGCCTCCTCGACGATTTCCGCTCCGCCTCCGGCTTCTCTTCATCGCTCGCCGTGCGCTCGCCCTCCTCGGTCACCTTTCGTTCCGGCTCGCCTCCGCTCGCCGCCCGGTTGACTTCTCCGCTCGTGATCCTCGTGATGATTCCGTCGACGATCTCGACGGTGGCGTTGGTGAGGATCTCGTCGGTGCTGTTCACCGTGACGAGGTACTGGGCGTTCTCGATGCGGACTCTCGTCATGCGTGGGGCTCGTCGTCGCTCTGGTCGTCGTCGGGGAAGGTGGCTCGGGTGTGGACCAGCTCGTCGAGGATGGCGATCACGGTGGTGGCGCTGTCCTTCAGGACCTGGTCGATGTCGGCCATGGTGATGGGTTCGGTGGAGTCGCCGACCCCGCTGGCCGGGTTCACGACCAGGGAGATGGCGGCATACCGAAGCCCGGCCTCGGCGGCGAGGGTCACCTCGGGGACGCCCGTCATCCCGGCGACGTCGGCGCCGGCGAGGGCGGCCAGCCGGATCTCGGCGCGGGTCTCGAAGCGCGGGCCCTCGAAGCAGGCGTAGACCCCGCCGTCACGGATCGGGAGACCGGCCGAGGAGGCCGCCTCGAGGATCTCGCGCCGGATCACCGGGTGGTAGGGCTCCAGCACGTCGGTGTGCACGACGCCCTGCGGGCCGGCTCCGTCGAAGAAGGTGAGCGCCCGGTTCCGGGTGAGGTCGAGGAAGTCGTCGAGGCAGAGCAGGTCGCCGGGACGCAGGTCGGGGTCGATCGAGCCGGTGACGTTGACGGCCACGACGTCGCGCACGCCGAGGTCGGCCAGCGCCCGGATGTTGGCGCGGTAGTTGACCAGGTGCGGGGGCACCGAGTGCCCGGCGCCGTGCCGGGTCAGGAAGACGACCGGCACCCCGTGCCAGGTGCCCCGGGTGACCCGGGCGTCACCGAACGCGGTGCCGACCGTCTGCGTGCTGGTGTCCTGCAGGGCCCCGAGGTCGTAGAAGCCGGTGCCGGCGATGATGCCGAGGGGCGGGCGGGTCATGCGACGGCACGCTACCGGTCGAGTGCGCCGTCGTGGTGGGCCCGGCGGCGGGAGCACCCCGGTGGCAGGATCACCCCCATGGGTGCACGCGTGGCGATCGCGGCGACCGGGCCGGTGTCGCTCGCGGCCGGGCGCGAGGTCGCCCTGGCGGGGGGCAACGCGGTCGACGTCGCGGTCGCCGCCGCGCTCGCCGCCATGAGCACCGAGCCGGGCATCGTGTCCCTGGCCGGCGGGGCGTTCGTGTCGGTCTGGCCCGCAGCGGGCGATCCGGTCGTCATCGACGGCAACGTCGAGATGCCGGGTCGCGGCCTGGCTGCTGCTCGGTTCGGTGGCGGCGTCGAGGAGGTGCTCACCGACTACGGCGGCGGGGTGCGGCTGTTGGCCGGGCACGGCTCCGTGGCGACTCCCGGGGCGGTCACCGCGTGCCAGCTGGCGGTCGAGGAGCTGGGGGCGCTGTCGTGGGCCGACGTCGTGGCGCCCTCGACCCGGGCCTGTCGCGACGGCTACCCGATCGGTGGTGCGGCGGCCCGCTACCTCACCTTCACGGCCCGCTCGCTCTTCGGTCGCGACCCCGAGGCCTTCCGGGTCGTCACCCGGGCCGACGGGTCGGCGCTCGAGCCCGGTGACCTGATGACCAACCCGGCCCTGGCCGACGTGCTCGACCTGGTCGCCCACGACGGCGCGTCGGTGCTCACCACCGGCGAGATCGGCCGGGCGATGGTCGACGACATGACCCATCACGGGGGTCTGGTCACGCACCTCGACCTCGCCGAGTACACGCCGCTGGTGCGGCCTCCGGTGCGCCGCACCGTCGGTGAGTGGGACCTCGCGGTCAACCCACCGCCGTCGGTCGGGGGCCCGATGCTCGCCGTGATGCTCGGCGAGCTGCAGCGCCGTGGCAACTGGCACTGGCCCGACATCATCGACATCCAGCGCAAGGTGCTGCGCTACCGGCACACCGTGCACGACCACGCGCCCGACCTCGACAGCGCCGGCCACGAGCTGCTGCTGTCGGTCGACCGGCACGGGCTCGCCGGCCTGCCGACCAGCGCGAGCACGGCGAACGTGTCGGTCGTCGACCGCGACGGCACCGCGTGCGCGGTCACCGTCTCCAGCGGTTACGGTGCCGGAATCACGGTGCCCGGCACGGGGATGCTGCTCAACAACGCCCTCGGCGAGCCCGAGCTCAACAAGCTGGGACTGCACCGCCTCGCCCCCGGCACCCGACTGGCGTCGAACATGGCACCCACCACCGGGCGCACCCGCGACGGGCGCGTGCTCGCCATCGGCTCGCCGGGCGCCGACCGCATCACCACGGCCCTGATGCTGGTGCTCGGCCAGGGCTGCCTGCACGGCGCCGACCTGAGCCATGCGATCCAGGCGCCGCGGCTGCACGTGCGCTTCGACGAGGACGGCCGCCCGGTCGTCGAGCACGAGACGGATGCCGCGATCGCCGACGCGGTGCGCGAGGCGGGGCTGCCGGGGCGCGACCACGGCATCCAGCAGATGTTCTTCGGCGGCGTCGGGGCGGCCTACCGCCGCGAGGACGGCCTGCTCCAGGCAGCCGGCGACCCCCGCCGGGAGGCCGCGGTCGGGGTCTTCGACGTGGCCTGACCGCTGCGGGTCAGCCCATCGGCCGCGGCGCGCCGGTGACCATCCACCGGTCGGTGCGCACGCGCAGCCACATCAGGGTGCCGCGCACCGACATGAAGGCCGTGAAGGCAACCCAGAGCCACACGACGGCGTTCACGTCGCCGCGGGTGGTGCCGCCCTCGAGCAGCCAGTCGCCGGCGAGGTGCACCCCGAGGATGAGGGGCAGGTAGGCCAGCAGCGTGCCCACCATGGCGCGGGCCAGCCATGCGCCGTCGCCGGCACCGATCAGCACGCCGTCGACCACGAAGACGAAGCCAGACAGCGGCTGGCCCAGGGCGACCACGACCAGTCCGCCGGCGATGGCCGCCTGCACCGCCCTGTCAGGGGTGAACAGCGGGCCGAGCAGCGGTGCCAGCAGGACCAGCAGGATGCCGAGCACCATGCCGACGAGCACCCCCCACCGCACCATGAGCGAGGTGGCGTCGCGGGTGCGGTCGACCTCCCCGGCGCCGAGGGCCTTGCCGGTGATCGCCTGGGCAGCGATCGCCAGGGCGTCCAGGGCGAAGGCGAGGAAGGTCCAGATCGTCGCGGTCACCTGGTACGCGGCGAGGGGGACGTCGCCCAGGCCGGCGGCGACCCAGGTCGTCACCAGCAGCACCGCGCGCAGCGCCAGGGTGCGCACGAGCAGCGGGACGCCCCCACGCGCGGCGGCGAGCACCCGCCCCGGGTGGGCGCGGAGCGGCACCGCCGTGCGGGCGGCATACCGCACGAGCACCACGACGAGGGCGGTGGCCATCAGGGTCTGCGCGATGACGGTGCCCCACGCGGAGCCCGCGATGCCCCACCGCAGGCCGTGCACGAACCACACGTTCAGCACGACGTTGAGGCTGAACCCGCCCACGGCGGCGACGAGTGGGGTGCGGGTGTCCTGCAGTCCGCGCAGCACACCGGTGGTGGCGAGGACGACGAGCATGGCCGGGATGCCGAGCGCCGAGATCCGCAGGTAGGTCACCGCCTGGTCGATGGCCGCCTCCGAGGCGCCGAAGACGTGCGCCACCGGGGCGGCGAAGAGCGCGAGGAGGGCGGCCGTCGCCGCGCCGAGGGCGATCGCCAGCCAGGTGCCGTCGATGCCGGCCGCGATGGCCCCGGCGCGTGACCCGGCGCCCAGCTGGCGGGCCACGACGGCCGTGGTGCCGTAGGCGAGGAAGACGAAGATGTTCGCCGAGGTGAGCAGCACGGCGCTGGCGACCCCCAGGCCGGCGAGCTCGGCCACGCCCAGCCGCCCGACGATGGCGGCGTCGGCGAGCAGGAACAGCGGCTCGGCCACGAGGGCGAGGAAGGCCGGCACGGCGAGCCGGAGCACCTCGCGGTGCTGGCCGCGCGCGGTGCCGCCCGGCCGGGTCACCGGTGCATCCTCACTCACGGGAGGCACTGTCCCACGCGCCCGAGCCTTCGCGAAGTCAGGAGCACTTCGCCCAGTCAGGGGCGTATACGGCCCTGACTAGGCGAGAGGCACCTGAGCCGGCGAAGTCGCCCTGACCTCGCGGACCATCCGAGCGGATGCCGGTGCGCCGGGCCTGTGGATGACGAGCCGGCCGCATCACCCGACTCTGGCAGCGTGGACGGATGCTCGGTCCAGCAGCCCCGATCCCGCTCGACGCCGGCATCCTGCGTCGCGGGTGTGACCTGCGTGCGGTGGGCATCGAGCCGACCCGGGGCGGCTGGCACCAGGTCCGCAACGGGGTGTGGGTCACCGACCACGAGTGGCGTGTCCTGACGCCCGAGCAGGCGCATGCCGCTCTCGTTCACGCCACCGGCCTGTGCCTGGGTCGTGAGGACCCGGTGTTCGCCGTGACCTCGGCCGCGGCGGTGTGGGGTCTTCCCCGCATCGAGCAGTGGCCGGATGCCGTGCGCGTCCTGGTCGCCACCGAGCAGCGGGGTCGTGGGTCCTCGCTCGTCCGGCCCCACGTCGGCCGTGAAGCCGACCCGGTGCGGCGCGGGGAGATCCTGGTGACGAGTCCCGCGAGGACCGTCGTCGACCTGGCTCGAACCGGCACTCTCCTCACCGCGGTCGCAGCAGCCGACCACGCCCTGCGACACCGGCTGTGCTCGCCCGGTGAGCTCGCGGCCGAGGTGGACGCCGTGCCGCCTCGCGTGCGCGGCCGCAACGCTGCGCGTCTGGTGGCGGCGCTGGCCGACCCGCTGAGCATGAGCGCCGGCGAGAGCCTCTCCCGAGTGCAGATGTTCCTGCTCAACCTGCCCAGGCCCGAGCTGCAGAAGGAGATCCGCGATGCCGCCGGCCTGGTCGGGTTCGTGGACTTCGGCTGGGAAGGCGTGGTCGGCGAGTTCGACGGCAAGGTGAAGTACCGCGTGGCGCCAGGTGCCAGTGCTGCGGAGGCGGGCGAGGTCGTGTGGCGCGAGAAGCAGCGCGAGGACAGGCTGCGTCGGCAGGGGCGCGTCGCCCGGTGGACGTGGGACATCGCGATGGACCGGGCCCGGTTGGGCGCGCGGCTGGCGGAGCACGGCATCCGGCCGTTGCCCACCAACACCTGGGTCGACCTGGGTGCCAGGTCGGCCTCCTGAACTGACGTCGCCCGCTCAGGAGCTTCTCGCCGACTCAGGGCCGTGTACGCCCCTGACTCCGCGAAGTGCTCCTGACTTCGCAGTGGGGGGTGGGCGGTGAAGGAGGCGCCGGCTCAGAGGTGCTTGAGGGCCTCGCGCTGCGACAGGCCGCTCAGCCGGTCACCCCGGGCCGCGACGAAGGCGCGCACCCACTGCGGGTCGACGCGGGCGTGCTGGCGCAGCGCCCACCCGATCGCCTTGCGGATGAAGAACTCCTGCCCGAACGTCGACCCCTCGAGGTTGGCGTCGATGACGTCGCCGAGCAGCTCGAGGTCCGTCTCGTCACCGTGCTTGAGCTGCGCCAGGATGGCGGTGCGCCGCACCCAGAGGTGAGCGTCCACGGCATCCGCTCGGCACAGCGGTGTGACGATCCCCTTGTGCTGCAACAGGATCGGCCCCACCCGGTCGGCGGCCACCACGTCGACGTAGTCCCACCAGGCACCGGTCACGACGAGGTGCCGGTACAGGTCGAGCGTCGACGGGTCCTGCCAGCCGCGCGCCGCCCGGTGACCCGTGAGTGCGATGGCGGCGTAGCGCTCCTCCCGGTACTCCGCGGCATCCCAGAGCTCGCGCACGTCGGCCTCCCACACCTCGCGGGAGGCGGGCGCGAGGGCCGGGTCGGTGAGCAGCGGCCGCAGCAGGGCTCGCAGCTGCGGCGAGGTCACCCCGCGGTACGGCATCGCCGACTTCATGTAGCGCTGCTGCCCGGCAGCCCGGTCCGGGTCCCCGGCACCGGCGAGCGCGGAACGCACGGCCACCACCATCGGGGAGCCGGGTGACGAGGCAGTCGTCACGGCCACCATCCGAGCACCCGGGGTCGCAGCATGGCAGTGAAGCGGGGTCAGGCGAGCCCGAGCTCGGCGGCCTCTTCCCAGAGCTCGTCGCGCACCTGCGGGTGGGCGGCGTCGCGGATGATGTGCCGGCACTGGGCCTGCTGGTCGTAGCCCCACAGCTCGGCGATGCCGTGCTCGGTGACGATCGCCGACTGCTGGAAGCTGGTCACCGGCTCGTCGACGAGGGGCACCACGGTCGACACGTCGGCCTTGGGGTGCCAGGAGCGCAGGGCGATGAACGACTGCCCCCCGGCCGAGTGCAGCGCGCCGACGATGAAGTCGGTCTGCCCGCCGAAGCCGGAGTAGATGCGGGCGTTGATCCGCGAGGCGTTGGCCTGGCCGAACAGGTCGACCTCGAGCGCGGTGTTGACCGAGGTCATCATCCGCTGCTGGGCGATCAGGCCGGGGTCGTTGGTGTGCTCGGTGCGCATCATCCGCACCCGGTGGTTGCCGTCGAGCCAGTCGTAGAGCTCGCGCGACCCGAAGAGGAACGACGCCGTGAGCGGGTGGTGCGGGTCGAGCGCGCCCACCCGGTCTAGCTCGAGCACCCCGTCGGAGAACATCTCGGTCCACACCCGCAGGCCGCGGCGGCCGGTCAGCGCGTTGAGCGTCGCGTCGGGCACCCCGCCGATGCCCATCTGCAGGGTGGCGCCGTCGCTCACCCGGCTGGCGACCCGCTCACCGATGGCGGCACTGTCGGCATCCGGCTCCCGCGGGTCGTGCGCGGGGAGGGGCTCGGACACCTCGATCGCGACGTCGACCGCCTCCACCGGCACCTGCGCGTCGCCGTAGGTGTACGGCATCTGGTCGTTGATGACGGCCACGACGCGGCCGGAGCGCTGGCGGCATCCCTCGATCGCGGCGGGCAGCACGTTGACCTCGATGCCGAGCGACAGCTGGCCGTCGCGGGGCGGGGCGCAGTGGATGATGACGACGTCCGGCGGGATGCGCCGCTGCAGCAGCACCGGCACCAGCGACAGGCGGCTGGGCACGTAGGACAGGTCGGAGTGCCGCCGCATGCCGGCCCCGACGAAGCAGGTCTCGGCGGTCACGCCCTCGCGGTCGGGGATGCCGGGGGGCGCGTTGAGCGCGTGGATCGTGTAGGTGTCCTTGTTCTCGTCGAGTGCGCGCACGGCCGGCCACGGCACGGCCACGTTCCCGGAGACGACGACCCGGGGCTTTCCCGGGAGCGATGCGAACAGGCGGCCCAGCTCATCGACGCTGATGATCCTCATGGGAGCCATCATTGCTGCCCCGCCCGAATCCGTCAGGTGAGGCTCGGCTGACCTGGGCGACACGGCATCCGGATGCCGCACGCGCGCCTCCCGCACGCGACCGCACGTCGCGCATCATGTCCAGCCGCATCGGTAGGCGATGACTGTGATGCATCTCAAGGACGCCTTTGGTTGTGCAGGGTGACCGATCGGGCGCACAGTCGGCGCATGACCCTGCTCCCCGTCGCCCGCCCGCGCGCGGTGGAGCAGGTCGCCGCGCCTCCGCACACCGCGTTCGAGGATGCCGTGGGCATCGTGACTGGTGCCTACCTGGCCTCGCTCGGGGTGTTCCTGCTCACCGCCGGAGGGGTGACCACCGGCGGCACGGCCGGCCTGGCGCTGCTGCTCTCGCACACGGCAGGGTGGTCGTTCTCGCTCAGCTTCGTCCTGGTCAGCCTGCCGTTCGTGGCGCTGGCCGTGCGGGGCAAGGGATGGACGTTCACGGGGCGGTCGGCCGTGGCGGTGGCGCTGGTGTCGACCTTCTCCGCCCTGCAGCCGCACCTGCTCGGCGGCCTCACCGTCGGGCCGCTCTACGCAGCGCTGGTGGGGAACCTGCTGGCCGGCATCGGCATCCTCGTCGTGTTCCGGCACCGCTCCAGCCTGGGTGGCTTCAACGTCGTGGCCCTGCTCTGCCAGGAGCGGCTGGGCTGGCGGGCCGGCTACGTGCAGATGGCCCTGGACGTGGCCGTGGTGGTGGCGTTCGCCGCCGCCAGCCACGACCTGGCGGTGTCACTGGCGTCCGCGGCCGGGGCGGTGCTGCTCAACCTGGTCATCGCGATGAACCACCGGCCCGGGCGCTACACCGGCCGCTGAGCGGCCGGGTCGCATCCGCGGCTGCGCCGCGAGCGGCGGTCTTCAGCGGGCCTGGCGTCGGGGGTGCGGCCTACCGTTGGGGTATGTGCCGCAACATCCGACCCCTGAACAACTTCGCGCCCCCGGCCACGACCGACGAGGTGCGCGCCGCAGCCCTGCAGTACGTGCGCAAGGTGAGTGGCACGACCAAGCCCTCCGCGGCCAACCAGGAGGCCTTCGACCGGGCCGTCGAGGAGGTCGCGCACGTCACCGCCCACCTGCTCGAGGCGCTGGTCACCACCGCCGCGCCGAAGGACCGCGAGGTCGAGGCGGCCAAGGCCCGGGCGCGCAGCGCCGAGCGCTACGGAAGGGCCGGCTGAGGCGCACGACCCGCTGCGACACGCCGAGGGCTGATCGCGGTCCTGGTCGGATCCTGGTGGGCAGCGGGGCCGGTGGTACTCACGGGTAACGAGGTGTGACGGCATCCTCCGGGTCGTGCCACATGTGGATCGTGACACGCCCGAGACTTTCTCGGGTGCACATGGAGTGGATGGCGTCCGTGCAGGTCAGCGGCTTTCGGCGGACCCGTGGGACGCGTCGTCCACAGGCTTCTCCACCGGCTGTGCACACGGCATCCGGGCGTTTTGCACACGTTGTCCCCAGCTTGTGCACACGGTTTCGAGCGATCCCACGCACTGGGCTTTGCGGGCTCGGCCGGTGCCCCTACGGTGACTCGCGGTGGGTTGTCGGTGTCCTCTGGTCTGCTTCTCGTGAGGCCGGCCGGTCCGACCGCAACCAGTGGTCGGTCGAGCCCGGTGCATGCCGGATGTGAGGGGTGAGCGGGTGTCCATCGCGGAGCTGAACGCGGCGTTCGGCGGGCCCAGTGACGGGCGAGCCGACGACCGGGTGCCACCGCAGGACCTCCAGGCCGAGCAGTCGGTGCTCGGCTCGATGCTCATCAACAAGGACGCCATCGCCGACTGCCTGGAGGCGGTCAAGGCGCACGACTTCTACCGGCCGGCGCACGAGCTGATCTTCGATGCCGTGCTCGACCTGTTCGGCCGGGGGGAGCCCGCCGACGCGATCACCGTGGCCGACGAGCTGGGCAAGCGCGGCGACCTGACCAGGGTCGGGGGGCAGGCCTACCTGCACCAGCTGATCCAGTCGGTGCCGACCGCCGCCAACGCCGGCTACTACGCCGAGATCGTCCACGAGCGGGCCGTGCTGCGCCGCCTGGTCGAGGCCGGCACCCGCATCGTGCAGATGGGCTACGCCCAGGGCGAGGGCGACATCGACGACATCGTCAACCGCGCGCAGGCCGAGGTCTACTCGGTCGCGGAGAAGCGCGGCGGCGAGGACTACAACGTGCTCGGCGACCTGCTCAACGAGACGATGGAGGAGATCGAGGCGGCGTCCGGCCGCACCGACGACCTGGTCGGCGTGCCGACCGGCTTCATCGAGCTCGACCAGCTCACCAACGGGCTGCACCCGGGCCAGATGATCGTCGTCGCAGCTCGGCCGGCCGTCGGCAAGTCAACTCTTGGAATCGACATCGCCCGGGCCGCCGCGATCAAGCACAACATGGCGGCCGCGGTGTTCTCGCTCGAGATGAGCCGCACCGAGATCACCATGCGCATCCTGTCGGCCGAGGCGACCATCCAGCTGCAGGACCTGCGCAAGGGCCTGAAGAACCAGGACCAGTGGACCAAGCTGGCGCGGATCATGGGCAAGATCTCCAACGCGCCGCTGTTCATCGACGACAGCCCCAACATGTCGCTGATGGAGATCCGGGCCAAGTGCCGAAGGCTCAAGCAGCAGCACAACCTGCGCATCGTCGTCATCGACTACCTG
>JBJMHU010000136.1:0-8257 GCA_045807225.1 Ornithinibacter sp. | reverse complement strand
GGATCGGCCAGCGACACCGCGAGCCCGGCCACCAGGGGCGCCCGGCGGACCCGGTTCCACTCGTCCTCGGTGAAGTCGGACTTCGTGGTCACGAGGCCTCCTCGAACTGCACCTCGAGCGTGATCGGCACGGCCGAGAGGGCCTGGCTCACCGGGCAGCCGACCTTGGCGGCCTGGGCGGCCTCCTCGAACTGCTCGGCGCTGATGCCGGCCACCGCACCGACGACCTTCAGCGCGATGCCCGTGATGCCGGTGCCGGGCTGGAAGGTGACCTCGGCGGTGGTGTCGATGGTCGTGGGCGGGGTGCCGGCCTGGGCGAGCCCGTGCGAGAGCGCCATCGAGAAGCAGGTCGAGTGCGCGGCCGCGATGAGCTCCTCGGGGCTGGTCTTGCCGTTGGCCGCCTCGGCGCGCGAGGGCCAGGACACGTCGTACGTGCCGATGCCGCTCGACTCGAGCGACACCTGGCCGGCGCCCTCCATGAGGGAGCCCTCCCAGTGGGCGGAAGCGGTGCGAGTGGTCGCCATCAGTTGTTCTCCTCGTGTCAGGGTGAGTGCCGGGTCGGTGCCCGGTGGTGCCGAGTGTGCCGCCCAGCCTTGTCGTCCCGGGCGATCGTGACAACTCGGTGCCGAAGGTCGGGCGTCGGCGGTGGGACCGCGCCCGGCATCCGGGCACCCGCTCGGTACTGTCGTGGGGTGCCCATCCACCTCGAGGTGACCGACCGGGTCGCCACCGTCACCATCGACCGCACGCACCGCCGCAACGCGCTGAACCTCGAGGCGCTCGAGGACCTCCACGTCGCCGTCGTATCTGCCCTGGCCGACGGCGCCCGCGCCGTGGTGCTCACCGGCGCCGAGGGCCACTTCTGCGCCGGCGCCGACCTCACCGAGCTCGAGGACGTGTCGTTCACCTCGCGCCTGGCCCAGGTGCTCGATCACCTGGCCGCCGCCCCGGTGACCACCATCGCCGCCGTCGACGGCTCCTGCATGGGCCTCGGGATGCAGCTCGCCGTCGCCTGCGACGTGCGCGTGGTCGGCTCGGCAGCGAAGTTCGCCGTGCCGGTCGCCAAGCTGGGTCTGATGGTCGACCACTGGACCCTCGACCGGGTGGCCCGCGCCTGGGGTGAGGGCGCCGCCCGCCTCATGGTGCTGACCGGCACCGTGCTCGACGCCGACGACGCGTGGCGCCTCGGGTTCGCCCAGCAGCGCGGCGAGCTCGCCGATGCGCAGGCGCTGGCCGCGCGCGCTGCGGCCCTGGCCCCGCTCAGCCAGCTCGGCTCGAAGATCGGCTTCGACGCCCACCACGACAACGCCGCCGAGGTGGCCCGGTACGAGGCCGCCTTCGCGCGGGCCTGGGCCAGCGACGACCTCGCCGAGGGCCGCCTGGCCTTCGCCGAGCGCCGCACGCCGGCCTTCCGGGGGCACTGACGTGCCCGAGCCCCACCACCAGCACGACCACGACCACTCGCACGAGCACGCCCCGGCATCCGGGCCTGGCGCGACGGCCGACGCGAGCGTGCGCCGCGCCCGGCCCAACGACGCCCCCGCAGTGGGGCTGGTGCAGGCCACCGTGTTCCGGGCCGCGTACGCCGGCCGCGTGCCCGACGAGGTCCTCTCCCTCTTCGAGCCCGACGCCTTCGCCCGCAGCTGGCGCGAGAGCCTCGCCGCCCCGCCGGAGGGGGTGCACCGGTTGCTCGTCGCCTGCGCCGGCGCCCAGGTGGTCGGCCTCGCCGCGATCGGCCCCGCCCAGGACCCGGATGCCGGACCCGCCGCCGGTGAGGTGACCGTGCTCGCCGTGCACCCCGACGCCCGGCACCAGGGCCACGGCTCCCGCCTGCTCAACGCCGGGGTCGACCTGCTCGCCGAGGCCGGTGCCGAGTCGGTCACCCTGTGGCTGCTCGCGGACGACGAGAGCACCCGCGCCTTCCTCACGGCATCCGGCTTCGCCCCGGACGGCGCCTACCGTGACCGGGTCGTCTCGCCCGACGGCGACACCCTGCGCGAGGTCCGCCTCACCGCCGACATCGGGGAGGACCCGGCGGGGTGAGCGACGCGGCGAGCGAGCACGGGGGCGAGCGAGCGGGGGTGGCCGAGTCGGTGCTGGCGGCCGGCCGGCGCCGTGAGGTCGTCCGCCAGGCGTGGAGCGTCGGCGTCGCCAGCGGCACCTACGGCATCAGCTTCGGCGCCCTGGCCGTGGCCGCCGGGCTCGACCTCTGGCAGGCGCAGCTGCTCTCGGTGCTGATGTTCACCGGCGGCTCGCAGTTCGCGTTCGTCAGCATCATCGGCACCGGAGGCCTGTCCGCCGCACCCGCGGCGATCGCCACCGCGTCGATGCTCGGCATCCGCAACGGTCTCTACGGGCTGCAGACCTCGCGGTTCCTCGGGGTCGCCGGCATCCGCCGGGTCGTGGCCGCCCACCTCACCATCGACGAGTCGACCGCGGTCGGCATCACCCAGCCCGAGCTGCCGGCCCAGCGGCTCGGCTTCTGGCAGACCGGTCTCGCGGTCTTCGTGCTGTGGAACCTGTCGACCCTCGCCGGCGCGCTGCTGGGCAACGCGTTCGGGGACCCGCGGACGCTCGGCCTGGATGCCGCCGCTGCCGCCGCGTTCGTGGCCCTCCTGTGGCCCCGCCTGCGCAGCCGCGACGCCACGGCCACCGCGGTGCTCGCCATGTTCATCGCCCTGCTCACCTCGCCGGCCCTGCCTGCAGGGGTGCCCGTCATCCTGGCCGCCACCGCGGCGCTCATCGTCGGGCTCCGCCGACCCGGCCGCCATGAGGGGCCGCTCGAGGGCGCCGACGGCGTGCTGCCCGGGTCGGACCCGACGCCATGACGCTCTGGGTCGCCGTCGTCGCCGCCTCGGTGGCCTCGCTGCTCATCAAGCTGGCGGGTTACCTCGTGCCCGAGACGCTGCTCGAGGGCGAGCGCACCTCGCGGGTCACCACCCTGCTACCGGTCGCGCTGCTCGCCGCTCTCGTCGTGGTGCAGACGGTGGTGGGGCCGGGCGGGTCGATCGTGCTCGATGCCCGCATCGTCGCAGTCGGCGTGGCCGTCGTGCTGCTCCTGCTGCGGGCCAACTTCCTGGTCATCGTGCTCGCTGCCGGCGCCACGGCGGCCCTGCTGCGGGCCATCGGCTGGGGCTGAGCAGCAGCCCTAGGCCGAGAGCGCGGCGCGGTAGCGGGCCAGCACGACCTCGACGACCAGTGGGTGCGGCGCGATCGGCCCGGTCACGACGTCGGCCCCCGACTCCTCCAACCGGCGCTGGAAGAACCCGGGCGCCAGCAGGTACGACGCCACCGTGACCGGCTCCCCCGGCGCCGACGCGCGGGCCGCCGCGACCGCGTCGCCCACGGTCGGCACCGGGCCGGCGGCGAAGCCGAGCTGAACCGGTGCGCCCCAACGCTGTTCGAGCCGGGCGGCCATGTCGGCGCTGGCGGCCTGGGCGCGGGCGTCGCTCGACCCGGCCGGCGCCAGCACGACCACTCCCGTGCGGGGCGCACCTGCGGCGGCCAGCCGCTCCACGAGCACGTCGACGAGCAGGTCGTCCGGTCCCAGCGCCCCCGTGGCGCGCACGTCCGGCCGGCCCGCCACGGCCGCCGCGATGTCGACGTGCACGTGGTAGCCGGCGGCGAGCAGCAGCGGCACGACCACCCCCGCCACGGCATCGCCATCGGCACGCGGCAGGCCGGCGACGACGTCGGCGACCTCCGGCCCGTGGACGTCGACATACGCCTCGAGCACCTCGACCTCGGGCAGGCGCCCGGCGACCGCTGCCAGCACGGCCCGGACGGTCTCGCGACCGAGCGGGTCCCGGGTGCCGTGGGCACACAACACCAGCGCGGGCGGGCGGGACTCAGGCATCGCCGGGCTCCGTGGCACAGGCCGGGTCGTCGAGAAAGCCGGGCGCAGCCACCGCGCCGACCACCACGACGGCCGGCGACCGCACCCCCACGGCCGCGGCCACCTCGCCGGCGCTCGACAGCGTCGCGTGCGTGACCCGCTCCCCCGGCGTCGTGCCCCTCTCGACCACGGCGACCGGCAGGTCCGGGTCGACCCCGGCCGCGATGGCCGCCGCGCAGATGTCGGCCAGCCTCGCCACCGCCATCAGCAGCACCAGCGTCGCACCGGCGGCCAGGGCGGCGAGGGCCGCAGGATCGGGGCCGGCATGGCCCGAGGAGACGTGCACGGACGAGGCGACGCCACGCTGGGTCAGCGGGATTCCGGCCAGCACCGGCACCGCGAGCGCAGAGCTGATGCCGGGGACCACCTGGACCTCGACCCCGGCAGCCCGGCAGGCGCGCACCTCCTCGCCGCCGCGCCCGTAGACGAACGGGTCACCTCCCTTGAGCCGCACCACGACCTGACCGCGCCGGGCCCGCTCGACCAGCAGGTCGTTGATCTCGGACTGCGGCACCGGGTGCCGAGCGGCGGTCTTGCCGACGTGCACGACCTCGACGTCGTCGGGGAGGCGCTCGAGCAGCGCGGTGGTGCCGAGCCGGTCGGCGACCACGACGTCAGCGGCGGCCAGCGCCACCAACCCCGCCGCGGGAACCAGCCCGGGGTCGCCCGGCCCCCCGCCGACGAGCACCACGCGGCCGCGGTGCTCGCGCCGGTGGCGCAGGTCGACGTGTCCGGTCGACAGGTGCAGGGCGAGCGCGTCCCGCACGGCTGCCACACGTCGGGGGTCGGGCTCGGCGTCCGACACCACGCCGACGACGAGGTCTTCGTGGCGGCTCTCGGCGACGCTGCGCGCCGTGCCCCTGGCCCCGGAGATGCACCACGTGCGGCGCTCCTCGCACCACCGGGTCACCGCGGCATCCACGGCCGCGTTCGCGGTCGCTGCCACGACCAGCCAGCACGCCTCCACATCGGCCTCGGTCACCGCCCGCTCCACGAGCTCCACCCGCCCGGCGGGGGGATCGTGCGCCAGGCCGCGCGCGGCATCCGAGGGCGACGGGTCGACGAGCACCACGTGGGCACCCTGCGCTGCCAACCCGCGCGCCCGCCTGGTGCCGACGGCGCCGGCCCCGGCGACGACGACCCGCCGCCCGACGAGGTCGACCCCGACCAGGGTGGTCACGGCGGGGTCAGTCGCCCAGGCCGAGGTAGTGCTCGAGCCCCACCGTGACGCCGGGGTGGTCGGCCACCGCACGCACCCCGGCCAGCACCCCGGGCATGAACGACACCCGGTCGAAGGAGTCGTGCCGGATGGTGAGCATCTCGCCGGCGTTGCCGAACAGCACCTCCTGGTGCGCCACGAGCCCGCGCAGCCGCACCGAGTGCACCGGGATGCCGTGCACGCGCGCCCCTCGCGCGCCGTCGGGGTCGGAGGCGGTCGCGTCGGGAACGGGCGCGAGCCCGGCATCCTCGCGCGCCGCGCCGACCAGGTCGGCGGTGCGGGCGGCGGTGCCCGAGGGGGCGTCGACCTTGTCGGGGTGGTGCAGCTCGACGACCTCGACCGACTCGTAGAAACGGGCGGCCTTCGCCGCGAACGCCATCATCAGCACGGCGCCGAGTGCGAAGTTGGGCGCGATCAGCACGCCGACCTCGGGGTGACCAGCGGCCTGGTCGCGCAGCGTCTCCAGCCGCTCCTCCGACCAGCCGGTGGTGCCGACCACGACGTGCACGCCCCGCTCGAGGCAGTGCGCGACGTTGGCCGGCGAGGCGTCGGGAACCGAGAACTCGACGACGACGTCGGCACCACCGAGGTCGTCGAGCTCGTCACCCAGGTCGAAGCGCCCGACCAGCTCGAGGTCGTCGGCTGCCTCGACGGCGCGGCACACCGTCGCGCCCATCCGTCCCCCGGCCCCGATGACGGCCACAGTCGTCGCGCTCATGGAGGCACTGTAGCCATGGCAGGTGGTCCGGCTGCGTCCGGGCCGGGAGGGGGTCTTGGTCGTCCGCCGGGCCCCGGGACACGCCATCCGTTCACCTGTTGTTCACCTTCGGTGCTTCCCCCGGGGTACCCTTCGGTGAACAGCAGGTGAACGACCCCGAGAGGAGGGGCCATGAAGAAGGTCGCCACGACCACCCACAGCAACGGCTTGTCCCTGCGGTGGGTCCCCGTCAGCGGCAACGACGGGCGAGTGCGCATGGAGATGCGCTGGACCGCGCCGCAGGTGGTCGCCCGCCGCACCGCCTGAGTGCCGCGGCACCGTCGCACGCGACGAGGGCCCGCACCCCCTTGGGGGATGCGGGCCCTCGTCGTTCAGGTGGCTGTCGCTCAGGCGTCGGTTGACGCGCCCTCGGACGGCGAACGGTCGCCACGACCTCGGTTGCCGCCACGGCGGCGGTTGCGCGGGCGACGCTCGCCGCGCTCCTCCCGGTCACCGTCAACGGCGGGGGCGTCGCCCTCGTCGGTGTCGGCGTCGGCGTCGGCGTCGGCGTCGGCCGCCGTGGCAGCGACGGGGGCAGCAGCCGGAGCCGAGTCGGCCGCGGGGGCCTGCTCGTCACCGGACTCACCCTCCGGCAGCACCGCAGCGAGGCTCAGCTTGCCGCGCGGGTCGATCTCCTTGAGCTCGACCTGCACCTTCTGGCCCACGGCGAGCACGTCGTCGACGTTGTCGATCCGCTTGCCACCGACGAGCTTGCGCACCTCGGAGATGTGCAGCAGGCCGTCCTTGCCCGGCAGGAGCGAGATGAACGCACCGAAGGTGGTCGTCTTGACGACGGTCCCGAGGAAGCGCTCGCCGATCTCCGGCATCTGCGGGTTGGCGATGGCGTTGACCATCGCGCGAGCCGCCTCGGCCGACGGGCCGTCGGTCGCACCGATGTAGACCGTGCCGTCGTCCTCGATCGAGATCTGGGCGCCGGTCTCGTCCTGGATCTGGTTGATCATCTTGCCCTTCGGGCCGATGACCTCCCCGATCTTGTCGACGGGGACCGTCACCGCGATGACGCGAGGAGCGTAGGGGCTCATCTCGTCGGGCGCGTCGATGGCCTCGTTCATCACGTCGAGGATGTGCAGGCGCGCGTCGCGGGCCTGGGTCAGCGCGCCGGCCAGCACGTCGGCGGGGATGCCGTCGAGCTTGGTGTCGAGCTGGATGGCCGTGACGAACTCACGGGTGCCGGCGACCTTGAAGTCCATGTCGCCGAACGCGTCCTCGGCACCGAGGATGTCGGTCAGCGCCGCGTACTCGGTGGTGCCGTCGACCTCCGCGGAGATCAGGCCCATCGCGATGCCGGCGACCGGGGCGCGCAGCGGCACACCGGCGTTCAGCATCGACAGGGTCGAGGCGCAGACCGAACCCATGGACGTCGAGCCGTTCGAGCCGAGGGCCTCGGACACCTGGCGGATCGCGTAGGGGAACTCCTCGCGGGTCGGGAGCACCGGCATCAGGGCACGCTCGGCGAGCGCGCCGTGGCCGATCTCGCGACGCTTCGGCGAACCCACCCGGCCGGTCTCACCGGTCGAGTAGGGCGGGAAGTTGTAGTTGTGCATGTAGCGCTTGCGGGTGACCGGCGAGAGGGTGTCGAGCTGCTGCTCCATGCGCAGCATGTTCAGCGTGGTGACGCCCATGATCTGGGTCTCGCCGCGCTCGAAGATCGCCGAGCCGTGCACGCGCGGGAGCACCTCGACCTCCGCCGAGAGCGCACGGATGTCGGCGAGGCCGCGGCCGTCGATGCGCACCTTGTCCTTGAGGATGCGCTGGCGGATGAGCTTCTTCTGCACCGCGCGGTAGGCGGCCGACAGCTCCTTGTCGCGGCCCTCGAACTGCTCGGCGAGCGAGCCCTTCATGGACTCCTTGATCTCGTCGATGCGGTCCTCGCGCTCCTGCTTGCCCGCGATCTGCAGGGCAGCCGCCAGGTCGGACGACGTCGCGGCCTCGACCGCGGCGTAGGCGTCGTCCTCGTAGTCGAGGAAGATCGGGAACTCCTGCACCGGCTTCGCGGCCGTGGCGGCGAGCTCGGCCTGGGCCTCGCAGAGCACCTTGATGAACCTCTTGGCTGCCTCGAGGCCCTGGGCGACGATCTCCTCGGTGGGAGCCGTCTTGCCCTGGGTCTTGACGAGGTCCCAGGTCTGCTCGGTGGACTCGGCCTCGACCATCATGATCGCGACGTCGTCGCCGGCGATGCGGCCCGCGACGACCATGTCGAAGGTCGAGCGCTCGATGTCGCTGAAGTTGGGGAACGCGACCCACTGGTCGTCGATCAGGCTGACCCGCACGCCACCGATCGGCCCCGAGAACGGCAGGCCGGAGATCTGGGTGGACGCGCTGGCCGCGTTGATGGCGAGCACGTCGTACTGGTGGTCGGGGTTGAG
>JBJMHU010000135.1:0-26267 GCA_045807225.1 Ornithinibacter sp. | reverse complement strand
GGACCAAGGTCCCGAGTCCCTCGCCGCCGTCCCCGGCCGGCGGGTCAGGCGCGGGCGAGGAAGGCGAGCAGGTCCTGCCGGGTCCGCACGCCGACCGGCTTGCCGTCCTCCTGGACCAGCACCGCGTCGGCCGACTCGAGGGCCTGGATCGCCTGCTCGACGCCCTCGGTGGCCCCGATCGTGGGCAGCGCCGGGCTCATGTGCGCCTCGACCTGGTCGGCCAGACGCGCCTTGCCCGCGAACAGCGCGTCGAGCAGCGCGCGCTCAGAGACGGAGCCGGCGACCTCCGCCGCCATCACCGGCGGCTCGGCCCGCACGACCGGCATCTGGGAGACGCCGTACTCCTGCAGGATGCCGATGGCCTCGACGACCGTCTCGGTCGGGTGGGTGTGCACGAGGTCGGGCATCGCGCCGGTCTTGGCACGGAGCACCTCGCCGACCGTCTGCTCGTCCTTGGCCCGCAGGAACCCGTAGCGGGCCAGCCACTCGTCGTTGAAGACCTTGGTCAGGTAGCCGCGGCCGGAGTCGGGCAGCAGGACCACGACGACCGCGTCCTCCGCGCCCGGCTGCCCCTCGAGCTCGTGGGCCACCTGGATCGCGGCATGGGCCACCATCCCCGAGGAGCCACCGACGAGAAGCCCCTCCTCCCGCGCCAGACGCCGGGTCGTCGCGAAGGAGTCGGCGTCGGAGACCTCGATGACCCGGTCGGCGACCGTGCGGTCGTAGGTCTCGGGCCAGAAGTCCTCGCCCACCCCCTCGACGAGGTAGGGCCGCCCGGTGCCCCCGGAGTAGACCGACCCCTCCGGGTCGGCGCCGATGACCTGGATGTCCGGGTTGCGCTCCTTCAGGAAGCGGCCGACGCCGCTGATCGTGCCGCCCGTGCCCATGCCGGCGACGAAGTGGGTGATCCGACCGTCGGTCTGGCGCCAGATCTCGGGTCCGGTGTCCTCGTAGTGCGATCGCGGGTTGTTCGGGTTGGAGTACTGGTCGGGCTTCCAGGCGCCCGGCTCGGAGGACAGCCGGTCGGAGACGCTGTAGTAGCTGTCGGGGTGCTCGGGTGCCACGGCGGTCGGGCAGACGACCACCTCGGCGCCGTAAGCCTTGAGCACGTCGATCTTGTCGGAGGACACCTTGTCGGGGCACACGAAGATGCACGAGTAGCCGCGGCGCTGGGCGATCAGGGCCAGCCCCACCCCGGTGTTGCCCGAGGTCGGCTCGACGATGACCCCGCCGGGCGTCAGCTCGCCCGACGCCTCGGCCGCCTCGACCATCTTCAGCGCGATGCGGTCCTTCACCGAGCCGCCGGGGTTGAGGTACTCCACCTTCGCCAGCACGGTGGCCGCGATGCCCTCGCTGACCGTGTTCAGCTTGACGAGGGGGGTGTTGCCCACGAGGTCGACGACGTGCTCCGCGTACTTCATCGGGTCATCCTTTCACGGCCCGGATGCTGTCCCGCCCGGCGCCTGCGCCGTCCTGTCCGTCGAGAACACGGGTCGGGATCCGGGCCGAACGGCCCTTCACCCACGCTTCCGGATGCCCCGCGGCTGGGCCACCATGGCGGGCATGGACGACTACCTCGAGGTGAACCGGCTCAACTGGGACGAGCGCGCCATGGTGCACGCCGCCAGCGCCGAGTACGGTTTCGACCGCTTCGTCGCCGATCCCCAGCACCTCAGCGACGTGGTGCGCTTCGACCAGCCGCTGCTCGGCGACGTGACCGGGCTGACCGGCATCCACCTGCAGTGCCACATCGGCACCGACACCCTGTCGCTGGCCCGGCTCGGCGCGCGGATGACCGGCCTCGACCTCTCGCCCGTGTCGCTGGAGCAGGCCCGGCGGCTGGCCCGTGACGCCGGCGCGGACATCGACTACGTCGAGGCCGACACCTACTCCGCGCCCCAGGCCGTGCGCGAGCGCACCTTCGACCTCGTCTACACCGGCATCGGCGCCCTGTGCTGGCTGCCCGACATCGACCGCTGGGCCGGTGTCGTCGACGACCTGCTGGCGCCCGGGGGTCGGCTGTTCGTGCGCGAGGGTCACCCGATGCTGTGGGCGGTCGACGAGACCCGCATGGACGGGCTGACCCTGGGCTACGCCTACTTCGAGACGCCCGAGCCGTTCGACCTCGAGGAGGACGGCACCTACGTCGAGAGCGACCACGAGTTCGTCAACACCCGCCAGCTGTCCTGGAACCACGGCATCGGCGAGATCCTCAGCGCCCTGCTCGCCCGTGGGTTCGACGTCACCGGCTTCGTGGAACACCGCAGCGTGCCCTGGGACGCCCTGCCCGGCCGGATGGTCCGCGACGGCGACCTCGAGGAGTGGCGCCTGGCAGACGAGGCCGACCGGCTGCCGCTCAGCTACACCCTCCAGGCGCGCAAGCCGGCTCGCTAGGAGCGCTCGCGCGCCAGGCGTGCGAGGAAGCGCTCGTCGTGGACGACCACCCGCTCGACGGTGCCGCGGGCGACCACCGTTCCCCCGGCATCCGTCGCCTCGAGATCGAACCCGATCCGGCGCCCGTCGACACTGCGCACGACGGCGACCGCGGTGACCTGCTCTCCCACCGCGCTCGCGGCGAGGTGCTGCAGGACCACCGCGGTGCCGACGCTCGACGAGCCGGGCGGCAGCCGGCCCTCGAGCGCGCGGCAGGTGGCTGCCTCGCACCAGGCGAGCAGGCGCGGGGTGCCGAGCACCGCCAGGCTCCCGGACCCGAGCGCGAGCGCCGTGTCGGCATCCGTGACCACGGAGGCGACGACGCCCCGGTCACCCACGCTGGTCTCCACGCCGACCACCGTATGCCGGCCGGCAGCGCCGCCGAGCGGTGGGCGGGGGATGAGCGCGAGCACCGGTCGCGTTACCGTGGGTGACCCCGTTGCCCGGGATGCTGCCTGGCGACGCCGGGCGAGACCGAGAGAAGGACGAGCGCTGATGGGACGGGCACGTCGAGCCCGCAAGATCGCGGCCACCGCGGCCTACGGCGGTGGTGGGATCGCCGCGCTCGGCGCCGCCCTGGGGGCTGCCGGCTGGGGCGTCATCCAGGCCGAGGCAGCGCTGGCCCGACGGGTCATCGGCACCCCGTTCGACGACTCCCCCGACGACAACGGCACCTACGGCTCGGGCCGGGGCAAGCCCTACGACATCGTCGTGCTCGGCGACAGCTCGGCCGCGGGGATGGGCGCCGATGCCCCGCACGAGACGGTCGGCGCCATCGTGGCCAGCGGCGTTGCGGCGCTCACCGGGCGGGGGGTGCGGCTGAGCAACCGGGCCGTGGTCGGCGCCGAGTCCAGCGACCTGGAGCGCCAGCTGGCCAACGCCCTCGAGGACGTGCTGCGCCCCGACGTCGTGCTGATCATGGTGGGGGCCAACGACGTGACGCACCGCATCGAGCGCAGCGCGTCGGTGCGCCAGCTCGAGCAGACCGTGCGGCGGATCCGCGCCCTGGGGTCCGAGGTGGTCGTCGGCACCTGCCCCGACCTCGGCACCATCCAGCCCATCCGCCAGCCGCTGCGCTCGCTCATGAAGCGCTGGTCGCGCGACCTCGCGGCGGCCCAGACCGTCGCCGTCGTCGAGGCCGGCGGTCGCACCGTGTCGCTCGGCGACCTGATCGGGCCGGAGTTCGCGGAGTCGCCGCACGAGATGTTCAGCAAGGACCGCTTCCACCCGTCGGCGGCCGGCTATGCCCGGGCGGCTGCGGCGCTGCTGCCGAGCGTGTGCGCCGCGCTGGGCGTGTGGGGCGCCGACACCGCCGACCGGGCCCCCGAGCCGCGCCGGGGCGAGGGCGTCGGGCCGGTCGCCGTGGCGGCGGGCCACGCGGTCAAGGAGCCCGGAACCGAGGTGGCGCCGACCGAGATCGCCGGCCAGGCCCGTGGGCCGCGCGGGCGGTGGGCCGTGGCCCTGCGGCGGCGGCGCGACGACGTGCCGCCGGCTCAGGACACCCCGGTCGCCACCGAGGGCCAGGCCGCGGGCGATGGGGCGAGCACGGACGACGCGGAGCCGGCGGCGCCGGCCTGACCCCGCGCCTTCGGGCGGGAAGCGTCAGGATCGCACCGGAACTGATGCGGTGCGATGGTGAAGCTTCCCGCACCGGGCGAAAAAGTTGGGGCTAGAGCGCCACGATGGCCTCGAGCTCGACCTCGACCTTCCAGCGGGGGTCGACCAGCCCGGCGACGACGACCATCGTGCTCGCGGGCCGGATGGAGCCGAAGATCTCGCCGTGCACCGACGACACCGCGTCGACGACCTCGGCATCGCCGTCGGTGATGTAGTGCCGCGTTCGGATGACGTCCTGCGGACCCCCGCCGAGCTCGCTGAGGGCGGCGAGCGCGATCTCCCAGCAGCGGCGCGCCTGGGAGGCGGGGTCGACGCTGACGTGCCCGTCGGCGTTGATCGGCGCGGTGCCCGAGACCGCGATGTGCTGGCCGACGCGGACGGCGCGGGAGAACCCCACGCTGCCCTCGTACGGCGACCCTGACGTTGCGAGGTTGCGCGTGGTGTCCATGGCCTCATCCTGTCGGATGAGGCGCCGCCGTGGCAGCCCCAGATGCGAGAGCGAGGCCACACCGCAGCCGGCGGCCGCCCGGCATACCCTTGGACCCTGCACTGAGCGAGCGCTTAGTGGTCGTTCCGCCGGTCGTGCGCCCTGGCACGCCGCCCCACCCGAGGAGCCCCCGTGACCGAAGCCGTCATCGTCGCCACCGCCCGCACCCCCATCGGCCGCGCGTTCAAGGGGTCGCTGAAGGACCTGCGGCCGGACGACCTGTCGGAGCAGGTGGTACGCGGCCTGCTCGAGCAGCTGCCGGCGCTCGACCCCGGGACCATCGACGACCTCTACTGGGGCTGCGCCGACCCCAGCGGCGCCCACGGCTCCAACCTGGCCCGGGTCGTCGCGGTGCTCGCCGGCATGGACCACCTGCCGGCCGCCACCGTGAACCGGTTCTGCGCCAGCTCGACCCAGACCATGCGGATGGCGTTCCACGCCATCAAGGCGGGCGAGGGCGACGCGTTCCTCGTCGGCGGCGTCGAGTGCGTGTCGCAGTACACCAGCTTCGCGGGGGCCGGCGGCAGTGATGCCGAGGCGCAGAACCCCCGGTTCGCGGATGCCGCGGCCCGCAGCGCCGAGACCGCCCGCACCAACGCGCTGTGGACCGACCCGCGCGAGGACGGGCTGCTGCCCGACATCTACCTCGCCATGGGCCAGACCGCCGAGAACGTGGCCACCTCGCGCGGTGTCTCGCGCACGCGGCAGGACGAGTGGGGCGTGACGAGCCAGAACCGTGCCGAGAAGGCGATCGCCGACGGGTTCTTCGCCCGGGAGATCCTGCCGGTGACGCTGTCCGACGGCTCGGTGGTCGCCCGCGACGACGGCCCGCGCGCGGGCGTGACGCTCGAGGCGGTGCAGGGGCTCAACCCGGTGTTCCGCGAGGACGGCACCGTCACCGCCGGCAACTGCTGCCCGCTCAACGACGGGGCCTCGGGGGTCGTCGTGATGAGCGACGTGCGGGCCCGTGAGCTGGGCCTCACCCCGCTGGCGCGGATCGTGTCGACCGGTGTGTCCGCGCTGTCGCCGGAGATCATGGGCCTCGGGCCGGTGGAGGCCTCCAAGCAGGCGCTGGCCCGGGCCGGCATGTCGATCGGAGACATGGACCTCTACGAGATCAACGAGGCGTTCGCCGCACAGGTGCTGCCGAGCGCCGACGACCTCGGCATGGACCTCGACAAGCTCAACGTGCACGGTGGGGCCATCGCATTGGGGCACCCGTTCGGGTCGACCGGAACCCGCATCATGACCACCCTGATCAACGGCCTGGAGTCGCGCGACGCCCAGTTCGGGCTGGAGACCATGTGCGTCGGCGGTGGGCAGGGCATGGCGATCATCGTCGAGCGCCTCAGCTGACCCGGCCTTCCCGACCTCGTGCGGAGCTCCCACGCCCCTGAACCCGGGACGGGCGGCTCAGGTGGTGGGAGGATCCGCACGAAGTGGGGGTGGGGGCGCTAGGTGACGAGGACGCTGGCGAGCATCACCAGCGCGAAGCCGAACACCGAGATGACGGTCTCCATCACCGACCACGACTTGATCGTCTCGCCGACGGTCAGGCCGAAGTACTCCTTCACCAGCCAGAACCCGGCGTCGTTGACGTGCGAGAAGAACAGCGACCCGCAGCCGATGGCCAGCACGAGCAGCGCGAGGTGGTTGGCGCTCAGGCTCGGGGCCAGCGGCGCCACGATGCCGGCGGCGGTGATCGTGGCGACCGTGGCCGACCCGGTGCCGAGCCGGATCAGCACCGCCACCAGCCAGCCGAGCACCAGCACCGAGATGCTCACGCCCTCGGCCCAGTCCTTGATGACGTTGCCGACCCCGGCGTCGATGAGGGTCTGCTTGAACCCGCCACCAGCCGCGACGATGAGGATGATGCTCGCGATGCCGGGCAGGGCCGACCCGACCGAGTCGCTGACCTGGCTCTTGTTCAGGCCCGAGCCGATGCCCAGTGCGATGTAGCAGTAGAGCACCGCGATCAGCAGGGCGACGATCGGCGTACCGATGAAGTCCATCGTCTTGCGGACGCTGGCCTCCTCGTCGGTGACCGTCAGCTTGGTGATGGCGTCGACGAGCATGAGCACCACGGGCAGCGTGATGCCGACGATCGCTGCCGCGAACGAGACCCGCTTGCGGCCCGGTGCCAGCGGCTCGTCGAACGACCCGAACCCGGCGTCACCCTCCCGGTCGCGGGCGGTGAGGTCGGCCCGGTCGCCCCGGTCGGCCCGGCCCGAGAGGTCAGCCCGGTCCGTGGGTGAGCCGGTCAGGCGGGCGTCGTCACCGGCATCGTGGATGTCGACCGCGACGCCGCCACCGCGCGAGTCCTCGGTGCCGGCGGCACGCGCGCCGGCGGCACCGGCGGCCGCCGTCGAGGAGCCCCCGGCCTCACCGGAGCGTGAGCCGACCCCGAACAGGGACAGGTCGTCGGCCGACTTCGGCACCCACTGGTCGACGAAGCGTGCGAGCAGCGGCCCGGCCACGACCACCGTCGGGATGGCGATCAGGATGCCGAAGATCAGGGTGCGCCCCAGGTCGGCGTTCAGCAGACCGATCGCCGTCAGCGGGCCGGGGTGGGGCGGCACCAGGCCGTGCAGCACGGACAGGCCGGCGAGCGCGGGGATGCCGACCTTCATCAGCGAGACCCCGGTGCGCTGTGCGACGAGGATGACGACCGGCACCAGCAGCACGACGCCGACCTCGAAGAACAGCGGCAGGCCGAGGATGGCCGCGATGGCCGCCATCATCCAGGGCAGCCCACCCGGGCCGACCCGTCCGACGAGCGTGGCGACGATGCGGTTGGCGCCACCGGAGTCCTCGAGCAGCTTGCCGATCATCGCGCCGAGCGCGATGAGGATGCCGACGGCACCGGCGGTCGAGCCGAACCCGGCGACGAAGCTCTTCACGGTGTCGCCCGGTGGCATGGTGGCCACCACGCCGAGCACGGCCGAGCCGAGCATCAGCGCGAGGAACGGGTGCACCTTGCCCCAGGTGATGAGCAGCACCACGGCGAGGATGCCGAGCACGCAGGCCAGGATGAGCTGGGTGTTACCGGCATACACCGGTGGTGGTTCGTCGGCGAACGACAGCGCCGGGACCGCCCCGGACGCAACGGCTGGAAGGGTGAGAAGAGACATCAGGCGTGCTCCTTGCGGTGTCCGAGGGCGGCGAGCGCCCGGTCGAGGACCTGGGCGGCGCTGCCCTCGTTGGTGATGGTCACGCCCGGCTCGTCGTCCCCGAGCGGTTCGAGCGTGGCCAGCTGGCTGGGCAGCAGTGACGGCGGCATGTAGTGGCCCGGACGGTGCTCCATCCGGTCCTTGATGACGTCGGACTCGGCGGTGACGTGCAGGAACCGCACGTGCGGGCGCCCTTCACGCAGCAGGTCGCGGTAGGCCCGGCGCAGGGCCGAGCAGGTGACGACGGCCGACTCGCCGGCCGCCTCCTTGGCGGAGATCCATTCGCCGAGGGCCCTGAGCCACGGCCAGCGGTCCTCGTCGGTGAGCGGGGTGCCGCTGCGCATCTTCGCGACGTTGGCCTCGGGGTGGAACGCGTCGCCCTCGGCGAACTCCCACCCCAGCACGGTGGACAACCCCTTCGCCACCGTGGACTTGCCGCACCCGGACACTCCCATGACGATCACCACGTCAGGATCGGGGCCCCCAGGACGAGCATCGCTGTCGGCCATGCTCGAAACGTAGCGCCGTCGGCAGGCTCGTGGTCCGTTGTGCGCAGCCCAGATGCTTATGGACCGGCCACCCTGGGCCGGTGCCGGGGTGGTGCGCCTCAGGCCAGCGCGCGACGCAGTGCCACGAGCAGCTCGGGGATGCCGTCGCCGCGCCCCGCGGCGTAGGCGTCCCAGACCAGCACGGCCAGCTGGTCGACCACGACCGCCGGCCCGAGGTCGGGCACGGCGACCTCGTGCGGATCTCCCACGTGAGAGGCGCCCGGAGCGGCAGCAGCGGGTGGGGAATCCGCAGGAGGTGGGGACGATCGGGGGGTGAGGTCGGCGAGGAGGCGGCGGAGCAACGGCATCCGGGCCTCGGCTCGCCCGAGCGGCAGCTCGGCCCAGCGGCGGCGGATGCGGTCGAGCTCGACGCGTGCCTGCGGCGCCACGACGTCGGCGGATGCCGGGAGCGCGTCACCGTCGGCGGATGCCGGCTGCTCGGCGCGGGGCTCGGCGGCATCCGGCGACACAGACGACACCGCCGGGGCAGGTGATCCTGCCCCGGCGGTGTCGGTGGTGCGGTCTACCGTCACGAACGCAGACGCGCGAACAGACGGAGGAACTCGATGTAGAGCCAGACCAGCGTGACGATCAGGCCGTGGGCGAGCAGCCATGAGTACTTCTCCGGCGCACCGCTGGCAATCGCGCGGTCGATGGAGTCGAAGTCGAGCGCCAGGGTGAACGACGCCAGACCGACCGCGAACACCGAGATCGCGATGCCCAGGCCCCCGGTGCCACCGATGCCGAAGCTGGTGTTGGTGATGACGGCGAAGAGGAAGTTGACGACGGCGAAGATCGCGTAGCCGATGATCGCCAGCGTCATGATCCGGCGGAACTTGTCGTTGACCTTGATCAGGCCGAACTTGTAGGCCAGGAACATGCCGGCGAACGTCGCCAGCGTGGCGAGGACCGCCATGGGGACGAGGCCCTCGAACTGGGGCTGGGCGTTGAACCACTGGCTCACCGCACCCATGAAGAGTCCCTCGACCACCGCGTACAGCAGGATCAGCGGGACGCTGAGCGTCTTCCGGAAGGCGATGACCAGGCCGAGCACGAGCGTGCCGATCATGCCGCCCATCCACAGGGCGAACCCTGCGGAGGGGCTGTTCGAGGCGACGGTCCACCCACCGGCGGCGAACACGACGACGATCGCGAAGAGCGCGAGCGTCTTCATGATGACGTCGTCCATGGTGACGCGACGGGTGTCGACCGGGCCGGCCGACGGCTGGTTGTACAGGTCCTGCAGCTGCTGCGCACTCATTCCCGCGGTTGCTGCCTGGCCGGCGGCGGCCTGCTGGGCAGCGCCGGGGCCGGGGCCGCCGAAGCCGGCATAGCCGTCCTTGGCGTCCTTCTCGATGCGGTTGAAGGCCGGGTTGCTGGCCATCGTTCCTCCGTGATGGTCATGGCGGTGTCGTCACCGCACGTGTTACCAGCCTAGACGTGCGAGAGGCCCGCGGTGTTCCCGCCCTGGCGGAGTGGCGGGCGCCTCGCTGTGGATGGTCGGCGACCCGCGCACCCCTGTGCGGCCGACGGCATGTCCCCTGACGCGACCGGGCCTCGGCGGCATGGTGCCCCCGACGGGGGTCGAACCCGCACCTGTGGCGATTTTAAGTCGCCTGCCTCTGCCAGTTGGGCCACGGGGGCCCCGTCACTGTAACCGGGTCGCGCTCTCCTCCACGTCGGTGCCAGGTGTCCTCTGAGCAGCCACCTGAGCACCGTTTCGGCCCGGTCGGCACCGGCCCGATGTCGGACGGTAGCCCCGCGCCGGTTGGGACAAGATCGACCTATTGGTCGAAGTTGTCCCACGTGAGTCAGGTGAGGGACAGCGCGATTCCGTCGAGGATGTCGTGCTCCGACGTCACGACGACGGCACCCGGCGAGCGCCCCACCACGCGCGCGAGCACCTGCTCCCAGACCAGCGCCCCACCGGCGATGACGTCGACCCGCCCCGGGTGCAGGTAGGGCAGGGCGGCCCGCTCGGCCTGCGCCATCGCCAGCAGCGACTCGCAGGCCTCACGCATCGTGGCGGCGGGGATGCGCGCCAGGTGTACGGCTTCCGGGTCGTAGGAGGACAGCCGCAGCGCGTGCGCGGTGATCGTCGTGATGGTGCCGGCCAGTCCCACGACCGCGCCGACGCCGCTGAGGTCGACGCTCTCCTCGACGGCGTCGAGCGCCGCCTCGACGTCACGCCGGGCGGCGGCCACCTCGTCGAGCGTCGGCGGGTCGGAGTGCAGGTGCCGCTCGGTCATCCGCACGCTGCCCACGTCGACCGAGAGAGCGGCCTCGACGTCCGTCGTGCCGCGCACCAGCTCGGTCGAGCCGCCACCGAGGTCGACCACGAGGTAGGGCCCGGGCACACCGACCGCCTGGAGGTCGCCGGTGGCCCCGGTGAACGAGAAGCGCGCCTCCGTGTCGCCGGCCACGACCTCCGGCGCGACGTCGAGGTCGCCGAACGCCTCGCGCACGCCGGCCACGAACTCGTCGGCGTTGCGCGCATCCCGGGACGCGGAGGTCGCGACGAAGCGCACCCGCTCGACGCCCAGTGACCGGCACTGCTCGGCGTACTCGCGGGTGACGCGCAGGGTGCGCTCCATCGCCTCCGGGGCGATGACGCCGGTGCGGTCGATGCCCTGCCCCAGCCGCACGATCTCCATCCGCCGCACCACGTCGGTGAGCCGGCCGTCGTCGCCGACATCGGCGACGAGCAGGCGCAGCGAGTTGGTGCCGCAGTCGATCGCTGCCACACGGGGCCGGGTGCCGTCACTCATGCTGTGCTCCTCACCTGGGGACCGTCGATGGCCAGGACACGGCGACGGATGCCGGGTCTCACGGCGCGCTCCCGGCGTCCGCACCGGCCTGGGCGACACCGCCACCACCGGGCGCGTCGGCCGAGCAGGGGTGCCGCTGCCACCACGGGTCGAGCATGGCGAGGGCCTCGTCACCGAGCGGGTTCACCCCGGGCCCGGCGGCGAGCGAGTGGGCGACGAGCACGTGCAGGCACTTGACCCGGGCCGGCATGCCCCCCGCGGAGACGCCGGCGACCTCGGGCACGTCACCGAGCTGCGACCGCCGCTCGAGGTAGTCGAGGTGCGCCGCCGTGTACCGCTCGCGCAGCTCGCCGTCGGTCTCCAGCCGGTCGGTCATCTCGCGCATGACGCCCTGGCTCTCGAGGGTCGACAGTGACCCGGTGAGCCGGGGGCAGGTGGCGTAGAACGAGGTCGGGAACGGCGTGCCGTCAGGCAGGCGCGGCTCGGTGCGCACGACGTCGGGCTCCCCGCACGGGCAGCGGTGGGCCACCTCGGCCACGCCCCGGGCCCGGCGACCCAGCTGCCGGGAGACGGCGTCGAGGTCGGCCGGCGCGACGGGCGGCAGGTCGGCACCTGCCGTCACCGGCGTGCCCCCGGCACGTCGGCGGTGCGGGTCGACTCCCAGACGGTCTGGTACCACGGCAGCGGCACGTCGGGCACAGCCAGGGCGCCCACCGGGTCGGCGGTGCCAGTGGCCGGCTTCGCGTCGAGCACCGTGTAGGACCGCTCCCCCGGCATGACGAACTTCAGCCGCTGGCGGGCCTGCTGCTCGACGTAGGCCGGGTCGCGCCAGCGCTCCTGCGCAGCCGTGAGCGCCTCGACCTCCTGCTGCTGGCCGGCCACCTTGTCCTCGAGCGCCGCGATGTCACCCTGCTGGCCGACGTAGGCCGCGACGGTCGAGCCGAGCAGCACCAGAAGGAAGGCGACGATCGACAGCAGCACCGCACCGCGGCGGGCCCGGCGGTCCTTGGCGGCCGTCGTGAGCCGCCCGCGCCACCCGAGCCGGGCCGCGACGGGGCCGGATGCCGGGGAGGCGCCCCGGGTGGCCGCCCGCAGGCGCGCCCCGGCCGGACGTCGCGGGGGTCGCGACGCCGGACCGCGGGAGCGCCCGGGAGCCATGCTCGGCTCAGCCCTGCTGGCGGCGGGTGAAGCGCGGGAACGCGCCGGCGCCGGCGTAGTCCGCGGCGTCGTCGAGCTCCTCCTCGATGCGCAGCAGCTGGTTGTACTTGGCGACACGCTCGGACCGGGCCGGGGCGCCGGTCTTGATCTGGCCGCAGTTCGTCGCGACGGCGAGGTCGGCGATGGTGGTGTCCTCGGTCTCGCCGGAGCGGTGGCTCATCATGCAGCGGTAACCGTTGCGCTGGGCCATCTCGACGGCGTCCAGGGTCTCGGTGAGCGAGCCGATCTGGTTGACCTTGACGAGCAGGGCGTTGGCCGTGCCCGTCTCGATGCCGCGCGCGAGCCGCTCGGGGTTGGTGACGAACAGGTCGTCGCCGACGAGCTGCACGTCGGCGCCCATCCGGTCGGTCATCGCCTTCCAGCCGTCCCAGTCGCTCTCGTCGAGCGGGTCCTCGATGGAGACCAGCGGGTAGGACGCGACGAGGTCGGCGTAGTAGTCGATCATCTCGTCGGCGGTCTTGGTGCCGCCCTCGAAGGCGTAGCCGCCGTCGTCGTGGAACTCCGACGCCGCGACGTCGAGCGCGAGCGCGATCTGCTCACCCGGGGTGTAGCCGGCCTTCTCGATCGCCTCGAGGATGAGGTCGAGCGCGGCGCGGTTGCTCGGCAGGTTGGGGGCGAAGCCGCCCTCGTCGCCCAGCCCGGTGGCGAGGCCCTTCTCCTTCAGCACGCCCTTGAGCGCGTGGTAGACCTCGGCGCCCCAGCGCAGCGCCTCGCGGAAGCTGTCGGCGCCGATCGGCGCGATCATGAACTCCTGGATGTCGACGTTGGAGTCGGCGTGGCTGCCGCCGTTGAGGATGTTCATCATCGGCACGGGCAGCACGTGGGCGTTGGGGCCGCCGACGTAGCGGAACAGCGGCAGGTCGGCGGAGTCGGCGGCGGCGCGCGCGACAGCGAGCGAGACCCCGAGGATGGCGTTGGCGCCGATCTTCTCCTTGTTGGCGCTGCCGTCGATGGCGAGCATCTCCGAGTCGATCAGGCGCTGCTCGCTGGCCGGGTAGCCGATCAGCTTGGGGCCGAGATCCTCGATGACGGCGTCGACCGCCTTCTCGACGCCCTTGCCCAGGTAACGGTCCTTGTCACCGTCACGGCGCTCGACGGCCTCGAAGGCACCGGTCGACGCGCCGCTGGGCACAGCAGCCCGCCCGAGCGTGCCGTCGTCGAGGAGGACCTCGACCTCGACGGTGGGGTTGCCGCGCGAGTCGAGGATCTCGCGGGCGCCTACGGCTTCGATGCTGGCCACGCCGGACTCCTTGGTGCTACTGGGGGGTGGGGAGAAGTTCGGTCCGAGCCTAGCCCTCGCCACCCGGCATCCCGCCGACCGACCCGCGCCGCGGGATGCCGGGCGCCCCGGGCACGCCGCGGCGTCAGGTGGTGGCCGGGACAGCCGCCTCGGCACCCGACCCGGCGACCGGGCCGGCATCCGCTGCGTGCTCGGCGACGACGCGGGCCACGAAGTCGACGAAGTCGGTCGGCGGGCGGCCCAGCAGCCGCTCGGTCGTGGCCAGGTCCTTGGCGGAGGTCTTCACGGCGAAGCCACGCAGCATGCGGAACGAGCTCAGCCAGTCGTCGCGCCGGTGCCCGCTGAGGTGCTCGGTCAGGGCGGCCTCGAGCGCCGCGTCGTCGTCACCCAGGTAGCGCACCGGCACGCCGAGCGCGTCGGACCACACCCGAGCGCACTGCGGGCCGGTGAGCGAGCGCGGCCCGACCAGCGAGTACGACCCGGACGGGAACGCCGGGTCGAGCAGCACCCCTGCCGCCGCCTCGCCGACGTCGCGCACGTCGACCCGGTTGAGCCCCTTGGGGCTGGCCGGCTGCACGAACCGGCCACCACGGATCACCTCGAGCAGCACCTCGTCGGTCTGCATGAAGTTGCTGGGGCACAGCACGACCGGGTTCGTCGCCGACGTCTCGACCATCCGCCCGATCGCAAGCTTCCCGCGGTAGCGGGGCAGCACCATCCCGTAGACGCGGCGCATCAGCCAGCTCGTCAGCGCCGTGCCGGCGATGGCGTGGACGCCGGCGAAGACCAGCCGGGCTCCGGCGTCCTCGCAGGCGTCGATGACGGTGCGGGTCAGCTCGACCTCGTCGGCCTCGTGCGGCGAGATGTGGAAGACGACGTCGATGCCCTGCATCGCCCGGCGCAGCGATGCCGGGTCGCGCAGGTCGCCGACGTGCACCTCGACACCCTCGCGGGTGGCCAGCCGCGCCGGGTCACGGACCAGGACGCGCGCGGGGGCGCCGCGCCTGCGCAGCGCGCGGAGCACCTCGCGGCCCATCAGGCCGGTGCCGCCCAGCACGAGGATCGAGGGGTGGGCGGGCACGGCATCCGTGGTGGCGGGGGTGCTCGACGGGCGGGGGTCGGCGTGGGGATCGGACATCGTGGGCTCCTGCTTCGTGGGGTCGGGATGACGACGACCACGGTGCCGGTGCGCGCTTGGCCCCGGCTTCGGCGCAGCTCCGAGCCGGCGCCCAAGCGGCGCCCAAGAGCAGGCGCGCACGGTGGCTGTCGAGCGGCCACGACGGGCCGCACCACCGAGCACAGACGGAGCACGCCATGAGCACTCGCGCCAGGACCACGCCCAGCACCCCCCACCAGCCCCAGCTCGACCTGCCCGGCCAGACGTTCGTGGCAGAGGGACCGCACGACCACACCGGCATGTACGTGATGCACCACGCCTTCCGGCGCGACCTGGCGGCGTTCGCCTCGTCGGTGCGTGCCACGCCGTTGGGCGACCTCGCCACCTGGCGCGCCCTGACCGCCCGCTGGTCCCGGTTCGCCGCCACGCTGCACCACCACCACACCGCGGAGGACGAGCTCTACTGGCCGGTGCTCGCCAAGGCGGTCGAGGTCCGCGGCACCGCTGCCGACCGGGCCGAGGTGCGGGCGATGAGCGAGGAGCACGAGGGCATCGACCCGCTCGTCCGGGCGGTGGGCGAGGCGTTCGCCGCCCTCGTCGACCACCCGTGCGAGGAGCACCGCAACGCCCTCGACATCCGCCTGGCCGGCCTGCGGGAGGTGCTCGGCGAGCACCTGCGCCACGAGGAGACCGTCGTGCTGCCCCTCGTGCAGCGGGTGATGACCGAGGACGAGTTCGCCGGCGTCGAGGCGGCGATCGGGAGGTCGTACCCCGTCCGCGAGGTGCCGTTCATCGTGGGCTGGGCGCTCGAGGGCCTGCCCGACGACGCCCGGGCGGCGATGTTCGCCTTGGCCGGCGCGCCCTACCAGGTGCTGCACGCCCTGGTGCGGCGGCGCTTCGCGCGGGCCGAGGCGCGGGCGTTCCACTACGGTGACGGCGGTGTGCTCTGAGCCGGCGCTAGAACGTGAACCGTTCCCTCCACTGCGCGAGCATCCGCAGGTAGGCCGACATCGCCCAGGTACGGGCCTGCGCCTCGGCCCGCTCGGCGAAGACGGCCGCCTCCTCGCGCTCCCCGAGCGTCGCCAGGGCGATGGCCAGGTAGCCGTCGACCGGACCCACGACCAAGGAGATGCCTGACACGGCCATCCGTCCTGACAGGGGGCGCAGGAGCTCGACGCTGCGCTGGGCCATCACCCGGTCGCCGACGTACCCGGCGACCAGGGACCGCACGGACGCCTCGCTGCTGACGAGCCAGTCGTCGCGCATGGGGGTCAGTGGGGCGCGGGCGAGCTCGGCGCGCAGCTCGTCCTCCATCCCGGCGAGGGCGAGCACGTGCAGCAGCGGCGTGCGCCCGAAGTCGTCGGGGTCCGCGCGGAAGTACTCGAGCATGCCGCGGGCGACCGGCTCGGCCGCCCCGGGCCGCCAGCTGGCGGTGGCGTAGAGGACCCCGAACTCGTTCCACTCCATGGCGGGGGTCGCCATGCCCCCGCGCATGGACCGCATGGCCTCGGCGTGCTCGTCGGCCGCCTCTGTGTCATCGCCGAGCAGGGACAGGCTGAGCCGCACGAAGTGCAGTGCGTACTCGACGTAGGTGAGCCGTCTGCGGCGGGCGATGTCGTCCGCAGCGGCGGACTCCGCCTCCCACGTCTCCCGGTCGCCCTCCTCCAGGCCCGTTCCGGCCAGCGCCGTGTGCGCCAGGGCCTCGGCGGCCTCGTTGCCCGACTCGCGCGAGGCCGCCACCTCCTCGACGGCGAGCTCGTGACGGCGGTCGAGGTGCGCAGTGCGCCAGAGGGCGATCGACCCGGTGCGCGCCGCCCAGGAGCGCAGCGCGGGGTCGCCGATCCGCCGGGCGGCGGCGCTGCCCTCGTCGACGAGCGCGAGGGCCTCCGGCTCCGAGCCGGGCCGGTAGTACAGCTGCACGGCCAGCGCGAGCATGAGCACGCAACGCACCGGCGAGTCGTGGTGGTCCAGACCGCGCAGCGCCGAGCGCAGGTCGTCGACGACGTCCTCGTCGACCTCGTCGTACTCCTGCGGGGTCCACACCGAGTACCTCGTGAGGGCAGCCGCTGCCCGCGCGACGCGCTCCGGGTCGTCCTCCGCACTGGCCAGCGCCACGGCCTCGTTGACCGCCTCCACGACCGGGCGCCACTTCGCGGCCCACGCCGCCGCCTCGGCGAACGACAGGAGCAGGTCGTAGCGCTCCTCCCTGGTGCCGCCGGGGTCCAGCGCATGGGCATCGAGGGCGGCGCGGTAGAGGTCGGCCGCCTCCACGTTGGCGAAGTCGCGCCGCGCCTCGGCAGCCGCCGCGGCCGCGGCCCGCCAGGCCTGCGGCGCGTGCACCGGCCCGGCGGCCAGCCAGTGGTGGGCCAGGTCGAAGGCCCGCTCGGCCGGGGCGAGGGACCCGCGCGGCAGCGAGTCGAGAGCGTGGGCGATGCGGGCGTGGACCCGCGCGAGCCGACCCGGTGACACCCCGGCCACCACGGCGTCCCGCGTCAGGGCGTGCTCGAAGACCAGCCGCCCGTCGTCGCGCTGGTGGACGATGCCGACCTCGTGGGCCGGCTCCAGCCGGTCGTTCACCTCGTCCGGGCCCCAGCCGCCGACGTGCGCGAGCAGCAGCGGTGAGTGCTCGCGACCGAGCGCCGCCGAGACCACGAGCACCTCTCGGGTGGCCTCGGGCAGGTCCTCGAGCCGGCGGGTGACCACGCTCTGCACCGAGCCGGGTACGTCACCGCGCCACCCGGCCGTGGTGGTCGCGAGCCGGGCGAGCTCGACGAGGAAGAACGGGTTGCCGCCCGTGCGGTTGCGCCACTCGGCGACCCGGACGGGGTCGGCCGGTGTGCCGGTCACCGACGAGACGAGTGCCTGCGCGTCCTCCTGGGCGAGCCCGGCGAGCTCGACGGTGCGGGCGCCGTGCCTGGCGAGGGACGCTCCGAGGTCGGCCAGCGCTCCGGAGGGGTGCGGGCGCGCCCGGCGGGTCATCACGAGCGCCACCCGGTCGCCTGGCCCCACCGTGGTCACCAGGTGGGTGAGGGCACGCAGCGTCCGGGTGTCCGCCCAGTGCAGGTCCTCGACCACCAGCAGCACCGGCCGGTCTGCCGCTCGCTCCCGCACGGCCCGCGCCAGGGCGTCCTGCACCGCGAAGGCCCGCTCCGGGCCCACCTCGTCGTCATCGGCGCGGTTCAGCGCCGCGGGCCGCTCGACCCCGAGCCCGTCGAGCAACGCGTACCAGGGCCACAGGGGTGGGGCACCGTCGTCCTGTGAGCAGCGCCCGACCGCGGTCGCGATCCCGAGCTCGGTGCCGGCCGCCAGGGCGGCGTCGACCAGCCGCGTCTTGCCGGTGCCGGGGTCGCCGACCACGAGCACCGCCCCCGGGGTGCCACCGACCGCGCCGGTCAGCACCTCGGTGACCACACCCACCTCGGCCTCGCGCCCGACCGTCCCCCAGCTGCTGGCGGGCACGGCCGGTGCGGGGAGCGGCGCTCCGGGGGCCACGGCATCGGCCGGCCCGTGGTCGCTCGGTGCGCCGGCGCCGGTCCCGGATGCCGGGTCGCCCACCCCGGTCGCCCCCGGCGTTGCGCCCGTGGTCGCCACCGCCCGCGACGCGGCGGACGCCGTGGCGGCCGCCGAGGCCTCGGAGCGCAGCCAGGCCGTGAGCACCGGGGACTGGCGCAGGATCGCCTGCTCCAGCGCGCGCACCTCCGGGCCCGGGTCGAGGCCGAGCTCGTCGGCCAACAGCTCCCGGTACCGGCGCAGCACCTCGAGTGCCTCGACCTGACGGCCGGTGCGCACCAGCGCCAGCGCCTGGAGCGACCGGGTGCGCTCGCGCAAGGGGTACCTGCCCGCCGCCTGCTCGGTGGCGGCCAGCACGGCGGCGTGCTCGCCGAGGGCGAGCAGCCCCAGTGCCGTGTCCTCCTCGGCCGTGCCGCGCAGCTCGTCCAGGGCGGCCCGGTCGGCGAGCACGTCGGGGTGGTCGCCCAGGTCGGCGTAGGCGGTGCCGGACCAGGTGCGCAGCGCCTCCTCGAGGGCCTCGACGTGGGTGCCGACCTCCACCCGGCTCGGCCACGAGTCGCCGGGCCCGGTCGTCAGCTGCGACCAGAGCGGGGCCAGGGCACCGTGCCGGGCGCGCACCTCGCGGCTGAAGGCCACGGCATCCACCCGCGTCGGTTCGAGCTCGAGGCGGTAGCCGTCATCGGTGGTGACCAGCACGGTCGGTCGCGCGCGGGGCGCGAGGTCGGGCTCGAGCACCCGGCGCAGCCCCGAGATGTAGGCGTGCAGCGTGCCGTGCGCGCCGGCGGGCGGGTCGTCACCCCAGACGAGGTCGACCAACCGGTCGGCGCTGACGGTGCTGCGCGGGGTCAGGGCGAGCGCCGCGAGGATGCTGCGCGGCTTGCGCGCGGGAAGAGGGACCGCACCCTGCGGCCCCTCCACGCCCGTGCTGCCCAGCACCCGGACCCTCACGAGGGATCACGATAGCCATCGACGGCGCAGGTCAGACAGTCATTCGGGGTGGTTGACCCTGCCCCGTCCCAGGCGGTAGGGCGTGCTGACGTCCTGGTACATCAGGGGCACCACCGAGCCGTCGGCGGCAGTGGTGAGCTCCGGCTCGGTCGGGCCACCGGCGGCGGCTTCGGCGCCACGGCTCCGGACGGATGGCGCATGGTGGGATGCCTGTTGGGAGGAGGGTGCGGCCACGCGCCCGTCACCCCGCTTCGGTCCGCCTCTGGCTCCGCCCGGGCGGCCGCTGCGCTCCTCGGCTGCGGCCTGCTGGCTCAGCCCAGGGCCGCGTGGGCCACGGCGATGGCCGTTCCGACGACGGCGTTGTTGCGCACCAGCGCGAGGTTGGTCTCGAGCGAGCGCCCGTCGGAGAGCTCGACGAGCCGGCCCAGCAGGTAGGGCGTGATGTCCTTGCCGGTGATGCCGTGCTCGGCGCAGTCGGCCAGGGCGCGCGCGATGACGTCGTCGATGTCCTCGCGGGCCATCTCGTGCTCGACGGGCACGGGGTTGGCGATCGAGATGCCGCTGCCGAGCCCGAGGTCGAACTGGGCCTGCACCAGGCGGGCGGCCTCCTCGGGCGTGTCGACCCGCATCGGCACCCTGATGCCGGAGGAGCGCGAGAAGAACGACGGGAAGTCGTCCGTGCCGTAGCCCACCACGGGAACCTCGAGGGTCTCGAGCACCTCGAGGGTGCGCCCGATGTCGAGGATCGACTTCACGCCGGCACTGATGACCGCGACCTCGGTGCGCGAGAGCTCGGTGAGGTCGGCCGAGACGTCCATCGAGGTCTCGGCGCCCTGGTGCACCCCGCCCAGTCCGCCGGTGACGAAGATCCGGATGCCGGCCAGCGCCGCGATGCGCATGGTGCTCGCGACCGTCGTGGCCCCGTGCACGCCGGTGGCCACCACGTGCGCGATGTCGCGCACGCTCACCTTGCGGATGTCCTGGTCGGCCCCGAACAGCTCGAGCTCGTCGTCGGACAGGCCCACCGTCGGCGTGCCGTTCAGGATGGCGATGGTGGCGGGCACCGCTCCCCCGTCGCGCACGATCTGCTCGACCTCGCGCGCCATGGCGACGTTCTGGGGGTACGGCATCCCGTGGCTGATGATCGTCGACTCGAGCGCCACCACCGGCGCGCCGGCGGCCAGTGCCTCGGCCACCTCGGGGGCCACCTTGAGCATCGGGTGCGGCGCGGTGGTGCTGGTGGACGTCATCGGTGGAGCTCCTCGGTGGGTGGCTGGGTGGGGGTCAGGTGGGCCGCGACGAGGGCGGCGGTGAGGTCGGCGCGCACGGTGTCGGCCGAGGCGCAGGTGAGGGCGGCCAGGGCCTGCCCGTAGCGGGCGGCCTCCACCACGTCGGCACCGTCGAGCAGGGCGTGCACGTAGCCGGCGGTCATCGAGTCCCCGGCGCCGGTGACGTCGGCTACCTGCACGGGGGGTGCGCCGACGAGCACGGCGCGCGGCCCGGCATCCGGCGAACCGGCATCCGACGAACCGGCGGCGATCGAGAGCAGGCTGCCGCGCGTGCCGCGCCGCACCCAGACGTGCTCGACACCGCGCGAGTGCAGCACGGCGGCCGCGGCCCGCACCCCCGCGACGGTGTCGTCGACCGGGGCGCCGACCAGGGCGGCGAGCTCGTCGACGTTGGGGGTGACGGTGTGCACGCGCACCGACCCGTCGAACACCGCAGCGGCCGCGGTGGCCTTCGCCACGCTCACCGGCTCGAGCACCGAGCGCACCCCGGCCTCCTGAGCGGCGGACAGCAGCCAGCGGATGACGGTCGCGTCGAGGTTGGCGTCGAGCACGAGGGCGTCGGTGCCGCCGAGCAGGGTGGGCACCACGGCGAGGTCGGCAACGGTCAGCTCGTCGGTGGCGCGCATGTCGGCGACCGCGATGTGCAGGTCGCCGGCGTCGTCGAGCACCGCGGCGTAGGTGCCGGTGGGGTGCGGCGACAGCACCACGTGCCGGCACTCGACGCCCGCCGCCGCGGTGCGCTGCAGCACGGTGTCGCCTGCTGGGTCGTCCCCCACGGCGGCCACCAGCCTGGTGGGGCGGCCGAGGCGGGCGAGGTTCTCGGCGATGTTTCGGCCGACTCCGCCGACCGTCGCCGACGCGGTGCCGGGGTTGCTGGTGCCGAGCACGGGGGCGTGCGCCGTGCGCACCTTGGTGTCGAGCACGGCACCTCCGACGACGAGCACCGAGTCGGCCTCGGCGCGCAGCAGGTAGCCGCGACCGAGCACGACGCCCTTGCGGGTGAGGTGCGACAGGTGCACCGACACCGCAGCCCGGGTCGAGCCGATCCGCTCGGCGATCGCCGCAGCGTCGAGCAGCGGCTCGGCACGCAGCAGGTCGACGATCTCGCGCTCACGGGCGGTCAGGCTCACCTTGCAGATGTTAAGCCTCTTTACATCTACAAGCAACCTGCGCCAGCCGGCGGTTCAGATCGGGATGAAGCGCTGACCACCCTCGCGGGCGAGCCGGTCGGGGAACCTTGTCGTCGGAGGAAGGGAGTCAGCTCGGACGGGGCTGCTCGGTCGAGGTGGCCAGCTCCGCCAGGGCGGCGCGGACCTCCGCCTCGGCCGCGACCAGGTCGGCGCGCGCCTGCTCGAGGCGCGCGACGGCATCCGGCGTGGGGGTGAGGTCGCGCCGGCGCACCCGGGCGAGCACCTTCTCGGCGGCGAGGTCGCCGGGCAACGACGTGGGGATGCCGTGCAGCAGGTCAGCGCCGTAGCCTCCCCCGCCGTCTGCGTCACCGGCCTTCTCCGAGGCCTTGATCCGCTCCCACGCCTGCTCGACCTCGGCCGGGGTCGACGCCTCGCCGTCGGCGAAGACGTGCGGGTGGCGGCGCACGAGCTTGTCGACGAGCAGCCCGGCGACCGTGTCGATGTCGAAGGGCTCCTGCACGGCCTCCTCTGCCACCCGTGCGTGGAAGACCACCTGCAGCAGCACGTCGCCCAGCTCCTCGGCGAGGTGCCGGCGGTCGCCGCCCTCGATGGCGTGCAGCACCTCGTGCGCCTCCTCGACGAGGTAGGGCGCCAGGCTCGCATGGGTCTGCTCGGCGTCCCACGGGCAGCCGCCGGGCGAGCGCAGCCGGTCCATCGTGGCGACGACGTCGAGCAGCCGGCCGCCCTGGACGTCCCACGAGCCGACGACCACCTCGACGTCGGGTGGCACCTCCAGCCGCGACACCTCCGAGGCCAACGCGTCGGACAGCCCCGGGTCGCCGTCGGACGAGCCGAGCCACACGACCGACTCGGTCGTGGCGAGGTCGACCAGGCGCCGGGCCAGCGCGGGCGCGCCGGCGTCACCGACCTCCTCCACCGCGAAGCCCGACTCGTCGACGGCCTCCGCCAACGGCTCGTCCAGCCCGCGGGCGAGGCGCAGCGTGGCACCGGCCACGGCCGCCCAGGCCCCGTGCGAGAGCAGGCCGGGCGCGACGCGGGGCGACGTGACGACCAGCGCGAGCCGGCCCGCCGTCACTGTGCGGCGGGTTGCTGCTTGACCCAGGCCGGGGTGGTGAGCTCGACCGCCGCGGTCTGCGGGTTGAACGTGCCGTAGCGGGGGTTGACGTCGATCGACAGGCCCTGCAGCTTCTGGGTCAGGGCCTGGGCGTCGGAGTCGGTGAGCTTGCCCTCGTTCTGGGCCAGGCCGATGGCCGAGGCGAACTTGAGGATCTCGAGCGTGGAGTCGGAGGGGTTGCTGACACCACGCTTCTGGGCGTCGGCCTTGGCGACCGACTCGGACACCTTCACCCCGAGGTCGCTGAGGTAGCTGAGCACCACGGGGGCCTGGACCAGCGCGGTCAACGTGCCCGTGGGGCTCAGCTTGTCCTGCAACAGGGCCGGCTTCATCGAGTTGACCTCGGACATCGCCGACTGCACCGCCGTCTCGGTGATGACCTGACCGTCGACCACGGCGGCCCGGTCGGGCCCCGCAGGGCCGCCACAGCCGGCCAGCACGAGCGCGGCACCGACGGCGAGCGCCGCCACGGAGCGGCGAACCGAGAGAGTCACGAGCAGTCCTTTCGAGGTCGGTCCCGCTACTGGCGGGCGGTGGCCACCCGGGCGGCCTGCCCCACATTGTCCATGACGACCGAGCGGATGACGTCACCAGCCCAGGTGAGCACCTCACGGTCGCGCAGCGGGCGCCCGGCGACCGGCGCGGTCATCGGCTTGGGCACGAGGATCGTGCCGAGCGTGTGCTTGACGATCGAGCGCGGGTAGAGGCGCTGCAGGCGCAGCTCCTGGCTCTCGCGCAGCTCGAGCGGACCGAAGCGGACGTGGTTGCCCTGCAGGCTGATGTCCCCGATGCCGGCGGCCCGCGCCACGGTGCGCAGGCGCGCGACCTCGAGCAGGTTGCGCACCGGCTCGGGGGGCGCGCCGTAGCGGTCGACCAGCTCGGCCTCGATGTCGGCCAGCTGCGCCTCGTCGGCCACGGCCGCCAGCTTCTTGTACATCTCCAGGCGCAGCCGCTCGTGGGGCACGTAGTCGTGCGGCAGGTGGGCGTCGACCGGCAGCTCGATCTTGATCTCGGTCGGGGTCTCGTCGGTGTCGCCCCGGAAGCTCGCGACGGCCTCGCCGACCAGCCGCACGTAGAGGTCGAACCCGACCCCGGCGATGTGCCCGGACTGCTCGCCGCCGAGCAGGTTGCCGGCGCCACGGATCTCGAGGTCCTTCATCGCCACCTGCATGCCCGAGCCGAGGTCGGTGTTGCTGGCGATGGTCTGCAGCCGGTCGAGCGCGGTCTCGGTGAGCGGCACCTCCGGGGGATACAGGAAGTAGGAGTAGGCGCGCTCGCGGCCACGCCCGACGCGCCCGCGCAGCTGGTGCAGCTGCGAGAGGCCCAGCCGGTCGGCGCGCTCGACGATGAGGGTGTTGGCGTTGGAGATGTCGAGGCCGGTCTCGACGATGGTGGTGCAGACCAGCACGTCGAACCGCTTCTCCCAGAAGTCGAGCACGACCTGCTCGAGGCGGTGCTCGCCCATCTTGCCGTGGGCCACCGCGATGCGGGCCTCGGGCACGAGCTCGCGGATGCGAGCGGCCGCCTTCTCGATCGTCGACACCTTGTTGTGCACGAAGAAGACCTGGCCCTCGCGCAGCAGCTCGCGCCGGATGGCAGCGGTGAGGGTCTTCTCGTCGTAGGCGCCGACGTAGGTGAGCACCGGGTGGCGCTCCTCGGGCGGGGTCTGCAGGGTCGACATCTCGCGGATGCCGGTCACGGCCATCTCGAGCGTGCGCGGGATGGGGGTGGCCGACATCGCGAGCACGTCGACCGAGGTGCGCAGCGCCTTGAGCTGCTCCTTGTGCTCCACCCCGAAGCGCTGCTCCTCGTCGATGACCACCAGGCCGAGGTCCTTGAAGCGCACCTCCTTGCCCAGGATGCGGTGGGTGCCGATGACCAGGTCGACGGTGCCGTCGGCCAGCCCGTCGAGCACGGCCTTGGCCTCGCGGTCGGTCTGGAAGCGGGACAGCGCACGCACGACCACCGGGAACCCGGCATACCGCTCGGCGAAGGTGTTGGCGTGCTGCTGCACCAGCAGGGTGGTCGGACAGAGGATGGCCACCTGCTTGCCGTCCTGGATGGCCTTGAACGCCGCCCGCACCGCGATCTCGGTCTTGCCGTAGCCGACGTCGCCGCAGACCAGCCGGTCCATCGGCACCGGGCGCTCCATGTCGGCCTTGACCTCGTCGATGGTGCTCAGCTGGTCGGGGGTCTCGACGTGCGCGAAGGCGTCCTCGAGCTCACGCTGCCACGGGGTGTCGGCGGCGAACGCGTGCCCCGGCGAGGCCATCCGGGCGGAGTACAGCCTGATGAGCTCGCCGGCGATCTGCTTGACCGCCTTGCGAGCGCGGCCCTTCGTCTTGGCCCAGTCCGCGCCGCCAAGCTTGTTCAGCGTCGGTGCCTCGCCGCCGACGTACCGGGTGACCTGGTCGAGTGAGTCGCTCGGCACGAAGAGCCGGTCGCCGGGCTGGCCGCGCTTGCTGGCGGCGTACTCGATGACGAGGTACTCGCGGGTCGACCCGCCGACGGTGCGCTGCACCATCTCGACGAAGCGTCCGACGCCGTGCTGCTCGTGGACGACGAAGTCCCCCGGTCGCAGCTGCAGCGGGTCGACCATGTTGCGGCGGCGCGACGGCATCCGGCGCATGTCCTTGGTGCTGCCGCCGGTCGTCCCGGTCAGGTCGCTTTCGCTGAGCACCGCCAGCCGCACGCCCGCCGCGAGGAAGCCGTGGCCCAGGTTGCCCGTACCCACATGGACGACCGAGGGCTCGGGCGCGGCATCCAGGGTCTCGACCAGCCGAGCGGCGAGGTCGCGCTCGCCGAGCACCTCGACGACACGTCGGGCCAGGCCGTGGCCCTCGGTGACGACAACGACGCGCCACCCGTCGCGCACCCACCCGGCGACGTCGTCGAGCGCGCGGCCGGTGTCGCCGCGGTAGGCGTCCACCTCTCGGGCGCCGAGGGCCAGCGCCGGTGCGTCGGTCTCGTCCCGTGCGCTGATCTCGGTGTCCGCGCCGAAGGGCCCGACCGTCCACCACGGTGTGCCGGCGGCGAGCGCGTGCTCTCGGACGTCGGCCAGCGACCAGAACGACGCCGCGCCGAGCACGCCCTCGAGGTCGATCGGCGTCGCGTTGCCGGCGGCGGCGTTGGCCCAGCTGGCCTCGAGGAACTCCGCGCTCGTCGCGATCAGGTCGTGCGCCCGGGCCCGGACCCTCTCGGGATCGCAGACGAGGACGTGCGTGCCCTTGGGCAGGACGTCGACCAGCGGCTCCATGCCGTCCCCGACGAGGGCGGGGGTCAGCGACTCCATGCCCTCAACCGCGATGCCTTCGGCGACCTTGTCGAGCAGGTCGGTCACGCCGGGCAGCTGCGGGGCCAGGTCGCGGGCGCGGCGGCGGACGTCGTCGGTGAGCAGCAGCTCGCGGCACGGTGGCGCCCACAGGCCGTGCTGGGCGATCTCGAGGCTGCGCTGGTCGGCCACGGCGAACCAGCGCACCTCCTCCACGGTGTCGCCCCAGAACTCGATGCGGACCGGGTGCTCCTCGGTGGGCGGGAAGACGTCGAGGATGCCGCCGCGCACCGCGAACTCGCCGCGGCGGGTGACCATGTCGACGCGCGCGTAGGCGAGGTCGACGAGGCGGCCGGCGATGGCGCTGAGCTCGTGCCCGCGCGAAC
>JBJMHU010000134.1:0-23374 GCA_045807225.1 Ornithinibacter sp. | reverse complement strand
CGCAGGCGGTGTCCATGATCATCGACACCTGCGACGGGTGGGCCCCCACGTGACAGGCTTGCCGTCCTGGTTGTCACGTGGGGAGTAGGCGGGCGGTCCCGGTGCTGGCGTCGGCCGCATACTCGCGCCGTTAGGCTTTCCTGGTGTTCAACTCACTGTCCGACCGGCTGACCGCGACCTTCAAGGGGCTGCGGGGCAAGGGTCGGCTCTCCGAGCACGACGTCAACGTGGCGCTGCGCGACATCCGTCTGGCTCTGCTCGACGCCGACGTCGCGCTGCCGGTCGTCAAGCAGTTCGTGGCCTCCGTGCGGGAGCGGGCGCTGGGCGCCGAGGTCAGCCAGGCGCTGAACCCCGCCCAGCAGATCGTCAAGATCGTCAACGAGGAGCTCGTCGGGATCCTCGGCGGCGACACCCGCACGATGCGGTTCGCCAAGACGCCGCCGACGGTGATCATGCTGGCCGGCCTCCAGGGCTCTGGTAAGACCACACTGGCGGGGAAGCTGGGCTACTGGCTGAAGGGCCAGGGGCATACCCCTCTGCTTGTGGCCGCCGATCTCCAGCGACCGAACGCCGTCACCCAGCTCGTCGTCGTCGGCGAGCGGGCCGGGGTGCCGGTGTATGCGCCGGAGCAGGGCAACGTCGGCGGCCACGACGCAGTGCTCGGGTCGGGCGAGGGGACGCGGTCGTTCGGCGACCCGGTCTCGGTGGCGCGGGCGGGGATCGCGGAGGCGCGGAACCGGCAGTACGACGTCGTCATCGTCGACACCGCCGGCCGGCTGGCGGTCGACCAGGCGCTGATGGCCGAGGCGGCGGACATCCGCGCGGCCATCCAGCCCGACGAGGTCCTCTTCGTCATCGACGCGATGATCGGCCAGGCCGCCGTCGAGACCGCGCACGCCTTCCAGGAGGGCGTCGACCTCACCGGTGTCGTGCTGACCAAGCTCGACGGCGACGCGCGCGGCGGTGCCGCCCTGTCGGTCGCCTCGGTCACCGGTCGCCCGATCATGTTCGCCAGCACCGGCGAGGGCGTGAAGGACTTCGAGGTCTTCCACCCCGACCGGATGGCGTCGCGCATCCTCGACATGGGTGACGTGCTCACCCTGATCGAGCAGGCCGAGAAGGCGTTCTCGCGCGACCAGGCCAGCGAGATGGAGCGCAAGTTCCTCGCGGCCGAGGACTTCACCTTCGACGACTTCCTCCAGCAGATGGCGGCCATCAAGAAGATGGGCTCGCTGAAGTCGATCCTGGGGATGATGCCGGGCATGGGCCAGATGCGCGCCCAGCTCGACGCCTTCGACGAGAAGGAGTTCGACCGGGTCGAGGCGATGGTCTTCTCGATGACGCCGTTCGAGCGCAACCACCCCAAGCAGATCAACGGCTCGCGCCGCGCGCGCATCGCCAAGGGCTCGGGCACCAGCACCTCCGAGGTCAACCAGCTGCTCGAGCGCTTCGGTGAGGCGCAGAAGATGATGAAGCAGATGGCCAAGGGCGGCGGCGTGCCCGGGATGCCGGGCCTGCCGGGCGGCGGCTCGGGCCCGGGCAAGCGCGGTCGGCAGCAGGTGCCGCAGCGCAAGAAGTCGAAGTCGGGCAACCCCGCCAAGCGGGCGGCGGAGGAGCGTGCGGCCGGTGCGCGACCGGCATCCACGGGTGGTGGTGCGTTCGGTGCCGGTACCGGTGCCGGTGCTCGTGCGCCGGGCGCCCTCGACCCGGCGGCCATCGACCCGGCGAGCCTGCCCAAGGGCTTCGAGAAGTTCCTGGGGCAGTGACCCCGGCGCAGGGCGGCCTGCACACGATGCCGGTCGGCACCGCCGGCCCGCGCGTCGCCTTCCTGCACGGCCTGTTCGGCCAGGGGCGCAACTGGACCCAGATCGCCAAGGCGCTCGCCGGCCCCGACGGCACCCGGGCCCGCTGCCTGCTCGTCGACCTGCCCGACCACGGACGCTCGCCGTGGTCGGACGAGTTCTCCTACCAGTCGTATGCCGCTGCCGTGGCCGCCACGCTCGAAGCGGCGGCGCCGGGTGAGCCCTGGGTGCTGGTCGGCCACTCGCTGGGCGGCAAGGTCGCCATGGTCACCACGCTGACCCACCCCGAGCTGGTGCGCAGCCTGGTCGTCGTCGACATCGCGCCCAAGGACTACGGCGACCTCGACCGGTTCGTGCACTACATCGAGGCGATGCGAGCGCTACCGCTCCACGAGCTCACCGGCCGCGCCGACGCCGAGGCGCGCTTCGCCGCGGTCGAGCCCGACCCGGGGGTGCGCGGCTTCCTGCTGCAGAACCTGCGGCGGCACGGCACGACCTGGTCGTGGCAGGCCAACCTCGAGCTGCTCGCCCGCGACGCCGCCCGGGGCACCGACTCGCGGATCGCCGACTTCCCCGAGCTCGGCGTGCCGGCCTACGACGGGCCGGTGGTGTGGCTGGTCGGCGGCGACTCCAGCTACGTCAAGGACGCCGACACCGCGCAGATGCGCGCGCTGTTCCCGAAGGCGCGCCCGGTCGTGGTGAACGGGGTGGGCCACTGGGTGCACTCGGAGGCGCCCGAGGTGGTCACCGAGACCCTGCGCCGGGTGCTCCGCCTGCTGCCCGCCGACTGAGGCTGGGACAGGATCGACCAATAGGTCGAAGTTGTCCCACCCGGCTCTGGGTCACGATTGACCTATTGGTCGAAGTTGCCCCGCCCGCCGCCATACTCGGTTGATGAGCACTCCTGCGCCCGACCCGGTCGCGCGGGTGCGCGCGATCTTCGACGCCGTCGCCGACGACTACGACGGCAGCGGCGTGCCGTTCTTCGTGCCGGCGGCGCAGGGCCTCGTGGAGTCCCTGGAACCGCGGCCGGGGGAGCGGGTGCTCGACCTCGGCTGCGGGCGCGGGGCAGCGACGACGCTGCTCGCCCGGGCGGTCCTCCCCAGCGGGTCGGTCGACGCGGTCGACGTCAGCCCGGCGATGGTCGAGCACACCCGCACCCTCCTGGCGCACGAGGGCCTCGCCGCCCGCACGCTGGTGATGGATGCCGGGGACCCAGACCTGCCCCCGGCCTCCTACGACGCCGTCGCGTCCTCGCTCGTGCTGTTCTTCCTCCCCGACCCGCCCACGGCGCTGGCCCGGTGGGTGGGCCTCCTTGCCCCCGGTGGCCGCATCGGGCTGACGACCTTCGGCGAGGAGCACCCGGTGTGGACGGCGCTCAACGCCCTCTTCCGGCCCTGGCTGCCGCCGGGGATGCTCGACCCCAAGACGGTCGGCCCCGACGCGCCCTTCTCCAGCGACGCGGGCATGGAGGCGATGCTGCGCGACGCCGGTGCCATCGAGGTGCGCACCGTGACCCGGCGCGTCGACGTGCCGTGGGGCGATGTCGAGGGCTGGAAGGCCTTCTCGCTGAGCACCGGTCAGCGGGCGATGTGGGCGGCGGTGCCGGCATCGGAGCGTGACGGGCTCGAGGCCCGGGCTGCCGAGATCCTCGCGGGCGCCCGCGACGACTCCGGGCGCGTCGTCATCTGGCAGGACATGCGCTACACCCTCGGCCAAGCCCCCGCCTGAGCGACCCGCGCGCGAGCCGCCCACTAGGGTCGGGCCATGGCTCAGGTGCTGCACCTCACCGGTCCCGTGCTCGTCGGCCCCGACGACGTGCGCTCGCAGGCGTGGGTGGTGGGCGGCCGCGTGACGTATGCCGCGCCCGGGGGCGACCACGACGTCACCACGGTGCCGGGCTGGGTGCTGCCGGGCCTGGTCGACGCCCACAGCCACATCGGCCTGGGCGCCCGGGGTGCCGTCGACGACGAGACGGCGCAGGCGCAGGCGATCGCCGACCGGGACGCCGGGGCGCTGCTGCTCCGAGACGCCGGCTCTCCCGCCGACACTCGCTGGGTGCAGGCCCGCGACGACCTGCCCCGCCTCGTGCGGGCCGGCCGGCACATCGCCCGCACGCGGCGCTACATCCGCAACTACGCCTGGGAGGTGGAGCCCGAGCAGCTCGTCGAGCAGGTGCGGCTGGAGGCCCGGGCCGGTGACGGCTGGGTCAAGCTGGTCGGCGACTGGATCGACCGCGACACCGGCGACCTCTCGCCCTGCTGGTCGGGCGAGGTGCTCGCCTCGGCCGTCGCGGCGGCGCACGAGGAGGGCGCCCGGGTGACCGCGCACTGCTTCGGCGAGGAGTCGCTGCGCGACCTGGCCGCCGCGGGCACCGACTGCGTCGAGCACGCCTGTGGGCTGCAGCCCGACACGGTGGCGTCGTTCGCCGCCCAGGGCATCGCCATCGTGCCGACCCTGGTCAACATCGACACGTTCCCGCAGATCGCCGAGCCGGCCCGCGAGAAGTTCCCCGACTACCACCGGCACATGATCGACCTGTGGCAGCGGCGGTACGAGACCATCGCCGACGCGCGCGACGCCGGCATCCCTGTCTACGTCGGCACGGATGCCGGTGGTTCGCTGCCGCACGGGCTGGTCGCCACCGAGGTGGCCCACCTCGCGCACGCCGGGTTCACGACCACGGAGGCACTGGATGCCGCCTGCTGGGGCGCGCGCTCGTGGCTGGGGTGGCCGGGGCTCGAGGAGGGTGAGGAGGCCGACCTCGTGGTCTACGCCGACGACCCGCGCGAGGACCTCGCGGCCCTGGCCCTCCCCTCGCTCGTGGTGCTGCGCGGCATTCCGCACCCCTGACCCGACGGCCTCCCGGTCGGCTGCCCTCTCAGATGGCGAGACATAAGCACGCGTTATTCGACAGATAACATCGGGCTATACCAAACTCCTACCCAGCGCAGGGGAATGCGCTCCGGGGCCGCCGCAAGGCGGAGCCGGCAACACACCAAGGAGACGAGAACGCCATGATCACCCGCCGCCACACCTTCGCCGCCGTCGCCGCCGCCGCGTCGCTGGTGATGACGGCCTGTGCCGGCGGCGGGTCGAGCGACATCGTGGGCGCCGCGGCCGCAGCGGCGCCGGCGACGGGCGCCGCTGCCGATGCCGGCACCGTCAACCTGTTCGCCTACGCCGTGCCCAAGCCCGGCTACGACAAGCTGATCCCGGCCTTCCAGGCCACCGACGCCGGCAAGGGCGTGCAGTTCCAGCAGTCCTACGGCGCATCGGGCGACCAGTCCCGCAAGGTCGCGGCGGGCGCCGAGGCCGACTTCGTCAACTTCTCGGTCGAGCCCGACATCACCCGCCTCGTCGATGCCGGGCTGGTCGACCCGGGCTGGAACGCGAACCAGTACAAGGGAATCCCGTTCGGGTCCGTCGTGACCGTCGTCGTGCGCAAGGGCAACCCCAAGGGCATCAAGGACTGGAACGACCTGCTCACGCCCGGCTTCGAGGTCGTCACCCCCAACCCGTTCAGCTCCGGCTCGGCGAAGTGGAACCTGCTGGCTCCCTACGCTGCCGCGAGCAACGGCGGCACGGACAAGGCGGCGGGCCTGAAGTACATCGACTCGCTGGTCAAGGACCACGTGAAGATCCAGCCGAAGTCCGGCCGGGAGGCGACCGAGGCGTTCCTGCAGGGCTCCGGTGACGCGCTGCTCACCTACGAGAACGAGGCGCTGTTCATCGAGCGCAAGGGCGACCCGGTCGAGCACGTGACCCCGCCGCAGACCTTCAAGATCGAGAACCCCACGGCCGTGGTCAGCAAGGGCAGGAACGCCGCCAAGGCCACGGCGTTCAACGACTTCCTGTTCACCCCGGCCGCCCAGGAGCTGTGGGCCCAGGCCGGCTTCCGCCCGGTCGACCCGACGGTGGCGGCGAAGCACGCCGCTGACTTCCCGCAGCCCGAGAAGCTCTGGACCATCGCCGACCTCGGCGGCTGGAAGGACGTCGACTCCACCCTCTTCACGAAGGACGTCGGCGACATCGCCAAGATCTACGACGCGGCCACCCAGTAGGAGCCATGACGACCACCATCCGACCCCACGAGGACCTGCTCGAGACCTCCTCGCCGCCCGACCGGCAGGCCGGCACCCCTCCCACCCGGGAGGGGGGCCGGCCCCGGCTCGCGCCCGGGCGTGCCCTCGGCGTCGGTGTCGTGGGCCTGTGGCTCAGCGTCATCGTGCTGCTCCCGCTGGCGGCGCTGACCGTGCACTCGCTCGACGAGGGGCTGGCGGGCTTCTGGGATGCCGTGACCGCGCCGGTCGCGGTGGCCGCCATCCAGACGACCCTGCTGGTCTCGGTGGGCGTGGCCCTGCTCAACGCCGTGATGGGCACCCTGGTGGCCTGGGTGCTCGTGCGCGACGACTTCCCCGGAAAGCGCTACGTCAACGCGCTGATCGACCTGCCCTTCGCGCTGCCGACCATCGTGGCGAGCATCGTGCTGCTCTCGCTCTACGGCCCGAACAGCCCGATCGGCGTGCACCTCAACGCCACTCGCTGGGGGCTGGCCATCGCCCTGGCCTTCGTGACGCTGCCCTTCGTGGTCCGTTCGGTGCAACCGGTGCTCATCGAGCTCGACCGCGAGGTCGAGGAGGCCGCGGCATCCCTGGGTGCGTCGAACGCCACCACGTTCCGACGGGTCGTGCTGCCCACGCTCGCGCCGGCGATCAGCAGCGGTGCCGGGCTGGCCTTCGCGCGGGCGGTCGGGGAGTACGGCTCGGTCGTGCTCATCGGCGGCAACATCCCGCACCAGACGCAGGTCGTCTCGCAGTACATCCAGCAGCAGATCGAGATCGACCGGCCGGCCAACGCCGCGGCCGTCTCCGTCGTGCTGCTGGCCATCTCGTTCGTCACGCTCTTCGTGCTGCGGCTGTGGGGCAGCCGCGCCCAGCGCCGCCAGGAGCGCGCCTCATGACCACGACCCGCGGCTCCCGCCTGACCCTGCGCGTCATCGCGCTCGCCTACGTGCTGGGCCTGCTCGCCCTGCCGATCCTCGTCATCCTCTACCGCACGTTCGAGCCGGGCATCGGCACGTTCCTGGAGTCGGTCCGCACTCCCGCAGCCATCTCGGCGCTCAACCTGTCGCTCACCATCGTGGCGATCGTCGTCCCGCTCAACGTCGTCTTCGGCGTCGTCACGGCCATCGCCCTGGTGCGCTGGCGGGTGCCGGGGCGGGGCCTCATCCAGGCCGTCGTCGACCTGCCGTTCGCGGTCTCGCCGATCGTGGTCGGCGTCTCGCTGATCATGCTGTGGGGCGCCTCGGGCTGGTTCGGCGGGCTCGAGGGCTCCACCGGGGTCAAGGTCATCTTCGGGCTGCCCGGAATGGTGCTGGCGACGCTGTTCGTGACGCTGCCCTTCGTGGTGCGCGAGGTCGAGCCGGTGCTGCACGAGATCGGCACCGAGCAGGAGCAGGCGGCATCCACCCTCGGCGCGTCCGGCTGGCAGACCTTCTGGCGGATCACCCTCCCGGCCATCCGGTGGGGTCTCACCTACGGCGTCGTGCTCACCGTCGCGCGCGCGCTGGGCGAGTTCGGGGCCGTGATCATGGTGTCCTCCGGCTTCCCCGGGGTCTCGCAGACCCTGACCCTGCTCGTGCACTCGCGCTACATCGACGACCACAACACCTACGGCGCCTATGCCGCGGCGACGCTGCTCATGGGGCTCGCCGTCGCGACCCTGCTGCTGATGACCCTGCTCGACCGCAAGAGGAGCACCCGATGATCACCGTCTCGAACGCCCGCAAGAACTACGGCGACTTCGTCGCGCTCGACGACGTCAGCCTCGAGATCCCCTCGGGCTCGCTGACCGCCCTGCTCGGGCCCAGCGGGTCGGGCAAGTCGACCCTGCTGCGGGCCGTCGCCGGCCTCGAGGGGCTCGACTCCGGGGTGGTCTCGATCGGCGGCGTCGACGTGACCCGCGAGCCGCCGCAGAAGCGCGGCATCGGGTTCGTCTTCCAGCACTACGCCGCCTTCAAGCACATGACGGTGCGCGACAACGTGGCCTTCGGCCTCACCATCCGCAAGCGGCCCAAGGCCGAGGTGCGGCGCAAGGTCGACGAGCTGCTCGAGATCGTCGGGCTCGACGGCTTCCAGCACCGCTACCCGGCGCAGCTCTCCGGTGGCCAGCGCCAGCGGATGGCGCTCGCCCGGGCGCTGGCCGTCGACCCGCAGGTGCTGCTGCTCGACGAGCCGTTCGGCGCGCTCGACGCCAAGGTGCGCGCCGACCTGCGGCACTGGCTGCGCCGGCTGCACGACGAGGTGCACGTGACCACCGTGCTCGTCACCCACGACCAGGAGGAGGCCCTCGACGTCGCCGACCGGATCGCCGTGCTCAACAAGGGCCGCATCGAGCAGGTCGGCGACCCGGTGTCGCTCTACGAGCAGCCGAACAACGACTTCGTGATGTCCTTCCTCGGGTCGGTGGCCCGCCTGGGCGGCCAGCTGGTGCGCCCGCACGACATCGTGCTCGAGCGCGACCGGGTGGCGGCGCTCGCGGCCGACGCCCGCAGAACCGGGTCGCCCGGCGTCGTCGAGGCGGTCGTGGAGCGCGTGGTGCGGCTCGGCTTCGAGGTGCGCGTCGAGCTGCGCGCCGACTCCGGGGAGCGCTTCGCCGCGCAGGTCACCCGCGCCGAGGCGGAGCGCCAGCGCTTCGAGCCGGGTGAGACGGTGTTCGCCCGGGCCGTGCGCCCGGCCGATGCGACGGACGCGGAGCCGGCACTCGCGATCTGACCCTCGCCGCCCCGTCAGCTCGAGCAGCCGCGTGCGGCGAGCTCGTCGAGCGTCGAGGTCCGCTGCCGCTGGACCAACCGGTGCAGCACGGTCTGGTGGACCGGTCGAGGTCGACGCGGACCGCTACCGCCCGGAGGGCGAGCCCCGCGACTCGAGCTGGGCACGGAGTGAGTCGGCGCCCTGGCCGCTCAGCCGCGCGAGGCCCGCGGGCCGCCCGGTGAGCAGCAGCAGGATCGCCCCGACCGGCCCCTCGACCGGTGCTCCCTGCCCGCGCTCCCAGTGGACGTCGGTGGCGCGGAACAGGTATCCGTCGAGCGGGAGCCGGCGGTTGACCCAGGCCATCCACGTGCCACGCATGTCCCAGCGGCGGGTGGCGGCGAGGGCGCACGGACCCGGGCGCATCTCGAGCTGCAGCCCGAGGGGAGCGGCGATGTCCTGGCTGTGGACGAGGATGTCGGTGAGCGTCTCCAGCGGCGTGACGAAGGCGTTGTGGCGACGAGAGCCGATCATGGCCCGCACCGCGTCGGTGATCTGGGCGGTCGACAGCTCTCGTGCCCGGATGACGGCCGAGTCGCGGATCGTCGCGTTGAGGGTCACGCTGCGCCACATCCGTGGATGCCGGGCGACGAACCCGACGAGGTCACCGAAGGACTGCTGCTGCATCGTCAGGTGGGCGGCGACGTGGCGGACGGTCCAGGCCTCGCACAGCGACGCATGATCCCACTGCTGCGCCGACAGGCCGTCGAGCAGCCGGGTGGTGCGCACTCTCTGGTCGTCGATGCCGGCCCACAGCTCGTCCGCCTCCACCGCCGTCATCGGCACCTCAGCCCTGGGGGTCATGGTCCGCACCTCCGCAATGGTCCTATGATAGGACTATTGTAGTTCGATGCCAGGACCATGTGAAGGGGGTGTGATGACTCGTCCACTGCCGACCAGCCTGCTGATGTTCATCGCGGCCCGCTCGGCCTCGACCCGCATCTTCGAGGCCATGCACGAGGCCGGGTTCGACGACCTCAGCCTCGCCCAGAGCCGGCTTCTGATGGGCATCGACCCCGACGGCACCCGGCTGAGCGTGCTGGCCGCGCGAGCCCAGATCGCCAAGCAGACCGCGACCGCTCTGGTCGACCGGCTCGAGCGGGCGGGATACGTCGAACGGGTGCCCGACCCCGGCGACGGCCGGGCCCGGCTCGTGCGGCTCACGGGCCGCGCCCTCGACGCGGTCCCGGTCGCGCGCGCCGAGGAGGACCGGATCGAGCAGGAGTGGACCCAGCACCTGGGCTCCACGCGGATGCGCCGGCTGCGCGAGGCGCTCGAGTCGCTGCGCGAGGTCACCGACCCCTACCTCTGACGGCGGGGCACCCGCCCGCCCTGTGCCACGATGCGGGCGTGGACATCTCCGCGCGCACCGAGTACGCCGTCCGGGCGATGCTGGCGCTCGCGCAGGCGCAGGAGCAGGATGCCGGGCCGATCAGCGTCGAGAGCCTGGCCCAGCGCCAGGACCTGCCACGCAAGTTCCTCGAGGCCATCGTGGCCGACCTGCGCGCCGCCGACCTCGTGGTGAGCACCCGGGGGGCCAGGGGTGGCTACACGCTGGCGCGACCGGCATCCGAGGTCTCGCTCGGTGACGTCTTCCGCGCCGTGGACGGCCCGCTCGCCGAGGTGCGCGGGCTGCGCCCGCACGAGACGAGCTACGAGGGCGTCGCCCGGCACCTGCCGACGGTGTGGGTGGCCGTGCGGGTCGCCCTGCGCGAGGTGCTCGACGACACCAGCCTGACCGACGTGCTCGGGGGTGACCTCCCCCCGGCCGTGCGCGCCAAGGCCGACGCGCCGGACGCCTGGCGCAACCGGTGAGGGCAGGCGAGCGGATGCCGGGTGCCGACCGCCGTGGTCGGGGGAGCGGTGGAGTTCTGGCAGAATGGACGGCTGTACCCGTCCGGTCGGAGCACCTCGTGCCCGCCGGACCGGACGCCTACACCGGAGCATCCGGCACCCCGAGCGATCCGTGCTCGGTCTCGCCGTGCTCACCAGATGAAGTGGAGTGACCACCACCGTGGCCGTCAAGATCCGACTCAAGCGCATGGGCAAGATCCGTGCACCGTTCTACCGCGTCGTCGTCATGGACTCGCGCACCAAGCGCGATGGCCGGGCCATCGAGGAGATCGGCAAGTACCACCCCACCGAGGAGCCCTCGCTCATCCAGATCGACAGCGAGCGCGCGCAGTACTGGCTCAGCAACGGCGCCCAGCCCACCGAGGCCGTCGCCGCCCTGCTGAAGATCACCGGCGACTGGCAGAAGTACAAGGGCGAGCCCGGCACCGAGGGCACCTTGCGCGTCAAGGCCGCCAAGACCCCCAAGAAGGACCTCTACGAGGCCGCCCTCGCCGCCGCCGGCAAGACGAGCGACGACGGCACCGGCGCCACCACGCCGAAGAAGCGCGCTGCCAAGAGGGCCGAGCCGGCGGCCGAGGCGCCCGCCGCCGAGGCTGCGGCCGACACCCCGGCCGAGACCCCGGCCGCCCCGGCCGAGACCCCGGCCGCCCCGGCCGAGGCCCCCGCGGCCGAGGCCACCGACGGCGAGCAGGCCTGACCGTGCTCGAGGAGGCTCTCGAGCACCTCGTGACGAGCATCGTCGACCACAAGGACGAGGTGCAGGTGCGCCGCAAGGACCTGCGCCGCGGTGAGGTGCTCGAGGTGCGCGTGCACCCCGACGACCTCGGCCGCGTCATCGGCCGCTCCGGGCGCACGGCCAGCGCGCTGCGCACCGTGATGGGCGCTCTCTCGGGTGGTCGCCAGATCCGCATCGACATCGTCGACACCGACCGGGTCCGCTGACCCGACCCGCGTCACGGCGGGGGATGCCGGGAGGAGACTCCCCGGCACCCCCGCCGTTCGTGGTCGTACCGACAACTCCGACAGGATGTCCCCGTGAGCTCGAGCACCGTCATCGCCCGGATCGGAAAGCCGCACGGGCTGCTCGGTGAGGTGACGGTGCAGCTGCACACCGACGAGCCGGACCGGCGCCTGGCCGTGGGCACGGTCATCGACACCGAGGCCGTCGCCGGCACCGGCGTCCCCCGCGCGCTGACCGTGCGCTCGACCCGGGTGCACAACGGGGTCTGGCTCGTGGCGTTCGAGGAGATCCCCGACCGCACGGGTGCCGAGTCGCTGCGCGGCACCCGGCTGGTCGTCGACGCCGCCGACGTCCTGCCCGACGACGACGAGGACGACGTCTTCACCGAGGACCAGCTGCGCGGGCTGACCGTCGTCGACCCGGCCGGCACGGTGCTCGGCGAGGTGGGTGGGCTCGAGCTCGGCGCCGCCCAGGACCGGCTGGTCATCCTGCTGCCCGACGGCCGGGAGGCGCAGGTGCCGTTCGTGACGGCGCTCGTGCCCGAGGTCGACCTCGAGGCGGGCCGGGTCGTCGTCGACGCGCCGCCCGGGCTGCTCGACCTCGGGGTCTGAACCACCGTGCGCGTCGACGTCGTCACGATCTTCCCCGAGTACCTCGCGCCGCTCGACCTGTCGCTCATCGGCAAGGCGCGGCGCGACGGCATCCTCGACCTGCACGTGCACGACCTGCGCGACTTCGCTCACGACCGGCACCGCACCGTCGACGACAGCCCCTTCGGCGGCGGCGCCGGCATGGTGATGACGCCGCGGCCGTGGGCCGAGGCCCTCGACGCCGTCGTGGCCTCGGGACCTGCCGACGATGCCGCGGTGCCGCACCTCGTCGTGCCCGGCCCGGGCGGGGTGCCGTTCAGCCAGGCGCTGGCGCGCTCGCTCGCCGGCGAGCCGTGGCTGGCGTTCGCGTGCGGGCGCTACGAGGGGATCGACGAACGGGTCTACGAGCACGCCGCCGACCGGATGCCGGTGACGGTCGTCTCGCTCGGCGACTACGTGCTCAACGGCGGCGAGGTGGCGGTGCTGGCGATGGTCGAGGCGGTGGGGCGGCTGCTGCCCGGAGTGGTCGGCAACGCCGCATCGCTCGTCGAGGAGTCGCACGAGGACGGGCTGCTCGAGTACCCCGTCTACACCCGCCCGGCCTCCTGGGACGACGCCGGCACGCTGCGCCTTGTGCCGCCGGTGTTGCTGTCCGGTGACCACGGGGCGATCGCCGCGTGGCGGCACCAGCAGCGGCTCGAGCGCACGGCATCCCGGCGCCCTGACCTGCTTCCGGCGTCGGCCACGGTGGGGGCGCTCGCCGATCTCGACGTCCGGGCCGCGACGCCGGCCGATGCCGCCGAGCTGCTCGTGCTGCAGCGGGCCTGCTGGGTGCGCGAAGGGCTTGCGGCGCAGGGCCGCTGGGTCGTGCCGCCGTTGGTCGAGGAGCTCGACGACGTCGTCGCCGCGCTGGGGGAGTGGACCACGTATGCCGTGCGCGTGCGATCCGTCGACGGCTCAGCCGGGCGGCTGGTCGGGTCGGTGCGGGGGCGGGTGCGCCCGGTCGACCCGACCTCCTGGGAGGTGGGCCGGCTGATGGTGGCCCCCGACCTCCAGGGCCGGGGCCTCGGCCGCGAGCTGCTGGCGCTGGGGGAGTCGCCGGCGCCCCCGTCGGTGACCGCCTACTGGCTGACGACCGGCATCCTCGAGGAGGGGAACCAGCGGTTCTACCGGCGCGCCGGCTACCGGCTGGTGCCGGGCGAACCCACCTACCCCGGCGCCGTCGACCTCACGAAACGGCGTCGCTGAGCGCCCGGACGACGGGCCATGCGCCGTCGGACCAGTTGGCGATCACCGTGTAGGTCACGGCCGTCGAGGGCCGGCGCACGCTGGCGAACGACACGCCTGCGTCGTGTCCCTCGAGCCAGACCGTGTCGGTGGTGGCGTGGAGGTGGAACCCGAGGCCGTACCGACTGTCCTCGTCAGGCGAATCGCTGTGCGGTCGCAGCATCTCGCCGAGCCGCTCGAGCGGGACGACGCGGCCGGCGAAGAGCGAGTCCCAGAACGCGCTGATGTCGGACGCTGTCGAGTAGATGCCGCCGTCCCCGGTGCCGACCACCGGCAGGTGGAGCACGTTGGTGCGCAGGCCGTCGGCCCGCAGGTAGCCGTGGGCGGCTCGACCCGGCAGCTCGTCCGACCTCAGGAACGCCGTGTCGAGCATTCCCGCCGGCTCGCACACCAGGGTTCGCACCAGCTCGTGGAAGGCGACGCCGCTGGCCCGCTCGGCGAGCAGGGCCAGCACGACGTAGCCACCGTTGTTGTAGGCGAACCCTTCGCCGGCGCGGAACACGGTCTCGTGTCCGTCGAGCACCGGCAGCCACTGCTCGGTGGTCACCAGCTGGTGCACCGGCACCGGCATCACGTAGTCGGTGACCTCGTCGACAACGGCCTCGTCGAAGTAGTCACCGATGCCCGAGCGGTGGGCCAGCAGGTGCTCGACCGTGACGTCGTCGGCGATCAGCCGGAGGTCGTCGCCGAGCAGCGAGCGGGCGGTGGTGCCGAGGGCCAACGTGCCGCGGTCGACCAGTGCCATGACCGCCAGCGCGGTGAGCGTCTTGGAGGCGCTGGCGGTCGCGAACTGCGTCTCCACCGTGTTGGCCACTGCGTGGGCGCGGTCGGCGAACCCGTAGGCGGTGGCCAGCTCGGTCGTCCCGGCCCGGTCGACGCGGACCACCCCGGAGAACCCGCAGCGGCGTACGGCGTCATCCACCACGTCATTCAACGAGCCCATGTGGCCGAAGGTAGCGACGATGACGATCGAGGGACAGCGGTTTACGGTGGAGCGGTGCCGAGCGAGAACTGGGGGGTCGAGGTCCTCGACCTCCAGGGGTACCTGGGGCGACTGGGCGTCGCGGCGCGTGCACCCAGCCCGGCGGCGCTCGCCGAGCTGCACGAGGCGCATGTGCGCACCTTCACGTTCGACAACATCGACGTGCTGCTCGGCGGGCACCCGGGCGTCTCCCTCGGCGCCCTCCAGGAGAAGTTCGTCGGCCGCGGCCGGGGCGGCTACTGCTTCGAGCACAGCACGGTCTTCGCCGCCGCCCTGCACCGGCTCGGCTACCGGGTGCGGCGGCACCTGGGCCGGGTCGGCGACCCCCGCTCGGGCGCGCAGCAGGGGCGCACGCACATGGTGGTCGAGGTGGTGCTCGACGGCCGGCGCCTGCTGTGCGACCCCGGGTTCGGGATGAGCGTGTTGCGCCCCATCCCGTTGGAGGACGGTGCACACGACGAGCACCCGCCGGGGTGGCGTCACCGGGTGCGCGAGACGGCCGGTGGGTGGGTGCTCGACCGCTGGCGCGAGGGCGGCTGGGAGGTCGCCCACACCACCGACGAGCTGCCGGTGATGCCGGTCGACGTCGTCATCGGACACCACTTCACGAGCACCTACCCGGGCTCGCACTTCACCACCGGCTTCGTGCTCGCCAAGCACCTGCCCGGGCGGCACGTCACGGTGACCCATGACTCGCTCACCGTGCGCACCCCGGGGGAGCCGACGGAGCACCGGCCGCTGCGGCCGGGCGAGGTGGAGGAGTGGCTCACCGCGCTCGAGGTGGCCCTGAGCGCCGACGAGCGGTCGCGCCTGCTGCAGCGGCTGGAGCGGCTGGCGGCCTGAGGCGTCAGGGCTGCAGCGACGCCTTGAGGTCGGCCGGCAGCAGCAGTGCCTCGCCGATCAGCCGCTCGGCCACCACGGCGGTGGTCGTCTGCGCCGCCATGATGCCCATCAGCACGAGCACCTGGGCGGCTGCGGCCTGCGCGGGCGAGCCGCCGCCGAGCAGCACCCCGATGAAGGCGCCCGGGAGCGTGACGACCCCGGCGGTGCGCACCTGGTCCAGGCCGGGGATGAGTGCCTCGGGCACCCGCCGATGCACGATCTCGCCGACCGACTGCGACCGGGTCAGGCCCAGCGAGAGGGCGGCCTCGTACTGGCCCTTCTCCTCCCGCAGCGCGGCGAAGGCCCGGCGGCAGGTGAGCGTGTGCCCGTTCATGGTGTTGCCGGCGAGGATTCCGACCACCGGCACCAGCGCGATGCCGGTGGGTGGCACCGTGCGGGTCGCCAGGATGATCAGCACCACCGGCAGCAGCCCGGCGAGCATGGCCAGGGTCGCCCACGGCCAGGCCTTCGGCGCCTCGACCCGGCGCACCGTGGTCACGACGGCGATGACGAACATGAAGGTCAGCAGCAGCAGCGACAGCCAGAGCGAGGTGACGACGGCCGCGATCACCAGCGCCGCGATGCTGAGCTGCACGATCGCCCGGGCGGCGGCGAACAGGGTCGAGCCGGGCTGCGGCAGCCGCCCGATCAGGTACATGGTGACGGTGAGGGCGAGCAGGAGCACGACCGCGAGGGCGACGGGTAGTCCCGGGTCGATCTGCACCGGCACACCGTATGCCGTGCGACCCCCTCTGGGGCCCGGCGGGAGGTGCGGTGCACGCCGGGCCCGCGTCACGGCATCCGGGGATTTCGCCGGTCGCCTCCACCTCTGGCAGACTGGGGAGCTGCGTCCCGTCGACTCGACGGCCCCCGCCACAGGGGGAGTGCCTCAAGGACTCGTCCCGACCGGCATGCGGCCCGACGGACGCACCATCGAACTCCGCACCACCAAATCCCCGCGGGTGACCTGTGGCAGGCCGCGAGAAAGCGACATCGTCATGCAGCGTTTCGACGAGCTCGACCGCGCGTCGATCAAGACCGACATCCCGGAGTTCCGCGCCGGCGACAACGTCAAGGTCCACGTCAAGGTCGTCGAGGGCACCCGCTCGCGCATCCAGGTCTTCCAGGGCGTCGTCATCCGTCGCCACGGCGGCGGGGTCGGTGAGACCTTCACCGTCCGCCAGGTCTCCTTCGGAGTCGGGGTCGAGCGCACCTTCCCGCTCCACACGCCGATCATCGACCACATCGAGCTGGTCACCCGCGGTGACGTGCGTCGCGCGAAGCTCTACTACCTGCGCGACCTGCGCGGCAAGGCCGCCAAGATCAAGGAGAAGCGCGACACCCCCGTCGCGCGCTGAGACGTTCCCGAAACGGTGCGGCCCTCCCAGAGCGGGCGACTAGGCTCCGCGGGGTGACGGCCCGTCCAGACGCCGACCCGGCACCGGCCACCTCGGTGGCCGAGGCCGGGTCGCGTCGTCCCCGGCTGGTCCTGCTCCTCGGGGCCGCCATCGTCGTCACCGCGCTGGTGCAGGCGTTCGTTCTCCAGTCGTTCTTCGTCCCCACCGCCGCGCTGGCGCCGACCCTCGAACCAGGAGACCGTGTCCTCGTGTGGAAGGTGAGCCCGGCCGCGGACCCCGGTGACGTGGTCCTTGTCGACACCACCGCCACGGCCGCCGTCGACCGCTCGACACCGGTCGCCGACGGGCTGGTGGGGCGGGTGCTGTCCTCCGTCGCCGACGGGCTCGGCGTCGACATCGGCGCCCAGAGCCAGGCCGCCGTCGTCGGCTCCTCCACACCGGATGCCGTCACCCTCACCGCGCCCGTCGCCGCCACCGTGCCGCGCGACGCGGTCGTCGGCACGGTCGTGCTGCGGGTCTGGCCGCTGAGCCGTTTCGGCACGGTGTCCGCCGGGCCCGAGGCGTCCCCGTGAGCGCCCCCGAGACCGACCCGGTGGCCGAGGGACGCGACGACGAGGGGCCCGACGACGGGCGACCCGACGAGGAACAGCACGTCGAGGAGGGACGGCACGACGACGAGGGACGGCACGTCGGACCCGAGGCGCAGGAGTCGGAGGGCCCGTTGCGGATGGTCACCTCCGCGGTGCGGGAGGTCGTCGTCGTGGTCGCCATGGCGCTGGTGCTCTCCTTCATCGTCAAGACCTGGCTGCTGCAGGCGTTCTTCATCCCGTCGGGGTCGATGGAGGACACCCTGCTGGTCGGTGACCGGGTCATCGTCTCGAAGCTGACGCCCGGTCCGGTCGACCTGAAGCACGGTGACGTCGTCGTCTTCCAGGACCCGGGAGGCTGGCTCGAGGTGCTGCCGCCCGTCGAGCGGGGCGGGGTCTCCGGGGCGATCCACGACGGGCTGGTGTTCGTGGGGCTGCTGCCGGCCGAGTCCGAGGACCACCTCATCAAGCGGGTCATCGGCCTGCCCGGCGACCACGTGGTCTGCTGCTCGCCCGATCGCAAGCTGACGATCAACGGCGTCGCGATCACCGAGCCCTACCTCAAGCCCGGCGACGAGCCCAGCGAGATGAACTTCGACATCACCGTGCCGGCCGGGCACGTGTGGGTCATGGGCGACCACCGCTCGGACTCCGAGGACTCGCGCTTCCACGACCCGAGCGGCTCCGGCAAGGACGGCTCGGTGCCGATCGACGACATCACCGGCCGGGCCGTCGCCGTCGTCTGGCCGCTCGACCGCGCCGGTTGGCTGTCCGACCACGAGGAGACCTTCGCCGCCGTCCCCGAAGCGGCGGCCGGGCCGTGAGCCCGGCACCTGCCCGCCGGCCGAGCCTGCGGGTCGAGCGGGCCCTGCAGCGCGACGGGCACCGCGTGCTCGCGGGGATGGACGAGGTGGGCCGTGGCGCGCTCGCCGGCCCGGTCACCGTCGGCGTCGTCGTCATCGACGAGTCCTGCCGCAGCGCGCCACAGGGCGTCAAGGACTCCAAGCTGCTGGCGCCGCACGCCCGCGAGCGGATGGTGCCGCGCATCGAGCGCTGGGCGCTGGCCCACGCCGTCGGGCACGCGAGCGCCGACGAGATCGACGGCATCGGCATCATCGCGGCCCTGCGGCTGGCCGGGTGCCGCGCGCTGGGCACGGTGGCCGCGGCCGGCATCCGGCCCGACCTGGTCATCCTCGACGGCAACCACGACTGGCTCACCTCGCCCCAGGACGTCGGCCTGCTCGCCTTCGCCCACGAGGACCAGGTGGAGACACCGCCGGTGACCACGATGATCAAGGCCGACCTGAAGTGCTCGTCGGTCGCGGCGGCCAGCGTGCTGGCCAAGGTGCAGCGCGACCGCATCATGGTCGAGCTCGGCGCCGACGACGCGTACGCCGGCTACGGCTGGGTCGAGAACAAGGGGTATGCCGCGCCGGAGCACCTCGACGCGTTGCGGCGGCTGGGCCCCTGCGAGCTGCACCGCCGGTCGTGGCGGCTGCCCGGGACGATGGACGATGATGGCGACGTGGCCGAGAGCGGAACGACCGACCTGACGTCAGTGGGAGAGCGATGAGCTCGGAGGACCTCGAGAAGTACGAGAGCGAGGCGGAGCTGGCGCTCTACCGCGAGTACCGCGACGTGGTGGGCCTGTTCAGCCACGTCGTGGAGACCGAGCGGCGCTTCTACCTCTGCAACAGCGTCGACGTCGTGGTGCGCTCCGACGGTGGGGAGGTCTTCTTCGACGTCACCATGCACGACGCCTGGGTGTGGGACATCTACCGGCCGGCCCGGTTCGCCAAGACGGTGCGGGTGGTCACGTTCAAGGACGTCAACGTCGAGGAGCTGGCCAAGAGCGAGCTCGAGCTGCCCAAGGGCCAGTTCTGAGCCGGATGCTTGTGACGCGCGTCGGCCCGTGACGGCCGAACGCCGGGACTGAGCACGGACCGGCATCCACAGGTGGCGGGTCCACCGGGACGTCGTCCACAGGTCCAGGTCTGGGCTCGTGCCCGGTCGGCCGGGCCGGTTGGCTCGTGGCATGACGAGCACCGATCCTCCCGATGGCACGCCGCCGACCCGACCCTTCCGCCCGGCGCGGCCACGGTGTGCTGCCCGCGCCGTGCGCCCCGCCGCTGCGCTGGGCCGCTACGGCGAGGCGCTCGCGGTGCGCTACCTGCGCGAGCAGGGCATGGAGGTGCTCGACCGCAACTGGCGGTGCGAGCACGGTGAGGTCGACGTCGTCGCGCTCGACGGCGACTGCCTCGTGATCTGCGAGGTCAAGACCCGCCGGTCCTCGGGCTTCGGCGAGCCGGTCGAGGCGGTCACCTTCGCCAAGGCCAGGCGCCTGCGGCGGCTGGCGGCGGCCTACCTGGCGGGCCATGGTGACGGTGCGCGCGTGGCGCAGGTGCGCGTCGACGTCGTGGGCATCCTGTGCCCACCCGGTCGGCCGGCGGTGCTGCGCCACGTCGTCGGGGTCGGGTCGTGAGCCAGGGGCTCGGGCGCACCCGCTCGGTGGCGCTGTCCGGTCTCGAGGGCACCGTGGTCGACGTCGAGGCGCACATCTCGCAGGGCCTGCCGCACTTCTCGGTCGGTGGCATGCCGGATGCCGCGTGCGCCCAGTCACCCGACCGGGTGCGGTCCGCGGCGGCGAACAGCGGGGTCGCCGTGTCGCCGAACCGGGTCACCGTCAACCTCTCGCCCGCGTCGATCCCTAAGCGGGGCGCGTGCTTCGACCTGGCCATCGCCGTCGCGGTGCTGTCGGCGGGCGGGGTCATCAGGGGTGGTGTCGCCGCGGACGTCGTCCACCTGGGCGAGCTGGCCCTCGACGGCCGGGTCCGGGGCGTGCACGGGGTGCTGCCCGCGGTGCTGGCGGCGGTGCGGTCCGGAGCCCGGCACGTGGTCGTGCCCGTCGAGAACGTGGGCGAGGCCCAGCTCGTCACCGGCGTGGCGGTGCACGGTGCTGCGTGCCTGCGCGACGTCGTCGACTGGTATGTCGCGGCGGAGCACGGAGCACCCTTGCCGCCCGCGCCGACGCCGGTCCCGGTGGTGGTCGAGGCGCGGCCGGGCCCCGACCTCGCCGACGTCGTCGGGCAGCCCGAGGCGCGGCTGGCCCTCGAGCTGGCGGCGACCGGGGGGCACCACCTGCTGATGTCGGGGCCACCGGGGGTCGGCAAGACCATGCTGGCCGAGCGGCTGGTCACCGTGCTGCCCCCACTGAGCCGGGAGCAGGCCCTCGAGACCCACGCGATCCGTTCGCTCACCGGTCAGGTCGGTGAGGTCGTCGAGCTCGACCGCACGCCTCCGTTCGTGGCGCCGCACCACAGTGCGTCGATGGCTGCGGTGACCGGCGGTGGGTCGGGGGTGGCGCTGCCCGGGGCCATCTCGCGAGCTCATCACGGGGTGCTCTTCCTCGATGAGGCGCCCGAGTTCAAGGGCTCGGTGCTGCAGACCCTTCGCCAGCCGCTCGAGTCGGGGGAGGTGGTCATCGCACGGGCTCGGCAGGTGGTGCGCTACCCGGCCAGGTTCCTCCTCGTGCTGGCCGCCAACCCATGTCCGTGCGGCCGGTCCTACGGCAAGGGGCTCGACTGCTCGTGCAAGCCGATGGAGATCCGGGCCTACGCCGGTCGGCTCTCGGGCCCGCTGCTCGACCGGGTCGACCTGCAGGTGCACGTGCCGCCGGTTCACCGGGCGGCGTTCGGGGACGCGGCCGGGGAGTCCAGCGCCGCGGTCGCCGCCCGGGTCGCGGCGGCCCGGGAGGCACAGCGTGCCCGGTGGGCCGAGCACGGCTGGGCCACCAACGGGCTGGTGCCCGGGCATGCGCTGCGGCGAGCACCGTTCCGGCTCCCGCCGTCGACCACGGCGGTGCTCGACCGCAGCCTCGAGCAGGGCCGGCTGACGCTGCGCGGCTACGACCGGGTGCTGCGGGTCGCGTGGTCGGCGGCCGACCTGCTCGGGCACGAGGTGCCCGGCCGCGACGAGGTGGCCACCGGCCTGGCGCTGCGCAGCGGCGAGCTGGTGGCGGCATGAGCGGCCTGAGTGGGGTCGGTGCTTTCCGGAGGGCGAGCAGCCGGCTCGAGCTCGACGAGCGGTGGGCGCGGGCCGCCTGGGCGTTCCTCACCGAGCCGTGCGACGCGGCCGTGATCCGGCTGCTGGCGCAGTGCGGGGCGGTCGAGGCGTTGGTGCGGCTGCGAGCCGGCCAGCTCGGGACACGGAACGGCTGGGACGTGCGCCTCCCCGAGCTCGACCTCGATGCCATGGCGCGGGCGGCGGGACACTCGCAGGTCCGCGTCGTCGTGCCGGGTGACGCGGAGTGGCCGGTCGGTGTGGACCGGCTGCGCCAACCCCCCTACTGCCTCTTCGTGCGCGGGCACCCCGACCTCGGTGAGGTCGTGGAGCGCAGCGTCGCCGTGGTCGGCTCGCGGGCGGCCACCGAGTACGGCCTGCGGGTGGCGGCGGACATCGCCGACGGCCTCGCCGCCCGCGGCTTCACCGTGGTGAGCGGTGCTGCCTACGGTGTCGACTCGGCCGCTCACCGGGCGGCCCTCGCGGCCGACGGCCCGACCGTCGCGGTGCTCGCCTGCGGCGCCGACCGGGCCTACCCCACCTCACATCGCGCGATGCTCGAGCAGATCGTGGCCACGGGAGGGGCGGTGGTCAGCGAGGTGCCGGTGGGCTGCGCGCCGTACCGGTCACGCTTCCTGGCGCGCAACCGGATCATCGCCACGCTGGCGCGGGCCACCGTGGTGGTCGAGGCCAACCTGCGCTCGGGCTCGCTCACCACAGCCAAGGCGGCGAGCGAGCACCACCTGCCGGTAGGTGCGGTTCCCGGGCCGGTCACGAGCATGACGTCGGCCGGCTGCCACGCCTTGCTGAGGGAGACCGACGCCGTGCTCGTCACGGATGCCGCGGAGGTGGCCGAGCTGGCCGGCCGGATCGGCGACGACCTGCTGCCCCATCACACGCCGTCCGGCCCGTCCGTGCCGGGTGACGACCTCGACCCGGAGTCCTACCGGGTCTGGTCCGCGGTACCCCTTCGGGGCGGTGCGACGCTCGACCGCCTAGCGTCGGCTGGCGGAGTGGAGGCCCGCCGGCTGGTCGGCATCCTGGCGGTGCTGGAGGCCGAGGGGCTGGTGACGAAGCAGGCGGGGCGGTGGCGCAAGACCCGGTCGAGCCTGGTGGGGCCGTCGGACTGAGCCGTCGCGGCCCCTCGTGGCTTTGCCGGCCACCGCGGTGGGGGAAGATCCGGTCGGGCCTGGTGGGGCCGTCGGAATGACGCGATGCGGCCTTTCGTGGCTCACCGGCCGCCGCGGTGGCGCAAGACCCCTTCGACCTAGGTGGGGCCGTCGGACTGAGCCGTCGCGCCCCTCGTGGCTTGCCCCGGGGCGGACGTGGTGCCGTCCTCGACCCGTCGGGCGCGTCGTGGTGATGCTTCGTGGAGGCCGTCTGCAAGAGCTCGGGCGTGTTGCCGCTCTCCGCCGTGTCGCGGTGTCACCGTGGGTCCATGACCGGCGGCCTTTCCGACGCGCTGCCCGCCTTCGAGCGCCACCTGCGCTCCGAACGGGGCAGGTCGCCCCACACCGTGCGCGCCTATGTGCGCGACGTCGGGGTGTTCCTCGACGAGGTCGGGGCGCACGACGACGAGACCCTGCGCTCGGTCACGCTCGCCGACCTGCGTGCCTGGCTCGGCGTGCTCTCGCGCCGCGGGGCGGCGCGCGCGACGATCGCCCGCACCTCGGCGTCGCTGCGCACCTTCTTCGGCTGGCTCGAGCGCACCGGCCGGATCCCGTCGGACCCCTCCTTGCGCCTCAGCTCGCCGAGCCGTCACCGGACGCTACCGCCGGTGCTCGCCCAGCGTTCGGCCGCCGCCCTGCTCGACGTGGCGGCAGTGGCCGCTGACGACGCCGACCCGGTGCACCTGCGCGACCGTGCCGCCCTGGAGCTCTTGTACGCCACCGGCGTTCGCGTCGGCGAGCTCGTCGGCCTCGACGTCGACGACGTCGATCTGGGCACCAACGTCGTGCGGGTCGTCGGCAAGGGCGACAAGGAACGCCGGGTGCCGTTCGGCGTGCCGGCCCGGGATGCCGTCGTGGACTGGCTCGGGCGCGGGCGGCCCCGGCTGGTGGGCCCCGGCAGCGGGCCGGCCCTCCTCCTCGGTCGTCGCGGCCGCCGGGTCGACCCCCGGCAGGTGCGGACGGTGGTGCACGACCTGCTGCGCCACGTGCCCGATGCGCCGGACCTCGGGCCGCACGGTCTGCGGCACAGC